>CAWVJG010000112.1:0-6115 GCA_963929465.1 Bacillota bacterium
TGCAAGAACTATATTTTTTTATTGTGTTAGTTATAGTGTTCTTTACAAGCATAAAAATAACGTGTAACTAAACTGGATTTACGCCATTAAAGCTACACGTTTATGTACTTGTAATATTATACCATGTTTTAAAAATTGATGTAATAGCAAATTTTAAAAATATTAAAAAAATTTTTCTTGTGTATAATAAATGCTAATGATATAATGCTGTTAAAATAAAATGTCCGATAGGGACGTTTTGAGGGATTTTGAGGACGGACTCATTTTTCCCTTTTTATGGATAATCCAAAAATTATAAATCATCACATATAGTTTTATGTATAAGCAAATTACATATCTGAATTTGAATTCAGATATGTAAGAAGCCTAGTTTTTTTATCATTTATATTTTTTATAAGTTATAGTTTAAAAAAGGTAAAAATGAGTCCGTCCCCAAAATCCCTCAAATCGAACGAAAAATAAAGGTTGGTGATTTTTATGTCATATAAAAAAATGGAAACAGGATTAATTGTAATAAAACAAACAAAATTTGATAAAATAAGAAGAGGTTTGTTGATGTTTTTTTATGGAAAGGATTATAAAATATTTGAAAATTACCAACAATTAATAAAAGTAAATAGACCAAGAAATATTATCATTCCAAAAGAAATCAAAGACCTTTAAAATAAATAAAAAGGTGAGGATATGTGTACTTGTATGACATTCAAAACAAAAGATTACTATTTTGGAAGGAATTTAGATTTAGAATCTACTTTTGGAGAAAAAGTGATAATAACACCTAGAAATTATGAATTTACTTTAAGACATAATGAAAAAATGAAAACAAAATATGCCATGATAGGAATGGGAACAGTGGTAGATGATTATCCACTATATGCTGATAGCGGAAATGAAAAAGGATTATGTATGGCAGGATTGTATTTCCCCAAAAATGCAGTATATGATAAAGAAAAAGACGGATATATAAATATAACATCATTTGAACTAATTCCATGGTGTTTGGGAAACTTTTCAAGTATAGCAGAATTAAGAGAAGAGTTAAATAAGATAAATATAACTAATCAAACATTTCATGAAAATATGCCAGCTGTGGATTTACATTGGATGATTAGTGATGAGAAAGAATGTATTGTGCTAGAACAAACAAAAAATGGATTACAAATTTATGATAATCCTTATGGTGTTTTAACCAATAATCCACCATTTTATTATCATGATATTCATATGAATAATTATATGAATATATCAGCTAAATTTCCAACTAATACATTTTCAGAGGAAATCTCTTTACAACCATATGGACAAGGAATGGGAATGATGGGATTACCAGGAGATGTCACACCAACTTCTAGATTTGTTAGATCGGCATTTTATAAATTTAACTCTATTACAGATGAAGATGAGGAAAGTTCTATTTCTCAATTTTTTCACATCTTAGATTCTGTTTCCATGATAAAAGGAAGTGTTATAACCAAAGAAAATCATTATGATATGACAACCTATTCTTCTTGTATGAATGCAAGTAAAGGTATATATTATTTTAAAACTTATTATAATAATCAAATCAATGCAGTTTCGTTAAATGAAAAAAACAAGAGTGGAGATAAATTGGAATTTTATGAATTACCCAAAAAGCAACATATACAGTATATGAATTAAATAAGAAAAGTGTATACTTAAAACTCTATACAAAGGGAAAGTATTACTAAATGATTTATTACTCGCTTCAATACAAGCATATTCGCAATGAAATCATTTAGTAATACTTTTGTTTTATATAGAGAGTGGAATAGAGGCAAAAAAAAGTTACAATTCACAGCTCATAAACGACAGGGAAACCTTATGTTATTCTATATTTCATAAATTTCTCGGCTCAATGCGTACTTTAGCCTTTCTAAATCAAAAACAAACGAGCCTCTCGCTATTCCTGCTTCCTCATTTGTTTTTAATTAAGAAAGGCTACAAGCACTCCAATCACATTCGAAATCCATTCAATCTAGAATAACATAAGGTTTCCCTGTCGTTTATGAGCTGTGAATTGTAACAAAAAAATAAAGCAAATACATCTTTTTTTCTTTGCAATGATGAAAAAACTAAGAAAACATGGTATAATAGAACAGTAATGATTAACTAATATCATTGGTATAAAAAATAAGTGAGGAAAGAAAATGAAAAATATTAAAGACTATACATTAGACGAATTAAAAGAAGAGCTAAAAGAAATTGGAGAGAAATCCTTTCGAGCAGAGCAAATTTATAAATGGCTTTATGAAGCAAGAGTATCGCATTTTGATGAAATGACCAATTTATCATTAGAATTAAGAGAAAAGTTAAAACAAATCTATGAAATAAAAGAATTTAAGATATTAAAAAAACAAGTGGCATCAGATGGAACAAGAAAATATCTATTTGACGTCTTAGATGGAAATGCCATTGAAACTGTATTAATGGAATATCATCATGGATTTAGTATTTGTGTATCTTCTCAAATTGGATGTAAAATGGGATGTAAATTTTGTGCATCAACAGGAATTCCATTTGCAAGGAATTTAAGTAGTGGAGAAATTATTGAACAAATTATGGCAGTAGAAAGAGATGCCAATGTTAGAATTTCCAATATTGTATTTATGGGAATAGGAGAACCATTAGATAATTATGATAATGTAGTAAAAGCAATTCGAATTATCAACCATCCAAAAGGATTAAATATAGGAGCAAGACATATTAGTATATCTACAAGTGGTTTAGTACCAAAGATATATCAATTGGCAGAAGAAAACATACAATGTACATTGTCTATTTCTTTACATGCAACAACAGATGAACAAAGAAGTAAAATGATGCCAGTAAACAATACATATCATATAGAAGAACTATTACAAGCCTGCAAGGACTATATAGAAAAAACACATAGAAGAATTTCTTTTGAATATGCATTGGCCAAAGAAAATAATGATAATTTAGAAGATGCCAAACGATTAGTAAAATTGTTAAAGGGAATGCTTTGTCATGTCAATTTAATTCCAATCAACAAAATAGAAAATGGAGCATATACCAAAAGCTCAAATGAAAATATCATGAAATTTAGAGATTATTTAAATGACCATGGAATTGTTGCAACGATTAGGAGAGAACTAGGATCAGATATAGATGCAGCTTGTGGACAATTAAGAAGAAAAAATCTTTAAATTACATAATATTGGAAAAGAAATATTTTTGTGATATACTAGTATAAATTAAGCAACTGTAACAAATTTTAAGCCAGATATTGGTGAGAAAGTGAGGGAAAAGTATGTTATTAGAAAAAGCAAAGAACACGAAAGAAAGATTTTGTAAGCATCTGCAGATGCAAAAAAAATTAGGAGGGTATCGGAATATAAAAGATAGTTTTCTTAAGAAATATGGCATTTCCATTGTTCAGCGGAAAGACGAAAAGGGAATCATAGAAGAAGCGATGATTATCGAAGAGGAAGAAATGGTGCTAGCACCATTTGGGAGAGACCACCAGTTTCATTTTGAAGTAATAGAAACTGGGCAAAATGAAGAATATCTGCTAATAGCCACAGGAGAAAAAGTATTTAAGAGATGGAAAGATAAGACAGGCATTGCCGAAATCCAAGAATTAAAAGGGTTTCACTGGTTCAGGTCTTATGGAACAGAGGGTATATTGTTCCAAGAGAATAGGACAAAACTGTATAATAGCATGTTATGGAATTCTGGCAAAATAACAGAAATTAATGGAAAAATTCACCCCTTCGATTATTGGGGCTACCCAATTATGAATGCTGGGATAGAAATACTTGACTGGAACGGTTTTACATATGTGTATATGAGAGACAACGAAATAGTCATTTCTGGGCCATTTCAAAAAAGATTCGAAGGCTATAAGTATGAAGATAATATGAATATTTCGTCAAAAAGTAATCCAAACAGGTTTCAAATCAATTGCCGAGAAAATGGTAAATGGAAAATTTACGAAGTCACAAAAGAGAGTGGCATTATAGAATGGCAGGGCGAATGGGACAGTGTTGAACCAATTGAGGGAATGGCTAATACATATATAGCTACAAAAAAAGGTAAAGATATTGGAGAAATATTAGAACTGCCCTTGCCAACATCAAATTACCTTTTAAGTGAAAATAGAAAACCTTTCATATATGAAGTACCAGGGATTAGATGTACAAGTATTGGGATTGTTGACAATATTCAGTACTATGAGATAAGAGGAGCGAAAAAAGGGGAGCTATATTTAGCGAAGTTTGACAAGTTAGCCAATGACTATTTGCAAATTGTCGGAAAATATGAGGGAGATGCTCTCCAGATTTCCAAATCTGGTAACAAAGATTTGGAAGGAAAAATAAAAGGAAGTCTCAATGTGGTAGAAATATTAGTATAACCACTGAGACTAGGTATATAACATACAATTAAGCAACCCGAAGGGAATTACCCTTCGGGCTTTGCGAATATTAGAAATGTTACCTTGTTTTTATTCAAAAAATTATCTACCTAACATTCCAAGTAAAGTTTCAATATCTTTTTTACAATTCATCATTTCATAATCTTTAATAGCTTTTTGACAAAATTCTTCAGCTTTTTCAAAATCATTCGTATAAACAGAATATATGGTTTGCAAACGATAATATAAAGCTTCATTTCGAATATCATCTAAATCATTGTCTTTTAGAAAATTTTCACAAGAGGTTAATTCTGTATTAGCCTTTTTCAAAAGATTAGCCTCTTGGGTAGTTGCATAATTTTCTAATAGCAAAGAAATTAATAAAAGGCGATAATCTGCTTGACCACGAGTGAAGTTGGCAAGTTTTGCTTCTTCTAATCGCTGAATTAACATTTCATATTTTAAATCAAAAGTATTTTTAATTTTTAAATAACACCTGGTAATCCATAAATCTGTTACCAATTTCCTGTATTCATTAATATAAGGAAAATAGTTTTCTTTAATATTCATCCATATGTCATAGCTTTCTTTATAATCTTTCAAACAGTTACAAGTATACAAAGCTTTTACATGATAAAACAAACAGACAATACGTTTTTCTAAAGTATCTTTTTCTGTATCGACAATTTTTGAGGCAATATCTAAATATTTTTTTGCTTCTTCTTGATTTTGAGATTTAGACATTATATTAATATAATCACATAGAGCTTCTAATTCTTCATTTTTATCTTGAATTATATTTGCCATTTTCGCTCTTTTTAAATGAGGAGAATCTTCTCCTTTATCCCACATACCTCTAACATAAATATAGTATTTTAAATTTCTAATAATGGTAATATATTCTTTAAATAATTTATTTTCTTCTAACATATTTAAAACTTGTTTTGTGATGTTCCATTCGTCTAATTCGTCAAATAATTTTAATTTAGAAATGTCATTATAACATTCACCCACATATGCAGATTTATCTATATAAAATTTTGCCAATTGTTTCAAAAATGTTTCTTTATCAAAATCTTCATCAGAAGCATTTACTAAGACAAGTGTTTTGATTAAATTGTGCATATCTAATCTAGGATGGTTTTGAATAATGGGGATTAATAAATCATTTGTATAACATTCTGTAATCGCTTCTTGCCATTCGTTTGATAATATATCTAAATGTAATATGTAGGAAACAAGTTCAATCGATATGGTATATTTAAAATTTGCACAAATAATGACGATTTTTTTTGCGATTGGACTTAATTCTTTCCATATATCATGAATGATTTTTTCTGATATGATTTTATAATCTTCATTTGTTTTTGTATATCTAGAAATGGCATTTTCTAAAGAGATTCCAAGTTTATTAGCATTCACAATTTTTTTCATTAAATAGATAGAGGCAAATGGAATGCCACCAGTAATGGAATATAATGTATCCACTAATGAAGGTTGCATATCCATAATTTTTCTAAAATCTTCAGTGGTATGAAGCATAGCATTTAGTTCTTCTTTAGAAATGAAATCATTAATACAAAAACTAGAACAATAGGTATCTAACTGATTTTCATATTGATGATAAGGAATAGAGGTAATTATCACCATTTTTGAAAATTTAGAAAAGTTCTTTATACATGTAATGGTTTCATCTTGTATCATATCATCATCAAAATC
>CAWVJG010000113.1:0-5798 GCA_963929465.1 Bacillota bacterium
TATATTATATTTTAAGCGAGTTTCGTGGGGACCGACACGCTACATACTGTTAATAAATCAACGACAGTCCCGTGGGAGTTGATTTATTTACAGTATGTAAAGTGTTGGGATAGCGAAAAATATAATATATATACCTTTCCAGACATTCTACAATGAACTGTAACGAGTTATGTTTCAGAAGCAACTGTAAGTATTGAAAATATAGGAGAATTAGAGTATAATAGTAGTGATTTTATATAATACAAGAAATATTAAAGGGAGAAGAAGATGGACTATATTCATTTTTTTGGAACAACAGGAAATAAAGATATCATTTTTAAAAACATAAGATCAGCAGGAGGACTATATATAAACATTGACGATACACATATTGTTTTTGATCCAGGAATTAATACATTTTATAAGTATATTCATACATATGCTAATAAGGAAACAATTGATGGAATTATCGTATCACATGTTCATATAGATCATGCGAATGATTTAAATATATTTATAGAATTAATGACAAATGGGGGAAGAGAAAAAAGAGGAAGCGTAATAGTACCAAAACAAGCGATAGAAAATCGAATTTTACAACCATATTTGGAAAGTTTCCCTGAAAAGATAGAAACGATAGAAGCCAATGGAACATATAAAATAAAAAATCTAGAAATTACAGCCTCTATAGCACATGACCATGGGGTAGAATGTTATGGATTTACAATAAAAACTAGCAAAAATAAAATAGGGATTGTCACAGATACAAAATATTTCCCAGAATTATTGAAGACTTATGAAAATTGCGATATTTTAATCATGAATGTAGCTTATCATATAAATAATAAAGAAAAAGCAAAACATTTGGATATACCAGCAGTAGAAGAATTTATAAAAACAGTACATCCAGCTAAAGTGATTATCACACATTTTAATAAAAATATATTGAGTGAGAATCCACCAGAAATTGCACAAGATTTAACAAAAAAATATGGAATAGAAGTTGTTGCAGCAGAAGATAATATGGATTTGTACATATAAATATTTAAAATATTAATAAAAGGTAGGAAAGTGCATATGGAGTGGTTAAGAAAAATAATTCAAAAATTATTTAGAAAAAATGATGTAAAACTGATTGAAACACCCAAAAAGATAAATACTACAGAAAATATAAAGAAAGATTTTTTAAGAGATTTACGACAACAAGCAAACTCAGAATGTGATGATGGAAATGGCTATAAAATAACACCGATTTTAAAATTAAAGGATATGATATAAATTATGGAAATAGAAGAACTTAAGAAAAAATATGATGTTCGAATAGATTATCTTGAGGATTGTGTGAGAATTCAAATTTCAGAAACGGAAACAGGGGAAATATATAAAGAACTAGCAAATGTTGTTAGAAATTATGATGGAAAAATAGTTGTAGCAAATGGAATTATGGGAAAAGCTACTAAAGAAGAATTTCTGAAAGGTGAAGAAGTTATTGATGAAATAGTAGCAGAAATAAATCCAGAATGGTCAAAAAAACAAAAGGCTGCATATGTACATTATAAAATGGGGGAATTAATTACTTATGCACCCGATTTCCATTTTGTTGGAAAATACGCCAATGATTTTACAGCTGGAACAAGAAATATTTGGAAGTCTCTTGCAGATGGAAAGAGTGTTTGCAATGGAATTACATCTATACAAAGAAATATACTAGCAAGAGTGGGAGTAAATACACGAGAATTATCATCTGATACACATTCATTTCTATTAGTTGAAACAGAAGAAGGAAATATTATCACTGATGCGACTTGGGATTTAAGTAATACTTTATTTAAAGCAAGACCTATGTATTTTGGCAAAACTTATGAACAATTGCGAGAGCCAGAAAGAAATCTTTCAAATGCACATAAATTAGAAAATCCACCAGATAATGTCATTGGAATTTCTGATGAAGAGCTAAGAGAAATTTATCATAGCATAGGTTTGACAAATGAAGATCGAACATTTCGATATCCAATATTTGAAAAATTTAATGCAGTAAATTCTCAAGAATTTGATAATTTAGAACAAAAAATAGATGCTTTTTTAGATATGTTTACACAAAATTTTTCAGAAGAAGCGACGCATTTATCTGAATCAAGAACAATGTTAGAGAGATGTATATATGAATTTGGAATTGACCCAAAAGATTTAACTACAAAATTTGTTTATACAAAAGATGACGAAGCATGTGAAGAACCATATTTAGCTTTTCATATAAATGATGAAAAAATGAAAAATCAAATAAAATTATTAGATTCAAAAGAAAGACAATTTAAAGATATTCAGTTAAAAGAATTTGACCAAGAGTATACTGTACATAATCTTGATACAGTGAAACCATTTTGGAAAAGATATTTAGAAGAAAGGCAAGAAAGTCAGCAAAGAGACATAGAAGAAAATGATAAAATGATATAATAAATATAACAATAATAGAAAAAACCTCGGAAGTTTTGAAACTTCTGAGGTTTTGATATTTTCTATCTTTTGCTGAATTGTGGAGCTTTACGAGCTTTTTTAAGACCGTATTTCTTTCTTTCTTTCATACGAGGATCTCTTGTTAAGAATCCGCTTGATTTTAAAGCTGGTCTATATTCTGAATTAGCTTCATTTAAAGCTCTAGCAATACCATGTCTGATTGCTCCAGCTTGACCTGTGAATCCTCCACCTTTAACTGTACAAATAACATCATATTTAGAAGTTGTATTTGTAACTGTTAATGGTTGTCTAACGATAACTTTTAAAGTTTCTAATCCAAAGAATTCATCAATATCTTTACCATTGATTGTGATTTTTCCATTACCTTCAACAAGTCTAACTCTTGCTACTGAAGATTTTCTTCTACCTGTACCATAAAAAACTACATTTTCTTTTTTAGCCATATTATTTTACCTCCCATACTTCTGGTTTTTGTGCTTGGTTTTCATGCTCACTACCAGCATAAACTCTTAATTTTTTAGCCATTTTTCTACCTAAAGATGTATGTGGTAACATTCCTTTGATAGCTAATGTCATAGCTTTTTCTGGATTCTTTTCAAGCATTACTTTTGCAGGAACTTCTTTCATTCCTCCAATATAACCAGAATGATGTCTATAAATTTTTTGATTTAATTTGTTACCTGTTAAGATAACATCTTTACAATTAAGGATAATAACATGATCACCCATATCAATATTAGGTGTATATGTTGGTTTGTGTTTTCCTCTTAATAATTTTGCAGCTTCTGTAGCAACTCTACCAAGTGGTTTGTTAGCTGCATCAATAATATACCATTTACTTTCTACTTCATTTGCTTTTGCGCTATATGTCGTATTATTCATGATGATAATACCCTCCTATTATTATAAATTTTTTATATATGAAATTTAAATCTAAAACCACCGGGGAGAGATTTTATATTTAAATCATATCTAACTAATAAATATATAATTGCTAAATAATTCTAATACAAAAATGCGAAAATGTCAATAATTTTAGCAAAAAAATCTAAAAAATTGACAAAGAAAAGGGATTTTGGGGACGGACTCATTTTTCCCTTTTTGATTTGAGTTATCTAAAAAATATAAAATATAAAGTTATTACACAATTTTCTATAAGCTAAATTTTATAGAAATTCTTTAATAAAAAAGGGAAAAATGAGTCCGTCCCCAAAATCCCTTTTCTTTAGCAATTTTTCAGATTTCAAGAAAAAAATTCAAAACTATTGAATAATTTAGTAATTAAATTTATAATTAATTCGTACAATTAAAAAGAAACATATATAAAAACAGGAGGGATTGGATGACAGATACAGCAGGAAAAAAAGTTTCTAGAGGAAAAAAAGAAACTTTTATGCAGGGAGTTGTTACATTAATTTTTTCACAATTGCTAATAAAACTGCTTGGACTTGTATATAATTTATATTTAACAAATAGAGAAGGATTTGGAGACCAAGGAAATGGAATTGTTTCAGCAAGTTATCAAATTTATGCAGTATTATTAACCATTTCTTCAACAGGTGTACCGAATGCTATATCAAAACTAGTTTCAGAAAGAGTGGCAGTAGGGGACCACAAAGGTGCTTATCGAATTTTTAAAATAGCATTTGCAACATTTGCGGTTATTGGTTTAATTGGGAGTTTAATGCTATTTTTTGGAGCAGGTTTAATTGCTAATCAATGGTTACAAATTCCAGATGCAGAGATGACAATGGTGGCATTATCACCAGCCGTATTTTTTGTAGCAATTTCATCTGTTATGAGAGGATATTTTAACGGAAGACAAAATCTAAAGGTAACAGCAAGATCACAAACTTTGGAACAAATTTTTAAAACAACACTTACCATTATATTAGTAGAAATTGTTGCCATTATTTCTAATACATCAACTGTATGGATGGCAGGAGGAGCAACATTAGCTACAACACTTGCAACATTTGTAGGATTTGGTTATTTATATCTATTCTATAAAACAAGAAGAAAAGAAATTGCCTCAGAAATAAGAGAAACAGTTAATTATAAATATGAAAGAGTTAGAAGTATTGTAAAAAAGATTTTATTAGTTTCTATTCCAATTGCACTAACTGCCATTATGTCTTCATTAAATAAAAACATAGATTCTTTTACAGTTGTAAGAAGTTTAAAACAGTTTATGAGTGAAGATATGGCTGTTACACAATATGGAATCTTAGGAGGAAAGGTAGATACTTTAACAAGTTTACCATTATCATTTAATGTCGCTTTTGCGACGGCATTAGTTCCAGCCATATCAGCGGCTAAGGCAGTAAAAGATTATAAATCAATAAAGCAAAAATCAACATTTACATTACTGATGTCTATGCTAATTGGACTTCCATGCACAGTGGGAATGTGCATATTTGCTGGACCAATACTAAATTTATTATATCCAAATGCAAGTTCAGGGACACTTGTATTGCAAATTAGTTCATTGACAATTATTTTTACGATATTAGACCAAACTATTAACTCTATTTTACAAGGATATGGAAAATTAAGAGTACCAGCAATTGCTTTAGGGTGTCGGTGTGATTGTAAAATTGATTTTGAATTTAATTTTAGTTCCAATACCTTCCATAGGTGTTAATGGAGCGGCTATTGCATCAGTAGCATGTCATTTAGTAGCATTTATGATATCGATTGCAGCTTTAAAAAGAACGATAAAATTAAAATTAGGTGTAAGAAGATTTGTTATAAAACCAATATTAGCAACAGCTATTATGGGAATTTGCTCATATTTTATATATTCTGTACTTTTAGGAATAATTACACAAACTTTGGCTACAATAATAGCAATAGTATCTGCAATCATTATCTATGCATTGGCAGTTGTTGTATTACATGTATTTTCGAAACAAGAAATAAAAATGTTGCCAGCAGGAGATAAGATTTGTATGATATTAGAAAAGTTAAAAATATATTAAAATTTCAGAAAAAAAGAAGGATTTTATATATTTTTGGCGAATAAATTTATATAGTAGTACATTTATTGCCGCTCTAAGCAATAAAAGTACATAACATTATACTTATAGGAGGTAATTTAAATGAACAAAGCTGAATTAATCGCAGCAGTAGCTGCAAAAACAGGTGACACAAAGAAAGCAGCTGAAGAAGCAGTAAATGCATTCGTAGAAGTTGTAACAAATGCTTTAAAAGAAGGAGATAAAGTTCAATTAGTTGGATTTGGATCTTTCGAAGTAAGAAAAAGAGCAGCTAGAAAAGGTAGAAACCCACAAACTAAAGAAGAAATCAAAATACCTGCATCAAAAGCTCCAGTATTCAAAGCT
>CAWVJG010000114.1:0-39479 GCA_963929465.1 Bacillota bacterium
CAACAAATATTTATTTAACATTGGTAGTTCTTGCAATGGTCATTTTGATGATATTTGTTTCAAAATATCTAGGTGGAAATAGTTCTAGATACTTTGTTAAACAACAGGACGATATAAGTAAATTAGACGGATATATTGAAGAGATGATGGAAGGACAAAAGGTAGTTAAGGTTTTCAATTATGAAGAAGAATCAAAAGATAAGTTTGATAGTCTTAATGAAAATCTATGTGATAGTACTGGTAATGCAAATATGTATGCAAATATCTTAATGCCTTGTATAATGAATATTGGAAACTTGGGATATGTACTAGTTGCTGTTATAGGTGGTATATTATCAGTTAATGGAATCCTTACTATAGGTAGTATTGCTGCATTTTTACAATTTGTAAAAGCATTTACAAATCCATTAGGTCAAGTATCACAACAAATGAATTCTATCATTATGGCACTAGCTGGTGCTGAAAGAATATTTGATTTAATTGATCAAGAAGAAGAAGTAGATGAAGGATATGTAACACTAGTAAATGCCAAAATGGAAAATGGAAAAATTGTGGAATCTGAGGAAAGAACAGGAATGTGGGCATGGAAACATCCTCATAAAGATGGAAGAATTACCTATACAAGACTTCGTGGCCAAGTGGAATTTGAGAATGTGCAATTTGGATATGAAGAAAAGAAAAGAATTTTACATGATATTAGTTTAGTTGCTAAAGAAGGGCAAAAAGTATCATTTGTTGGAGCAACAGGAGCTGGAAAAACAACCATTACAAACCTAATCAACAGATTTTATGATATTCAAGACGGAAAAATTCGTTATGACAGAATTAATATCAGAAAAATTAAAAAAGATGATTTAAGAAGATCATTAGGAATGGTTCTTCAAGATACAAGTTTATTTACAGGAACGATAAGAGATAATATTCGTTATGGAAAACTAGATGCAACAGATGAAGAAGTTGAGGCAGCAGCAAAACTATCAAATGCAGATAAATTCATTAAACATTTACCACATGGATATGATACCATGATAACTGGTAATGGAGAAGGTTTATCACAAGGGCAAAGACAACTATTATCTATTGCAAGAGCTGCATTAAATAATCCACCAGTATTAATCTTAGATGAAGCAACATCAAGTATTGATACAAGAACAGAAAAAATTGTTCAAGAAGGAATGGATAAATTAATGAAGGGAAGAACTGTATTTGTTATTGCACATAGACTTTCAACAATCAAAAACTCTGATCTAATCATGGTGTTAGACCATGGAAGAATTATTGAAAGAGGAAATCATAATGAATTAATTGCACAAAAAGGAACCTATTATGGATTATATACAGGTGCAATCGAAATAGATTAATGTCCTTTTGGGGACGTTTCTGTTTGGGACATTTTTTTAAAAATTGAAATACGGTGATAAGTAAATAAGTAAAATTGTATAAAAATATGGAATGAGCTCAAATAAAATTTCGATTTTTCCTGTATAGTAAAAAAGTCATGTATTGTACATGGCTTTTTTGTTGAATAGGAAACAGCAAAACTTTTAAGTGTTGAAATTTAGAGAAGAAAATATTGGAATTTCCATAAAAAGGTTATATAATATTAGAGTTGAAATTTAATGATTTAGGAGGTAGTAAAATGGTAAAAATAGCATTTTTCGATACTAAAAATTATGATAAAGAAGTATTTAATAAGCATAATAAGGAATATAAATATGATATTACTTATTTTGAATCAAAATTAAATAGTGAAACAGCACCATTAACCAAAGGATTTGATGTTGTTTGTATTTTCGTAAATGATAAAGCAGATGCCAAAACATTAAAAATATTAGAAGAAAATGGTGTTAAAGTATTAGCACTAAGATGTGCAGGATTTAATAATGTAGATATAGAAGAAAAAGGTAATTTAAAAATTGTGCGTGTACCACAATATTCACCATATGCAGTTGCAGAACATGCAGTAGGTTTATTATTAAGTATTAATAGAAAATTATATAAATCGTATCAAAGAACTAGAAAATATAATTTTTCTTTAGATGGATTATTAGGATTTGACATTCATGGTAAAACAGTAGGTGTTATTGGTACAGGAAGAATCGGAAAAGCCTTTATTAATATCATGAAAGGATTTGGAACAAAAATTATTGCTTATGATACCTATCAAGATGAGAAATTTAGAGAAGAAGTAGGATTTGAATATGTAGATTTAGATACATTATACAAAGAATCTGACATTATATCTTTACACTGTCCATTATTAAAAGATACAGAAAAAATGATTAACAAAGAAAGCATTGCAAAAATGAAAAAAGGTGTTATCATTATTAACTGTAGTAGAGGAAAATTGATTAATACAAATGACCTTGTTCAAAAATTGTCAGAAGGTAAAATTGGTGGAGTAGGATTAGATGTATATGAAGATGAAGAAGAATTTTTCTTAAGAGATATGTCTAATAGCTATATAAGAGATAAAAATCTATCTATATTACTTTCTATGCCAAATGTATTTATTACTTCTCATCAAGCATTCTTTACCAAAGAAGCTTTGAATAAAATTGCCAGTGATACACTAGAAAATATTAAAAAAGAAATGGAAACTGGAACATGTGAAAATGAACTTTAAAGGATAGAGGGAATTTGGGGACAGACCCAAATTCCCTCAAGCTCGTCATCCAAATCTTTAATTATATAGATTTCTTTCATATAAATCTTGGATAAATACATCCTTTTCTTCAAAATTGTCAATAAAGCCAACTTTAGCAATATTATCATTAACCCCTTGAATCCACACAGGTCTATCATCATAAAAAACATCACACTTTTCTTTATTTGCTAATATAGAATTAATTCTAGAAATGTCCATGAGTAATCCCTCCTCTTAATAATAAATAGATTATCTTTTGATATAAAATCATTCTAATTAAAATATATCCAAAAATGAACTTTATATTCATAAAATGTTTTTGTAATTAAAAAAAAAATTGTGCATAATGAGGGAAAATGTAAGTCAGACTTAGTCTGAACTGTAATAATGTATTTTGGGCAATATATTACAACTTTTTACAGGGTGATCATATCACAAGTTATTCATAACAGCTTTTACAATGCTTGACTTACATACAGATTTCATATACAATGAATTATGGAATAACTAAAGGAGGAATTATATGAAAATACAATATAAAGATAAAACAATGGAAGTGAACGAACCAATAACAATTAGTGAATTGTTAAAAGAAGAAATTGAAAATAGTGAATATATAGTAGTTGCTGCTGTTTTTAATAATGAATATAAAAATTTAGAATCTGTTATAGAAGAAGATGGAAAAATAGAATTAATTGATATTTCTTCAACAGAAGGAATGAAAGTATATAGAAGAACATTAGTATACATAGTGGGGAAAGCATTTGAGAATATATGTCCTAATAAGAAAATGGAAGTAAATTATCAATTATCAAATGCAATGTTTTGCGATTTAATAGATGAAGAAGTAACAGATGAATTTTTAGATGGACTAACACAAGAAGTTAGAAGAATAGTAAAAGAAGATTTGCCAATTAGACAAGTCATTATGAATAGAGAAGAAGCAACAAGATTTTTCAATGAGACAAAAACATCAAAAGGTAGATTACAATTAGATTTAAAAGATAATAATGAAATCTTTATGTATTATTGTGAAGATTATTATAACTATTGTTATGGAACATTGGCTAATCGAACAGGAGTTACGAAAATTTTTGAAATTGTAAGATATAATGATGGATTTTTAGTAAGATATCCAAGTCAAAGTGACCCAGAAAGAATGCCTAAATTTGTAAAAAATAAGAAATTAGCATGGGCTATGGAAGAATATGATGATATTAATAAAATTTTAAATATAGATAGAGTTTATCGAATTAATCAATCTATAGAAGAAGGAACAGTTAAAGACATTATCTTATTAGCAGAAGCTTTGCATGAAAAGAAAATAGCAAAGATTGCAGATAATATAGCAAAAAACAAAGAGATAAAAATGGTATTAATTGCAGGTCCATCATCATCAGGAAAAACAACTTTTGCACAAAGATTAGGAATTCAATTAAAGTTAAATAGAATCAAACCAGTAACCATTTCAGTAGATAATTATTTTGTAGAAAGAAAAGATACGCCAAGAGACGAAAATGGAGAATATGATTTTGAATGTTTAGAAGCTATAGATTTGGAACTATTTAATGATCATTTAACAAGATTATTAAATGGCGAAGAAGTAGAAATGCCAGAATTTGATTTCTTTGAGGGAACCAAAAGATATAATGGTAAAAAACTAAAATTAGAAAAAGATGAAGTATTGGTAATAGAAGGAATTCATTGTTTAAATGATAAATTGACCAGTAAAATACCAGCAGAGCAAAAATATAAAGTATATATTAGTGCGTTAACTGTACTAAATTTAGATAGATTTAATAGAATATCTACAACAGACACTAGATTAATTAGAAGAATTGTAAGAGATTATCAATTTAGAGGATATTCTGCAAAACATACAATTGCAAGTTGGAACAAAGTAAATGAGGGAGAAAAGAAAAATATATTCCCATTCCAAGAAGAATCAAACTTTATATTTAATACATCATTAGTATATGAAATAGGGGCTTTAAAAACAATTATTATGCCACTATTAAAAGAAATTACTAAAGAAGAAGCAGAATATGCAGAAGCTTTTAGATTAATGAATATGTTAAAATATTTTGAAGAAATACCAAAAGAATTTGTGCCAAATAATTCTTTGTTGAAAGAATTTTTAGGTGGAGGAGATTTTAAATATTAATTTTGTCCAATTGGGGACGTTTCTGTTTGGGACATTTTGAGGGATTTTGGGGACGGACTCATTTTTCCCTTTTTTATAATTCTTAAGTTATAAAATATAATGTTGTCACATATTAGATACAATATACTTTATAGATTTAAAATTAATTATGTAAAAATAATTAATTTTGCAATCTGTATATTCAGATTTTTTGATTTAAAAAGGGAAAAATGAGTCCGTCCCCAAAATCCCTCAAAATCTTACCAATTGCCCCAAAATGCAAAAAGGAGAAGAGATGGAAAATAGAAGATTTACAGAAATAGATGAAGAATTTATATGTGAAAATTGTGGAAAAAAAGTACCAAAACTAGGGTATTCTTGTCGTGACCATTGTCCATATTGTTTACATTCCAAACATGTTGACAAAAATCCAGGAGACAGGCAAGAAACTTGTCATGGGGATTTAGAACCAGTTTCTTTAGAAATTGATGGAAAAAAAGGTTATGTCATTATTTATAAATGTAAAACATGTGGAGCAATTAGAAAAAACAAAGCTGCAAAAGATGATAATATGGATTTAATTATAGATTTAAGCAGTAAACAGATTTAAAAAAGAAAAGGACAGATTTATATAAACTAATTTTTTAGTTATATAGTCTGTCCCTTTTGAACAAAAGTGTCCATTTTGGCACGTTCCTAACATATCACCTAACGTCTTAGATTT
Source organism: Bacillota bacterium (assembly GCA_963929465.1). Lineage (GTDB taxonomy): Bacteria > Bacillota > Clostridia > TANB77 > CAG-508 > CAG-269. The sequence goes on from CAWVJG010000114.1 coordinate 5,515, forward strand.
CTTTATTTAAATTTCCATTTGTATAATGATTACCATCAAATCTTTGGTTATTTTGTACTCTATGAATAATTTCGTTTATTTCTTCTATGGTTTCATCCAAAATATCAATTCTTGCATAATCAATGTTAAATTCTTTTGGATAGATAGATGTTATTTTACTATTAAAAATCGTTGTAACAGTTTGAATATTATCTGGTAAAATTCTAAATTTCATATGTAAACGGTCTTTTAGTTCATATATATTATTTGTGATACATCTTTGCTTACAAGTAGGGTAGCATTTATCTGTTTCACCTAAAAGGCAATAATTCATATTTAAAAGTGGGGTTCTACCATAGACAATTAATTCATTTGGTAAATCCATACTATTACATAAATTATGAATGATTTCTCTATTCAATTCAGGAGATATGGTATATCGGCAAATTCCTAGTTTTTTTAATTCTTTTATAGTGTTTGAATTATATACATTAAAGGTATAGTTGGTAATTAATTCTAATTTTATATTTAGGTCAGCAAAAAGTGTATGTAATAATTTTATATTACAGATATTTGAAATGACAAATCCTTTAATATGATAGTTATTTAAAGTGGTTTCTATATTGCTAGACAACAGGTTTTTATAATTTGATTTTACAATAGTTGGCATATAGATGTATACATTAAATTGATTGTCTAAAATATGTAAAATTTCTTGATAGTCTTTCATAGAAAAATATTTTAAAGGTACATATACATTTTCAATGTCCTGAAGTTGTGTATAGTCAAAATTTGTATGTAAGATGTTTAATAAAAGAGATAACCTTGTCTTTTTTATAGAAGATTTCTGACTATCATGTTGTTCTTTTTCAAATTTATCTATCATATTATTTTCATTTTTACTTTTGTTAATTTTTTTATCTGTCATAGAATAGGTTCTTGTCATTACATTAATGGCATACTGTTCAACCATTTGTAAAATCGTTCTTCTTAAATCATTTATTGTACTTAATTTAGGAATAAATACATTATAATCTAAGTCAATATCTAATGTTTTAAAGGCATAAGGTGTAGAACCTGTTTTAGAAAACTGAGCTATGATCGTATTTTTATCCATTGGCTTAGTTTTTGCCTTTAAAGGAATGATATCACTTGTATACTGTATTTTCAAATCTTTATATAATTCAATATTACTAGCTGATGTAACCATAATTGTAATAGGTTTATTTTCTTTAATCACTATATGGCAATTTAAAAGTACTTTTCGATTTTCTTTTGAACAACTATTTTGTGCCAAGAGATTTAATTTTTTAGAGCTCATTTTGTAAATTTGATTACCTAATTTGATATTTCCTTTCATTCTACCAATGACAACTGTTTGACCAATTTCAGTAAATTTAATATTTTTCATATTGGTATCCATTAATTCAGAAATGGTATAAGTTCCTTGTTCTTTTTCTATAGAAATGGTATCTCCAATACCAATTGGTTCATTTAGTTTAACTGTAATATACCCTTTTTTATGATTGTATTTTTGTATTTTACCTAAGAATAATCCCATATTATTTGGTTTTTCCTTAAATACTAAATTTCGGTTAGCTTCATTACTTAAATGTCCAGAAGAAGACATACCTCTATTAAACACTTGTAGCAATTCTTTTTTATCATTTTCATCAATTACATATTCATTATCAGATAAAGCTAAGTCAATATATTTTCGATAAATTCTGGTAACAGTTGCTACATATTCAGGTGATTTCATACGCCCTTCAATTTTAAAAGATTTTACACCAGCTCGTATCAAATCAGGAATGAACTCTAAACCACATAAATCTCGTGTACTTAATAAATATCCAGAATTAATGGTTTTATTGTTTTCTAATAATTCAAAAGGAAGTCTACAAGGCCCAGCACATTTTCCTCTGTTTCCAGAACGTCCACCTAACATACTAGAAAATAGACATTGCCCAGAATAAGAGATACAAAGAGCTCCATGGATAAAGGTTTCTATTTCAATATTTGTATTTTTACAAATATAATCAATTTCATTAACAGAAAGCTCTCTTGCAAGAACAACTCTTCTAAAACCAAGTTCTTGTAATTCTAAAGCACCATTTAGGTTATGGACAGTCATTTGTGTACTACCATGAATTGGTAAATCAGGAAATGCTCTCATAAGTGCCATAGCCAATCCTAAATCCTGAACAATAATGGCATCAATTCCAAATTCGTATGCTTTTTTTGCTACAGTCATAGCAGATTCAAATTCTGTATCTGTTACTAAAGTGTTTAATGTTAAATGGGTTTTGACACCACGAATTTTTGCATATTGAATGGCTTTTTCTAAATCTTCAAGAGAAAAATTAGTAGCAAAAGCTCGGGCACTAAAAATATCGGCACCAAAATATACGCTGTTAGCACCGTTTTGGACAGCAGCTTTTAAACATTCAAAATCACCAACAGGAGAAAGTAATTCTACCATAATTTCACCACCTTTTTCGTTTTATACTATATATATTATTTCGAAAAATCTTTTTTTATCAATTTTACCTAATTATACCATAAAATGCTTGAAAATTCTAGGTTACATAAAGTTAGAACAAAAGAAGAGAAAAATAGTTCATTTTTTATTGTCAGATAAAATAAAATATTGTATAATATTTTAGAAAATGAGGGAGTAGTTAGCATAGAATATGTAATAAAGTCAACATACTGATAAACAACATCTGGCTTTATTTTAAATAACGAGACTTGTTTGCAGAAATTGCAGGCAAAGTCTTTTTTGTTGGATAGGAAAAAGCAATTTTTCGCGTTGACAAATCTTTACGCTCCTTCGAGAACTTAAATATATATAGTTAATTTAGAAAAGCAGAGAAAAGTTCTCGCGAATCTAGCTCTAAATTTGACAGGTAAATTGGAGGAATAAAAATGGGAATATTAGAATTTGTATTAATTGGACTAGGATTGGCAATGGATGCTTTTGCAGTATCTGTGTGTAAAGGATTGTCTATGAAAACATTAAGTTGGAAAAAGGGAATTATCATAGCACTATATTTTGGAATCTTTCAAATGTTAATGCCAGTAATTGGATATTTTCTAGGAACAGCTTTTGAAGGTTTTGTAACAAGTGTTGATCATTGGATTGCTTTTATATTACTTGTTTTAATTGGTGGAAATATGATAAAAGAATCCTTTAGTAAGGAAAGCAGTGAAAAGTGTAATGATTGTGTAGATTTTAAAACAATGATAATTTTAGCGATTGCAACGAGTATTGATGCATTAGCAGTGGGAATTACATTTGCTTTTTTACAAACAAATATACTATTAGCAGTAACGATTATTGGAGTAATCACTTTTTTCATATCTTTAATGGGAGTAAAAATAGGAAATTCATTTGGAAATAAATATGAAAAAAAGGCAGAATTTATTGGTGGACTTATTTTAATCTTAATAGGTGTCAAAATATTATTAGAACATTTAGGAATTTTTTAATAGCATTATTTTACCCATAATAAACAAAAATGTGATTTAAACAGCAGAAATCTTTGCAAAAGTGTGAAAAAACCAGCGAAAAGATTTGCAAAAATGTGATTATATGGTATAATGATAATATATAATGTATATATTATAGATGGGAAGTGTTGTCAAATGAAAAGATTTATAATGGAAAAATTAATAAAATGGAAAGATAGTAAATATAGAAAACCATTAATTTTAAAAGGTGCTAGACAAGTAGGAAAAACATATATTATAAAACAATTTGGAGAAGAAAATTATGAAGGCATTGCTTATTTCAACTTTGACCATGATGAAGATTTGCAAAATTTGTTTGTCAATACAAAAGATCCCAAAAGAATACTAGAGCAATTAGCATTCATATATGGAAAAGCAATATTACCAGAAAAGACATTGATATTTTTTGATGAGATACAAGAATGTCCAGATGCTTTAAATAGTTTAAAATATTTTCAAGAAGAGGCAAATGAATATCATATTATTTGTGCAGGAAGTTTGTTGGGAATAAGATTATCACATACATCATTTCCAGTCGGAAAAGTAGAATTTATGAATATGTATCCAATGTCTTTTAGTGAATTTTTAATTGCAGATAATTGTGAGAATCTAGTAGAATATATGAAATCCATTACAAAAATTGAAAATATTCCAGAAATATTTTTTAATCAATTAGAGGAAAAATTAAAAGCATATTTCATTATCGGAGGAATGCCAGAAGCTGTGTATTCATGGGTAAATGAAAAAAATATGGAATTAGTAAATGCAATACAAGAAAATATATTAAAAGCCTATGAAAGCGATTTTTCAAAACATACGCAAAATCATGAAGCAAATAAAATTTCTTTAATATGGAATAGTATACCATCACAATTGGCAAAGGAAAACAAGAAGTTTTTATATCAAACCATAAAAGAAGGAGCACGTGCAAGAGAATATGAAAGTGCTTTAAACTGGTTAAATGATGCAAATTTGATATATAAAGTATATAATGTTAACAAGACAGATTTTCCATTAAAGGCATATCATGATTTAAGTTGTTTTAAAATCTATATGAATGATGTAGGATTACTTAGAAGAATGGCAAATTTGGATAGTAGAATTGTGATAGAAGGAGATAAATTATTTGAAGAATTTAAAGGTGCTTTTACAGAAAATTATGTATTAAATATGCTAACAATACTTTACGAAGAAGTTCCAAATTATTTTACTTTTGATAGATATGAAATAGATTTTGTGATTCAAAATAAAAATAGAATTATACCAATAGAGGTAAAATCTAATAAATCAACCAATAATAGTAGTTTGACAAAATATAATGAAAAATTTAATAATAACATATCCATTAGATTATCAATGAATAATTTAAAAAAGGATGATAAAGTTTTAAATATACCGTTATTTTTGATAGAATATATGGAGAATCTAATGGACTGAATATTATTAAAAAATAAGAAATAGAAAATCATGTTAGTTAATATGTGATTTTCTATTTTTTTCATTTTGTTCGCTTGAAATGTAAAAAAAATAGTATATAATAGAAAACATAGGAAAGAGAAAAACAAAGGAGCAAAGATACATGCAAGAAACGGTAAAAACAAAAAAAGTAGGAGAAATATTTCGAGACTATCAAACAAAATCCAATATACAATATGCTAATATACAAGGATTAAATGTGGTGAAAAAGACAAATACTTTGCAAGTCATATTGTATTTTGACGAATATATAGAAATCAAAGAACTATGGTTTTTTGAAAAATTTTTAATCGATAGATTTCATTTTGAACATATTGATATGATTATAAAATATCATGAAGGCGTTGTGCTAAAAGACATAAAAACAGAATGGAGAAATATTATTGCTTATATGGCACATAAATATCCATTGATGAAACCAATGCTTTTATTGAAAAGTGATGTAGAGGTAGATGGAAATGAAGTGAATATCAAAATGCATATTCGAGGAGCAGATTTTCTAAAGGCCAAGAAGACAGATAAAGAACTAGAAAAAGTATTAAAAAATCTATTTGGAAAAGAATATAAAGTAAATCTACAAGAACAATTATCCAAAGAAGAGATTGAAGAAATACGAGAAGAAATCAAACAAGTCGAAGAAAAAGCCATTGCCCATATTGAAGAATTAAATGCTGAAAAGCAAAGAGAAAATGCAAACAATGAAAATCATAATGAATATGGGAATGTACCAGAATACAATGATCCAGATTATGTACCACCGACAGATATGGAAGGATATATTCCAGAAGAGGCAATAGATGGAATGCCACCAATAGAAGAAATGGAAGATTTCCAAGAGCAAGAATATATTATGGGAAAACCATCAAAAGCCAAAGAAAATAAGGTAGCAATAAAAGATATTACAGCAAGTAATTCTAGAATTACGATTGAAGGAAGAGTTTTAACAAGTGAATGCCGTGAAACTAGAACAGGAAAAGGTATGTTAATCTTTGATATTTATGACGGAACAGGAACCATTACTTGTAAATCTTTTGCAAAAGATGCAGGAGAAGGAAAAGAAATTATTGATAAAATTCAAGAGGCAAAAGTAATCAAAGCAGTTGGAAAAGCAGGATTAGATGCTTATGCTGGAGATGTCACCATCATGGCAAATACCATTATGGTAAGTCATATGGATGTTCCAGAATTACCAGAAGAAGATGAAAGTACGCCTCTAATATTGGGAATGAATCCTAATATTACAGAACCATTGGTAAAAATTGCAGAGTTAAATGTAGATGATGGAAAAGTTTCCATTGAGGGTGAAGTCATCGATATGGAGGATAGAGAATTAAAGTCTGGTAAAACCTTACTTAGTTTTGATATCTATGATGGAACCAGCAGTATGACTTGTAAAGCATTTTTAAATAAAGATAATAGTAAACGAGTGATCAAAAGAATCAAGAATGCCAAAGGATTAAAGATAGCAGGGACAGCACAAATGGATTCTTTCTCAAATGAATTAACCATTATGGCAAATACGATTGTAGAAGGAGAAGGGATTAAAAAGAAAATCAGAGAAGACCATGCAGAAGTTAAAAGAGTAGAACTTCATATGCATACAAAAATGAGTCAAATGGATGCCATGACCTCAGCAACAGATTTAATCAAAAGAGCTATGAAATGGGGAATGAAATCTATTGCCATTACAGACCATGGTGTTGTGCAAGCGTTTCCAGAAGCACATAAAATGCTAGGATATGATAATCCAGATATGAAAATAATTTATGGAGTAGAAGCATATCTAGCACCAGATAACACGAAAACAGTATATAATGGTAAAAAGCAAAGTATTGATACCACTTATTGTGTATTAGACTTGGAAACAACTGGATTTTCAGCAACCACTGAGAAAATCACAGAAATTGGAGTCATGAAGGTAAAAGATGGGGAAGTTATTGATGAGTTTAGCTGTTTTGTAAATCCTGAAAAACACATCCCAGAAAGAGTTACAGAAGTTACAAACATTACAGATGAAATGGTAAAAGATGCAGAAACGATTGATAAAGTATTTCCAAAATTATTAGAATTTTTGGGAGATGACAAAGAAACGGTTATTGTAGCACATAATGCCAATTTTGATGTCGGATTTTTAAAACAAAATGCCAAAGTCTTGGGATATGATTTTGATTATACTTATTTAGACACTTTAAGTTTAGCCAAAGATTTATTCCCAGATTATAAGAAATACAAATTAGGAAAGATTGCAGAAAACTTAGGGATTAAAGTTGAAGTAGCACACCGTGCGCTAGACGATGTGGATACAACTGTAAAAGTATTTAAAGTGATGGTGGATATGTTAAAGAAAAAAGGAGCAACCATTGTAGAAGATATTGATAGAGTAGCAGCAAGTGAAGAGGCGAAAAAAGAAGAATACAAAAAACTAAAAACCTATCATGCGATTATTTTAGCTAAAAACTATGTAGGATTAAAGAATTTATATAAGTTAGTATCTTTATCACATTTACATTATTTTTATAGAAAACCACGTATATTAAAAAGTTTATATAAAAAATATTCAGAAGGATTGATATTGGGAAGTGCCTGTGAAGCAGGAGAGTTATACCAAGCAATCGAACTAGGAAAAACAGATGAAGAGATTGAAGAAATTGCTAATGACTATGACTATTTAGAAATTCAACCAACTGGAAATAATCAATTCTTAATTCGAAATGGAACAGTTGCAGATGAAGAAGCTTTAAGAGATATTAATAGAAAAATTGTGGAATTTGGAGAAAAATTAAATAAACCAGTTGTGGCTACTTGTGATGTGCATTTTATGGATCCGCAAGATGAAATTTATAGACGTATTTTAGAAGCGGGGCAAAAATATGATGATGCAGATAATCAAGCACCACTATATTTAAGAACAACAGAAGAAATGTTAGAAGAATTTAGTTATTTAGGAAAAGAGAAAGCCTATGAAGTGGTTGTCACCAATACGAATAAAATATCAGATATGTGTGAACAAATTAGTCCCATATCTCCAGAAAAATGTCCACCACATATTCCAGGTTGTGAGCAAACCATAAAAGATATTGCCTATAGCAAAGCACATGAACTATATGGAGATCCATTACCAGAAATTGTGCAAACCAGATTAGATAAAGAATTAGATTCTATTATTAAAAATGGATTTTCCGTTATGTATATTATTGCTCAAAAACTGGTATGGAAATCAAATGAAGATGGATATATTGTAGGTTCCAGAGGGTCTGTTGGTTCATCATTTGTGGCAAACATGACAGGAATTACAGAAGTAAACTCACTTCCAGCACATTACAGATGTCCAAATTGTAAATATTCAGATTTTACCGATTATGGCGTAAAAAATGGATTTGACTTACCAGATAAAGAATGCCCAAAGTGTGGACACAAATTAGACAAGGATGGAATGGATATTCCATTTGAAACTTTCCTTGGATTTAATGGAGATAAAGAGCCAGATATTGACTTAAACTTCTCAGGAGAATATCAAGCAAAAGCACATAAATATACAGAAGTGATTTTTGGAAAAGGAACAACTTTTAAAGCAGGAACGATTGGTACAGTAGCTGATAAAACAGCTTTTGGATATGTAAAAAATTATTATGAAGAAAGACATATCCCAATTAATCAAGCAGAGATAAAAAGACTATCACATGGTTGCACAGGAATTAAAAGAACAACTGGACAACATCCAGGAGGAATTATTGTTGTACCAAAAGGAAGAGAAATTTATGAATTTTGTCCAGTACAACACCCAGCAGATGACCCCAATTCTGATATTATTACAACCCATTTTGATTATCACTCAATAGACCAAAACTTGTTAAAATTAGATATACTAGGACACGACGATCCGACCGTTATTAGAATGTTACAAGATATTACAGGAATAGACCCGACAAAGATTCCACTAGATGATAAAGCAACTATGTCTATTTTTAGTTCAACAGATGCTTTAGGTGTTACACCAAAACAGATTGGTTCAGAAGTAGGTAGTTACGGTATACCTGAATTTGGAACAAAGTTTGTAAGAGGAATGTTGGTAGATACAAGACCAACCACATTTGATGAGTTAATTCGTATTTCACGGATTATCACATGGTACAGATGTATGGCTTGGAAATGCACAAAGCTTAATTGAAGACGGAACGGTAACTTTAACAGAAGCAATTTGTTGTCGTGATGATATTATGATATATTTAATTAAACAAGGATTACCACCAAATTCTGCTTTCAAAATCATGGAAACTGTACGTAAAGGAAAAGCATTGAAAGACCCAGCAAAATGGAAAGAATATACAGATTTAATGAGAGAACATAATGTACCAGAATGGTATATCAAATCTTGTGAAAAGATAAAATATATGTTCCCAAAAGCGCATGCAGCAGCCTATGTAACAAATGCCTTTAGAATTGCATGGTTTAAAGTACATGAACCAAAGGCATATTATGCAGCATTTTTCTCTATCAGAGCATCAGATGAATTTGATAGTGAAATCATGACATTTGGAGAAGAAAAAGTAAAAAATAAAATGAAAGAAATTGATTTACAAGGAAACAATGCAACGCAAAAAGATAAAGCAATGTATCCTGTCTTAGAACTTGTCTTAGAAATGTATGAAAGAGGAATCAAATTCTTACCAATTGATTTATACAAATCAAGCGCTACAAAATTTATTGTAGAAGAAGATGGAATACGTCCACCACTAAACAGTATTGCAGGACTTGGAACAGTAGCAGCGGTAGGGATTGAAAACGCTAGAAAAGACGGAAAATTCATGTCAATTGATGATATGAAAATTCGTTCTAAAGTAGGAGACTCTGTAGCAGATTTATTAAAGAAATTTGGATGCTTAGACGGTATGAGCCAAAGTAATCAATTAAGTTTGTTTGGATAATGTCCTTTTGGGGACGTTTCTGTTTGGGACATTTTTATGTAAATTTTTAACCTACGATGATTTGACCTGTTTCCAATATTTTCAAAAAATGACACGTAGGTCAATAATTAAGTATGCAAATTATTTCTAAAAAATGGATATTAGAAAATCAAAGAAATAAAAAATAAAAGAGGAAAAAATGATAAGTTATATAATGTTTGCAATTTTCATATATGGATTTTTTGTGGCAATAGGTGTTACAGTTACATTTGTAAGAAAGGGAAAAATAGACCCACACAAAATATGGCTAGCAACAATTCCAATATATCTTGTACTTGCGACGATTCCGTTTCTATTTGTGAATGCTTTGTTCGGAAATGGATTTATGATTTTAACAACTGTTACAATTATTGGATATATAGTTATTAGAGTTGGAATTGATATATATAATAAAATAAAAGTGAAATTAGCAAGAGATGTAGGGATTTATGTTAGAGATATAGAAGTAGAATATAGTCCAGCAGTACTTTCTTATTTACAAAATCAAAAAATAGAAAAGAAAAAAGATTTGGTAGCTTGTATATTAAATTTATGTGCGAAAGGGTTTCTTAAAATAGAAAAAAAGGAAGAATATCATTATGAATTAATAGCGTTAAGAAATCAAGATAATGAAACATTAAAAAAAGATGAAAAGTATCTATATGATAAGATTTGTAAAAAAGAAAAGATAAATATGAACACATGGATACGATATGTAAGAGAAGAGTTTGAAAGCTATCATTTTATAAAAGAAACAAAAATACGTTTAAGTACAGTATTTCTATTCCTATATATTGGGATTTTAATCATTGGAGCTATATATTCTGCAATAAGTGGAAATAATCAAATCAGTGATGAAATGTTTAATATGATATTTGTTCCATTTTTTGTTGCTTTTGAACTTACTATATTAGAACCACTCATAAGAGAAGTATTACGTTATTTAAGAAAAGGAGAATATTTAGATGGTACTTATACTATAAAAGGTGCTAAGGAAATGAAACAATGGGACAAGTATAAAAAGTTTTTGGAAGATTATACATTATTAAAAGATAAACCACTAGAAAGTGTAACTGTGTTAGAAAACCATCTTGCCTATGCAACTGTATTAAATGTAAATACAAGTTATACCAAAAGTTTTATAGAACAATTAGAAGTAACATATAAAATTAATTTAGATTATATAAATAATATGTTAGAAGAAATAAATGAAGAAGCTTAGGCTTCTTTTTTTTTGAATAAGAGTCCGAAAATGAAAGAATCTTTTAAGGTTTTTCCATGATTAAATGGGATAAATCACGTTTTTTATTCAATAAAAACATGATGATATGGAATAAAATGTATGAAAATACAAATACTATACATAAAAGAGGATGAGAAAAGAGATTATAACCGACAAATTGGAGAGAGGAGATTTATTTGATGAAAGGAAGAAAACAACAATTTATTCAAAGTTATCATGGAATTACACTTATTGCACTTGTTATTACCATTATCATATTATTGATTTTAGCAGGTGTTTCGATTTCTACCATAACTGGAGATAATGGAATTTTATCAAAAGCAAGAGAAGCGAAAGAAAAAACAGGACAAGCAAATGCAGAAGAACAAGTAGAAATTGCTGTGACAGGAAGTATAGGAACAGATGGAAAAATAAATAATAAAGATTTAAAAACAAACTTAGATCAAATAGAAAATATAACAGGAGTACCAGATGAAATAACAGATAGCAGCTTTCCTCTAACAGTGAAGGTGGATGGATATGATGTGACAATCAAAAAAGATGGGAGTGTTATGCTAGGTGAATATGTAGCACCTGGAAATCCAGATAAAACAACAGGCATATTTAAAGAAACAAGTACAATGAATGGAAAGCAAGGAAATAAAAACAATCCAGTTATCCCAGAAGGATTTAAGCCTGTAAATGTGGGAGAAGCTACTTGGGGAGATGGAACAACTGAGCCACCTGGTATTAATGAGGGATTAGTTATAGAAGACGGCGAAGGAAATCAATATGTATGGGTACCAGTAGATGGAGTATTAGGAGATAATGGAATAACTGTTCAAAATGCAGTAAATGGAGAAGTGATACTAGGAAGATATGTTTTTAACTATAAGGGAGAAATAAATACAACTGAAACACCAGAAACCTTAGATGGAAAAATAACAGAGTTTACCAGTGAAGGTTATGTCGAAAATTCAACAGGCGACGGAAATACACCAGCAAAAGATTTACAAGGATTCATAAATAGTGTAAGAAAAAATGGTGGATATTATATGGCAAGATTTGAGGCAAGCTATGGTATAGACGGAAAAGCAAATTTCAAAGTATCTAATGGTTATATAGAAGAATATGAAGTAGCGCCAACACAAGAAGGATTTTTATGGAATAATGTTACACAACCCAATGCAGCAAAAGCATGTCAAAATTTATATACAACAATTAAAAGTGACTTAATTAATAGTTATGCTTGGGATACAGCTATTCTATTTATACAGAAGAATCAAGCAGAAGGAGAAACACCATATTCACAACAAGGAATTACAAATGATAGTTTAGCTAACACAGGTGAAACAGAAGATGTGCAATGTAATATATATAATATGGCAAGTAATTGTACTGAGTGGACAACAGAAACACATATTAGTGGAGGAAAAGGTCCATGTACTTGTAGAGGAAATGATTATGGAAGAACAACAAATTATTATATGAGTGATCGTAACTATCGTGCAACAACTTTAGGGTACAATAATGATTCTTTTCGCGCAATTTTATACTTATAAGATGAAAAATGAAGCCAGATAAAAATAAGAAGTATCAGAAAAAATTTGATACTCCTTATTTTTGTTTTAATGCTTGTGAAAAAAATTTTTTACTATATTTTAACCATTTTCCTTTAATGCACTAAACTTATCGCTAAATTCTGGACAATGTTTTTTCAAGTTAAGTGGTTTTAAAGATATATCTGTAAAGCAATGTTTTGTTTCTGCAATAATGACATCATTACCTGTTTTTTTATCTTTTACTTCATATCCAATGGTTAATCGAACACCATTAAATTCTTTTACATATACTTTAATGGAAATGGTATCAGCAAAAGTAACATGTTGTTTATATTTGCATTTTACTTCTAAAACAGGGATTGTGATACCTTTTTCTTCAAATTTTTCAAAAGGCATACCAGTTGCTTTTAGCCATGCACATCTAGCTTCTTCTAAAAAACGAATATAATTAGAATGATGAACAACACCCATTTTATCTGTTTCATAATAATTAATTGTTCTTTCATATATAAAACTCATTTTCAATCGCATCCTTTCGGAAAGGTATTATATAAAATAAAAAAGTATCTGTCAAATAAAAAAGTATCTGTCAAATATTGCGAAAATTAACATAACGTAGTATAATGTATCTTATGCAATTGTGCAGGAATTTTCTAGATATAGAAAAGGAGGAGGCTTAAAAATGATTCAGGTTAATTGGCGGGTAGAGGGAATGATAGGAATTTACAAAGAGGGAATGCATGAAGTAAAGAAAATCCCTAAAAAAATCATTCAGCAGAAGTTAGAAAACGAAAGTAAAGAGTTTCAGAAAGAACTGAAATTTGAAAGCAAAGAGCTTCAGCAAGAACTGAAAATTTTTAGTGGGATTTTGCCTATGATAAGCACTATCGGACTTGGAAGCCGAAAGCAGAAAAAGATGGACTTATACATGACAATGACCAGTTTCGGCAGAAAAACACCTGAAATAAGCATATTGAACAATTATCTTTTATACAATATGCTAAAGGAATTGATGGAATGAATAACAGGGGCAATCCAGAATAACAGGATTGCCCCTGTTATTCTGGTATATAGTAAATCGTATCAAAATTTATTTCCAAATAGAATATAATATAAATTTCCATTTAACCTAGAAATTATTTTTTATAAATGATATAATGCAGACAGAAAAAATGTCCCAAAAAGAAACGTCCCCAATGGGACAAAAACGAAATGTATCCAATGGGACATGGATATATAGAAAGTAGGAAAAATAAATGAGAAAAATAAATGGAGTAATATTACAAGCATTTGAATGGTATTTAGAAACCAATCAAAATTGGTGGAATACATTAGCAAACGAAGCAGGAAAGTTAGCAGATATAGGAATCACAGCATTTTGGCTTCCACCAGCATATAAAGGTATTGGTGGAAAAGATGAAGTCGGATATGGTGTGTATGATTTATATGATTTAGGAGAATTTGACCAAAAAGGAACTGTGAAAACAAAATATGGTTCTAAAGATGAGTACTTAAACTGTATCATGACCTTAAAACAAGCAGGAATCGAAACTTATGCAGATATTGTGTTAAATCACAAAATGGGAGCAGATTTGTTACAAACGATTCCAGCAGAACAAGTAGATTGGGGAAATCATAATCAGTTCGTAGAAAATCAAGTAGTAAGAGTAGCGACTAAATTTACCTTCCCAGGTAGAAAACATAAATATTCTGATTTTGAATGGAATTGGACACATTTTGATGGAATTGATTATGATGATAAGACAAAAGAACATGCTATTTTTCGTTTTAAAGATAAAACATGGAGTGGAGCTGTTGACGAGGAATTTGGAAATTATGATTACTTAATGGGAGCTGATTTGGATTTTAAAAATCCAGAAGTTGTTCAAGAATGTTTAGATTGGGGAAAATGGTATTTAGATTTAACAAAAGTAGATGGTTTTCGTTTAGACGCCGTAAAACATATTGATGCGAACTTTTATGAAAATTGGATAAAAACATTAAGAAAACAAACAGAAGATGAATTATTTGCAGTAGGAGAATATTGGAGTGGAGATATTTCTAAATTACATAGGTATATTACAGAAACAGAAGGACAAATTTCTTTATTTGATGTACCTTTGCATTATAATTTATATAATGCTTCAAGAGATGAAAATTATGACTTAACGAAAATCCTAAATAGCACATTGGTAAAAGAAAATCCAAGCAAAGCAGTAACATTTGTAGATAATCATGATACACAACCAGGACAAAGTTTAACAAGCTTTGTAGAAAGATGGTTTAAATTACCAGCATATGCAATTACTTTATTAAGAGATGAAGGGTATCCATGTGTATTTTGGGGAGATCTATATGGTATCAAACATGACAATATTGCACCAATTGAAAGCTTAAAAACAATAATTGATTTAAGAAAAGAAAAAGCATATGGAAAACAAAATGATTATTTTGATCATCCAAATTGTATTGGTTGGACAAGAGAAGGAGATAGAGAGCACATTAAATCAGGATTAGCAGTATTAATTTCCAACAAATTTGACTCAGAAAAAAGAATGTATATAGGAACCAATTTAATAGGAGAAAAATTTATAGATGCTATTGGAAATTGTCAAGAAGAAGTAATTATTGATAATGAAGGGTATGGATTGTTTAAAGTAAAGGCAAAATCAGTTTCTGTTTGGATAAATGCATAGTTTTTTAAGTTTCGGAATTTTTACAGGTGAGGTGTCATCCGTTATTTTTTGAATAATTTTCTCGGCTTGCTACATAGATGATAACTTCTAAGTTTTTAATAAGCGAGCCTCTCGCTGTTCGCGCTTCCTCACTTATTAAAAACTAAGAATTTATACATCTATTCCACGGCACATTCGTCAATTTATTCAAAAAATAACGGATGACACCTCACCCGCAAAAATATCGAAACTTAAAATGTAGTTTGGGTAGAAAAATAATCAGTTATGTGATATAATGTAGCAAATTACATAGAAGAAATAAAAAGGAGAGAGTAATGCCTAAATTTTTTGTGACAACCAATCAAATTGAAGGAAATACAATTATTATACAAAATGAAGATGTAAATCACATAAAAAACGTTCTAAGAGCTAAAGTTGATGATACAATCGATATATGTGATTGCGATACATCCAAAAATTATATTTGTAAAATAGAACAAATCGAAGAAAAAAATATTTATTGTCATATTATAGAAGAAATTCAGTCTAATGTGGAACCTCATATACAAGTAAGTATTTTTCAAGGATTGCCAAAAGCTGATAAAATGGAATTGGTTATCCAGAAATCAGTAGAATTAGGTGTATATGATATTACACCAGTGGAAATGAAAAGATGTGTTGTAAAATTAAATGAAAAAGATAAAATAAAGAAAATACAAAGATGGCAAAAAATATCTGAAGGTGCTGCAAAACAATCTGGAAGAGATAGAATTCCTATGATTCATCCAATTGTGAATATCCATACATTATGTGAAAATATGAAAGAATATGATTTAGTATTAGTGGCATATGAAAATGAAAAAGTAAATACATTGAAACAAGAATTAAAAAAAGTAAAACAAGTTAAAAATAAAGAACTAAAAATAGCTGTTATTATAGGCCCAGAAGGTGGAATTGATCAAGAAGAAATCATTAAATTGAAATCACATAATGCAAAAATCATTACATTAGGAACTAGAATATTACGAACAGAAACTGTTGCTTTAAATATGTTGAGCATAATTATGTATGAGTTAGAAATGGATTGAAAAATAATGATTATTTTGGTGGTTTACAAATTTTATTAAACATTTAATTCTTTTTCAATCAATTATATATAGAAAGAGAGGCAAGGATGAAAAAAGAAAAGGCAAAAGTTGAGAATAAAAATACAATAGAAAAAGAAAATGCCAATAAAACAGATGAAATATTCGCACATAAAATGGCAAAGAAAAAAGTTCCCAAACAAGTATCACAGGAAATATTAAAAAAGATATTCAAAAATTTAATATTGGCAATTGTTGTTATGGTATATTTTATTTCTTGTAATATACTATATACACAGTTACCATTAGAACAAATGGAAACAATAACAAAAGTGATTTCTGGAGTTTTTTTATTAGCAAGTATTATTCTTTTTGAATTTGCATATAAAAGAGATAGCGGAACTTTGACCATGACAGCCATAGAATTATTAGTGTTATCTATCCATGCACTATTTATTTATCATATTATCACAATATATCAGTTTGATTTTAGAACTTATTTATTAGCATCATCATTCCTATTTGCCATATACTATGTATTAAAATCAACTGTTATATATACAAGAGCTAGAATGAAATATTTGAAGAGTCTTAGTGATATATCAGAAATTGTAAAAGATGAACCAGTCATAAAAGAAGCGAAAAAAAGAAAAGAAGAATCAATTACAGAAATAGAAGAACAAAAACATGTAGAAAAAGAAGAAAAGAAACAAAAAACGAAAGCGAAGAAAGAAAAGAAAAAAAGTAAAGATAAGAGTCCAAAAAAAGAAAATAAGAAAGAAAGTCAAAACGAGAATAAAGAGAGTGTAAAAGAAACTAACACGGAAAGCAAATCAAAAAAGAAACAAACTGCTAAGAAAAAAAATAAAATTAAAGAAGAACCTAAGATTGAACAACAAAATAAAGTAAAAGAGGACAAGAAAAGTAAAAAAGAAGAAGTCATAGAAGGAGTAAACAAACAAACAAAGCCAAAATCTAAAAGGGGAAGAACTAGAAAAGAAGTAAAGTCTGAAAAATAATGACAATCCAAAAAAAACTAATTTGAGAAAGGAATATAGCAAAAAATGATTAAAAGTATGACTGGTTATGGCAAATCAAATATGTCAAAAAATTTAAGAGAATATCAAGTAGAAATAAAAAGTGTAAATCATAGATATTTAGATGTTTCAGTAAAAATGCCTAGAAGCTTAAGTTATTTAGAAGAAGAAATCAAAAAAGCAATTTCATCTAAGTTAACAAGAGGAAAAGTAGATGTATTTATTACATTTAACAATAATTCTTTAGAAGGTAGAGATATTAAAATCAATACAGAAATTGCAAGGATGTATATTAAAGAATTAAGAGATTTAGCAGAATCAGAGGGAATTGTAGCAGATATTCCTGTAACAGAAATTTCTAAATTACCAGATGTATTAACTATTCAAAATAATCAAGATGATGAAACGATAAAAAATGAATTGCTTGAAGTAAGTAGCAAAGCAATTGATAATTTAGTGGATATGAGAAAAGTGGAAGGAGAAAAAATTGCACAGGATTTATTGGTAAGAATACAGGATATTGAGAAAAAAGTAAAAAAAATATCTTCACTTTCTACTGGACTTATTGAGGAATATGTAGTAAAATTAAATACGAGGATAAAAGATTTGTTACAAGACCAAGAAATAGATGAAGCAAGATTAGCACAAGAAGTGGTTATATATGCTGATAAATGCTCTATAGAAGAAGAAGTAACAAGATTAAATAGCCATATATATCAATTTAGAGAATTATTAAATAGTAATGAGGCTATGGGAAAGAAATTAGATTTTATGATTCAAGAAATGAATCGAGAGACAAATACGATTGGTTCAAAAGCAAATAATCTAGAAATCACAAATGAAGTTATCAATATGAAAACACAATTAGAAAATATACGAGAACAAGTACAAAATATAGAGTAAGAAGGGAATGATTTTATGCAATTAGTAAATATTGGATTTGGAAATATTGTATCAGCAGAGAGAATTGTAGCCATTGTTAGTCCAGAATCAGCACCAATCAAAAGATTAATACAAGAAGCAAAAGATAATAAAACAGCAGTAGATGCAACTTATGGAAGAAGAACAAGAGCTGTATTAATTATGGACTCAGGACATGTTATCTTATCAGCTGTGCAACCAGAAACAGTTGGAGGAAGAATTGATAAAGACATTTCGCAAGAAGAAAATTAAAAGGATTTTCTATATAAATGTATTAATGAGATTAAATATTTCGATGTATACATGTGTAAATGTATAGAAAATAAATAGCTAGTAAAAAAGAAAGGAATTGATAAAAATGATAGTAAAACCTAGTGTTTCAGAATTACTTACAAAAGCAAATAATCGATATGAATTAGTAATTGCAACAGCTAGAAGAGCAAGACAAATTGCTTCTGGTGCAACACCTTTAGTAGACACAAAAGAAGAATCACCAGTAACAATAGCTGCTATAGAAATTGCAGAAGGGAAGGTTTCAATAGAATGTTAGTCATATTATCTGGAGTAGCAGGGGCAGGAAAAGATACAATAAAAAAAGAACTAATTAAACGAATGGAAAATGTAGAATCACTTCCTTCATATACTTCAAGACCAATTCGTGAGGGAGATGTAGAAGGAGGAACTTATCATTTTGTCTCAAAAGAAGAATTTGAGAAAATGATAGAAAATGAAGAATTTTATGAATATGATATTCATCATAATCAATATTATGGAACTTCTAGAAAATTATTAAATGATAAAATAAAAAGTGGAAAAATCATTGTAAAAGATATTGATGTTAATGGAACTGAACATTTAAAAGAATTATTAGGAAATGACACAAAAGTCGTTACTATATTTTTGCGTGTGCCAAAAGAGGAATTAAGACATCGATTAGAAAATAGAATAGACAAGCCAAGTCCACAAGAAATTATATTACGTTTAAATCGTTTTGATTATGAAGAATCTAGAATTAATTTATATGATTATGTATTAAAAAATAATGATTTAGAAAAAACAGTACAAATTATTATGACCATTATAGAAAATGAAATGAGATTGGAAAAAGCAGAAAATTAAAATTTGACAATCCTATTTTATAAATATACAAAAAATAAGCATGAATAGAAATATTTGTGTTTATTTTTTTGATTGGTGATGATTTTTTGCTCCGTCCCCAAAATCATCACCAAACTCTTGTTTTTAATAAAAAAATATAGTATAATGTGACTGGAATTTTCAAAAATTAAGAAATAAACATAAAGATTGAGTTATGGAGGAATTTTCATGAATGACAAAATCATTATAAAGGGTGCAAAAGAACATAATTTAAAAAATATAAATTTAGAGATACCAAGAGACAAATTAGTAGTTATTACAGGACTATCTGGTTCTGGAAAATCTAGTTTAGCATTTGATACCTTATATGCTGAAGGACAAAGAAGATATGTAGAAAGTTTGTCATCTTATGCTAGACAATTCTTAGGTTTAATGGAAAAACCAGATGTAGAAAGTATAGAGGGGTTATCACCAGCCATTTCCATAGATCAAAAAACAACTTCAAAAAATCCTCGTTCTACAGTAGGAACTGTTACAGAAATTTATGATTATATCCGTCTATTATATGCTAGAATCGGTGTACCATATTGTCCAAATTGTGGAAAGAAAATAGAAAAACAAACCATTGATCAAATTGTAGATAATATCATGGAACTAGAAGAAGGTACTAGAATTCAAGTATTGGCACCAGTGGTTAGAGGAAGAAAAGGAGAATATACAAAACAATTAGAGGAATTCCAAAAAGAAGGATTTGTCAGAGTTCGAATTGATGGAGAGATGTATGAACTTTCTGATGACATTGAATTAGATAGAAAGAAAAAACATGATATTGAATTAGTGGTCGATAGATTGGTAATCAAACCAGAAATTTTAAGTAGATTAACAGAGTCAGTAGAGATTGCTTTAAAACATGCCAATCAATTAGTATTAATTGATGCAGTGGGTAAAGGAGAAAAATTATATAGTTGTAATTATGCTTGTCCTGATTGTGGCTTTAGTTTTCCAGAATTAACCCCTAGAATGTTTTCATTTAATAATCCAATGGGGGCTTGTCCAACTTGTACAGGAATAGGTTATTTAATGAAAATGGATGAAGATTTAATTATTCCAGATAAAAACAAAACATTATATGATGGAGTAAAAGCCTTTGGTTCAAGTACAATGAAAAAAGGTGACACCATGGCAAAAATGTATTTTGAAAGCATCGGAAAACATTATGGAATTGATATCAGAGGAAAGAAAATCAAAGAATTGCCTAGAAGCTTTATGGAAAAAATCTTGTATGGTACAGGTGATGAAGAAATTGAGTTTGAATATGCATCACCAGCAGGAGTGAGAAGGTTTAAAGCACCATTTGAAGGAGTACTTCCAACATTAGATAGGCGCCATAATGAAACAAAATCACAAGGAATGCGTGATTTTTACGAAATGTATATGAGTAAC
Organism: Bacillota bacterium; assembly: GCA_963929465.1. Classification (GTDB taxonomy): domain Bacteria; phylum Bacillota; class Clostridia; order TANB77; family CAG-508; genus CAG-269. The sequence continues at coordinate 26,469 of CAWVJG010000114.1, forward strand.
TCTCCATGTTATTCATGTCATGGAGCAAGATTAAAACCAGAAATCTTGTCTATAAAAGTGGGAGACAAAAATATCAATGAATTAACAGCAATGTCTATCAATCAAATCAAAGATTATTTGGATAATTTACAGTTAAATAAAACAGAAGCCATGATTTCAGATTTGATTTTGAAAGAAATTCATCAAAGATTACAATTTTTAATAGATGTTGGACTAGAATATTTAACACTATCTAGAAGTGCAGGAACTTTATCAGGAGGAGAAGCACAAAGAATTCGTTTAGCCACACAAATTGGTTCTGGCCTAACAGGTGTATTATATATCTTAGACGAGCCAAGTATTGGATTACATCAAAGAGATAATGATAGACTATTAGCAACATTAAAGAAATTGAGAGATTTGGGAAATACATTACTTGTTGTAGAACATGATGAAGATACCATGTATGCAGCAGATCAAGTCATAGATATTGGACCAGGAGCAGGAACACATGGGGGACAAGTAATGGCACAAGGAACTGCTGAAGAAATTAAGCAAGTAGAAAACTCTATCACGGGAAAATATTTGAGTGGAAGATTAAAAATTCCTGTACCGAAAAAAAGAAGAAAACATACAAAATCAAAAGTGATTGAAATACAAGGTGCTACAGAAAACAACTTAAAAAATATTAGCGTTAAATTTCCATTAGGTGTATTTACTTGTGTCACAGGTGTATCTGGTTCAGGAAAGTCTACATTGGTTAATGAAGTACTATATAAAACGATTGCAAAAGAATTAAATGGTTCTAATGAAAAACCAGGAAAATGTAAAGGAATTAAAGGAATTAACCAAATTGACAAAATTATCAATATAGATCAATCACCAATTGGAAGAACACCACGTTCAAATCCTGCCACATATACAGGCGTATTTGATTTAATTAGAGATATTTTTGCTGAAACAGAAGAAGCAAAATTGAGAGGATATCAAAAAGGAAGATTTAGCTTTAATGTACCAGGTGGAAGATGTGAAAGTTGTAATGGTGATGGTGTGCATAAAATCGAAATGCATTTCTTACCAGATATCTATGTACCTTGTGAAGTATGTAAAGGAAAGAGATATAATAGAGAAACTTTAGAGGTAAAATATAAGGGAAAAACCATTGCAGATGTGTTAGATATGACTGTTGAAGAAGCTTTACAATTTTTTGATAAAATACCAAGAATTAAACAAAAAATTCAAACCTTATATGATGTAGGCCTAAGCTATATCAAATTAGGACAACCATCAACAACATTATCAGGGGGAGAAGCCCAAAGAGTAAAATTAGCAACAGAATTATCTAAAAAGGCTACTGGTAAAACCTTATATATTTTAGATGAACCAACAACAGGACTTCATATTGCAGATGTTCATAAATTGGTGGATATCTTACAAAGATTAGTAGATACAGGAAATACAATTATTGTTATTGAGCATAATTTAGATTTAATTAAAACTTGTGATCATATTATTGATTTAGGTCCAGAAGGTGGAGATAATGGTGGAGAAGTAGTAGCTGTTGGAACACCTGAACAAGTTTGTTTAAATGAAAAAAGCTATACAGGAAAGTTTTTGAAGAAATATTTAGAAAATTAGAATAAATTAGAGATAGGAGGAATACGAATGATTAAAAATGAATTTTATTATCCATCAGCAGATGAAAAAACACAAATTCATGCAGTAGAATGGAGACCTAAAAACGAAATTGTAGGAGTCATTCAAATAGCCCATGGGGTAACAGAACATATTTTAAGATATGAACAATTCGCAGAATATTTTACTAAAAAAGGATTTGTGGTTGCAGGAAATGACCATTTAGGACATGGAACATCCATTGCACCAAATGGTAAACCAATGTATTTTGGTCCAAAAAATAGTTGGAATTTTGTTGTAAAAGACATAGAAACTTGTAGGAAAAAGGTAAAGGAAAAATATCCAGATGTACCATATATTTTGTTAGGTTTTTCATTGGGTTCTTTTTTGGTAAGAACATATTTAATTGATTATAAAGAACCAGTAGATGCTGCAATTATTATGGGAACAGGATATATTCCTGATTTTAAAATTGCGATTGCGAAAATGATGGCTAACAAAGAGGCTAAAAAAGTAGGAGAAGAAAATACTAGTCCAGTAATAAAAAGTTTGACATTTGAAAATTATAATAAACTATTTAAACCAAATCGAACAGAATGCGATTGGTTATGTGCAAATGAAAAAGCTATAGATGAATACTTGCAAGATCCATTAAGAGGAGAAAGTTATTCTGCTGGATTATTTAGAGAACTGTTGTCTGGAATGCAATATACGTCAAATTTAAAAAATATTAAAAAAATGAATAAAAAAATGCCAATTTTATTACTATCAGGAGACAAAGATCCAGTAGGAGAATTTGGAAAAGGTGTCATTAAAACTTTCGACATGTTTAGAAAAGCAGGAATAGAAAATGTAGATATAAAATTATATAAAGATTTACGACATGATATATTACATGAAAAATGTAGAGAAGATATTTATGAAGATATGTATAAATGGATAAGTAAGGAATTCTGATAAAATTTTTTGATAAAGATACAATTAACTCACTTTCATTTTTTCGAAGGTGAGTTAATTTTTGTATAAATATTTTTTTTTAACAGATACTAATAAAAAATATTTATCATAAATAAAGATTATCAACATTCAGAAAGGAGAATTTTATGATTAATTTTAGAACAGATTTGGCAGCAGAAAGAAGAGAAATATATAGAACAGCCAATAAATTAGAAAACGAAATTAATGGTATAGAAAGTGAGGAGCAACAAATAGATGACAATATAAAAGTAGATAGAGTAAAAATAACCAATGAAGAAGGAGAAAAGGCAATTGGAAAACCAAAAGGTGTGTATGTCACCATTGATATTAAAAATTTAAAAATTGCGGGAGAAGAAGAAATTCAAAAATCAGCAGATACACTAGCAGATGAATTAAGAAAAATTGTAGATAGTCATGTTGACAAAAATGGTGAGATATTGGTAGTGGGACTTGGAAATATTTATGTAACACCAGATGCATTAGGCCCTAAAGTCATTAATGATATAGAAGTGACAAGACATATGATTAAATATTTACCACAATATGTAAAAGAGGGGGCTAGGAATGTAAGTGCTATTTCTCCAGGAGTCTTAGGAACAACAGGGATTGAAACAGTAGAAATTTTAAAAGGAATTGTAGAAAATACACATCCAAAATTATTGATAGTGATTGATGCTTTAGCGTCTAGAAGTATTGAAAGAATTAGTAGTACCGTACAAATATCAGATACAGGAATCGTACCAGGAGCAGGTGTGGGAAATACAAGAAAAGAAATTAGTCAAAATACATTAGGAATTCCAGTAGTTGCGATAGGAATTCCAACAGTTGTCGAAACAGCGGTTTTAGTAAATGATTCATTAGATTTATTTATCACAAAATTACAAGATGAGGCTAAATCAAATGATTACTTAAATCAATTAAAAGAAGAAGATAATTATGAAGAAATAAAAGAAGCATTGGTTCCACAAGATTATAATTTAATTGTAACACCTAAAGAGATTGATGGATTGATTGAAAATATGAGTAAAATTGTGGCTACAGGAATTAATCAAGCAGTATAGAAAAAAGTTCAATATAGAATTCTGCGAAGGTATATATATTATATTTTTTGCTATCCAAACACTTTATACCTTCGCAGAATTTTACAATGAGCTGTACTGAAAAAATAGTAAACTTGTAGAATTTATAGAAAAGAGGTTGAAAAAAATTTTTTCTTAAGATATAATCTTTATAGATAGAAAATAAGAAAAGAGGGATTTCTATGGATAAAGAAGAAAAAGTAAATGAGACAAAAAAAACAGAAGAAGTAGCAGAAACAAAAAAAGAAAAAGTAGAAGAACCAAAATTTAGTAAAGTAACAGGGAAAGATTTAAAAAAAGAAACTGAAATGAATCATACAGAAAATAAAAAAGAAAAGAAAGCAAATAAAGAAAAAAAGGAAAAAGGAAGTAAAAAAGTTGGATATTGGGTTAGCGGAATTGTTTTGTTATTAGTTGTGCTAGCTATTGTAACTGCATTATTATTGCTACCAGCAACACCAGAAAAAACAGTAGAAGGAATGTTAAATAGCTTAAAAAATGCTGATTTTGAAAGTGTTAATAAATATGTAAATTATGAAGAAATTGTAAATGAATCAGAAATGTTACAAAATTCAGAAATGGATGAAGAGACACAAAGTTTACTATTTGATAAACTAGCATGGAAAATTTTAAATATTTCAAAAGAAGAAAATACAGCTAGTGTGGAAGTAGAAATTACGAATAAAGATTTTGATCAAATCATATCTAATTATACAAAAGAAGCATTAAAAATTGCTTTTAATGGAGAATCATTTACACAAGAAGAGCAAAATAATAAATTAAAAGAACAATTGAAAAATGAAGAAATAGGAACCAAAACAGTTACAACAACTATACAATTAACAAAACAAGGTAGAGAATGGAAAATACAACCTGATGAAAGTTTAATAAATGCATTGTTGCCAGGATTACAAGAAGCTATTAATTCTCTAAATGAAATTATAAATGGATAGTATCTAAAATACTATAGAGGAGATGCACCTACAAATATTAAATTAAATTTAATATTTTAGGTGCATTTTACTTGAACAAGAGAAGATAATATTAAAAAACATGTATTATATTATTTTGGTTTTTCATTACTTTTTTTAATAGTACTTTTATGATATCGATATAACTCACAAATTTCACAATTTAAACAAATAGATACACGGTTTTCAAAAATTAATTGTAAAGTATTAATAAATTCATCAATTTGATTATCAATTAAATGAATATATATTTTTTTAGGAAGTAAATTGAGAAGTGAATTCAAAGTATAATCATTAGATGAAAAAGATATATCACTTAAATATTTTGCATTAAAAATTTCTTCTGAGTTTAAAATCAAATTTTTATTTTCATCTAATAAAATGGATTCAGAAGTACTATAAATTAAATGTACAATATTAGAATGATTATTTTGTGAATTAATATATAATTTGAGTAAAGAAATAAATTCCATATATTCTTTTTCAATAATATAATTGTTGACACTTTCAGATACAATATCATCTAAAACAGAAGTATAGGCTTGTAATCTAAAATTTATAAAACCATCTAATATCAATACTTTATTATCAGAAATAAAAGAATATAGAGAATTATACAAAGCTTCGAACTTTTTATCAAACCATTCATAATATTCGTCAGACAAAATCGTATAACAATTTTTTAAAATGTTATTTCTTTCCAATGTATCAAAATAAAAATAATTTTTATTAATAATTCGTTTCATAAGAATATCTTCAAATTCATCAATTATCAAAAAAGATAGGAGATTACTGATTTTAGAAAAAAAGTAAGGGTAATCATTGTTAGAAAGATAATGTATGATAATATTTTTGTAATTTTTAAATTTGTTTTTAGAAAAACATATATGTTCTATTTCAGAATATTTTAATTCATTTTGTAGATAATCTAGTATTATAGAATTGTTTGTTTTTATACATAAAGATTTCATATACAAAAATACCCCTTTCTCATAAAACTAGTATCTACCAAACTTAAAAAACTTATACATTATTATATGATAAGAAAAAAATTAGGTGAAAAGGGATTTTGGGGACGGACTCATTTTTCCCTTTTTTTAATTGAAGATTATAAAAAATATAGAATATAAAAGAATGAAACGATTTTGCGTATCTAAATTTGAAACTAGAAATTCTTAAAGAAAAAAATGAGGAATGTTCATGGACAATCAAGTCATATATTCATTTCTTATAAATGTCTCGGCTCAATACATACTTTACTCTTTCTAAATCAAAAATAAATGAGCCTCTCGCTGCAAGAATTCGCGCTTCCTCATTTATTTTTTATTAAGAAAGAGTACAAGTACTCCAATCACATTCGACATATTATGCGAAATGAATATATGACTTGATTGGGCCTGAATGAAAGAGTCTTGTTTTTTTCTTTTAGAATTTCTGTGAAAATTTAGCTTATACAAAATCGTGAAATGACTTTATATTCTATATTTTTTAGATTTCTCGACCTTTAAAAAAGGGAAAAATGAGTCCGTCCCCAAAATCCCTTTAATAATAAATCATATAATCAATGTCTGGAAAGACACAATCTTTTTTTGAGATATCTTTTAAGAAATCTTCATCAATATTATCTTCTTTTATTTGATAATATAGTTTTGTAAATCGACCAATATGATCTTTAATTCTTTTTTTGGCATAATCCACCATGGTACCATTTGTAATGATAAATAACCAATCACTACTTTGTGCTAATAATAATTCTCTAGCACATTGATTTAAAGCTTTTTTCTTCAAGCCTTTTGCATTTGGATATAAATGTGCTAATTCACACATTCTATCGCCAGCAACATGAAGATGTCTATGTGCATAATCATTTGTTTGATTTAACCAAACTTCGCTATATCCATTAGCGCCCCAACTAGATCTACATGGGGAAGCAACTTGCATGTTTGGATATTTATCAATATATTCAGATGGGGTAATTAATTCAAAATTACAATCATCATAATAGATTTTTTTAAACAAAATATATAACCAATAAGGTCCTTCATACCACCAATGACCATATAATTCGGCATCATAAGGGCATAATATAATTGGTGGATTTTCTGTATATTGAGCAAGGTTTTCAATTTGAGCATTTCTGCAGTCAAAGAAGTTACCTGCTTGTTTTTCTGCTGAATCTTTTGCCCATTGAAGATTATAATAATCTTTGAATTCTGTTTTTCCTGTAATTCTATAATATTTGATACCTGTATGGACTCTAACACCATTATGGGCAATATATGGTTTGATATAGTCATAATCTGCATCATAACCAATATCACGGTAAAATTCCCTATAATTGAAATCACCAGGATAACCATTAATAGAACTCCATACCTGTCTTGAAGATTCAATATCTCTACCAAAAGCGATAACACCCTCAGGAGAAACAATAGGAGCAAAGGTACCATATAATGGTGTAGGGTCTGCATATAAAATTCCGTGTGTTTCAGTGATAATATAATCAATTCCAAATTCTTTTAAATATTTATCAGCTTCTGGGACATAACCACATTCAGGAAGCCAAATACCACGAGGCTTTCTTCCAAAATATCTTTCATATGTTTGGACACCAACAGCAATTTGTGCTTTTACTGTTTTTTCATTAACATATAATATTGGGAAATATCCATGTGTCGCACCACAAGTAATAATTTCTAACACGCCAATATCTTGGAAATGTTTAAAACCTTGGATTAAATTGCATTTATAAACATCTTTAAATAGATGTAAATCATTGGAATATCTATCATAATAGTAATGTGCTAATTTATTTAAGCGTTCATCACCAGCGGTTCTTATAATTTCTTTTCCAGATAATTCAATCATTTGTTTTAAATAACGAATATATTTTCTTTGTAATAATTTGTTATCTAACATAGAAAGTAGAGGAGGTGTCATAGACATGGTGATTCTAAAATTAACACCTTCATCCACTAATTTTTGAAAATTTGTTAATAATGGTATATAGGTTTCAGATATTGCTTCATATAACCAAGATTCTTCTAAATAATCATCACTTTCAGGGTGATGAATAAATGGAAGATGTGCATGAAGAACGAAACTAACATATCCTTTTTTCTCTTGCATTTGAATTCTCCTTTTATTGTTACTAAAATTTATTTTAACAAATCTTGCTTCAAAAGTTTGTACATTTTTATGAATGGTTTTATTTCAGCTCTTGAAGAAACATAAGGATTTGTTGATGCAAAAAATTGTAAAGCAATTTTTGTGCAATATGATATTTTAACTGATGAAAATACAATTTTCGACTAAGTTAAAAAATGAATGAGGCACTTTTGAATGCAGCCTCAAGTGCCTCAAGATTATTTGAATTTTGAAGAAAGACTTCCTGATGAGGGATTACCAGAAGAAGGATTAGATAAATCATAAATTTCTTCAATATTTTCATTTTGATAAATTGCTTTATAAATATCATATATATTATATATTTTTCCCATACTCCTAATGAAAGAAATATTTTCTGAAATTGGTTTTTCAGTTTGAACACCAGTTTTTACATTTCTAAAATATACCATTTTTTGGTCTTTATTAAATAAAATATGGTCATTTGGTGATTCAATATGATTGGAGCTAGAGATATAAATATAATCTGTATGAATTTTTGGATTTTCCTTAATAGGACGTCTACCTAATTCTATTCTATAATCACATTTTGCATCATTTACATGAAGATACCAACTATTTGCAAAATCATTAATATCAATTTCAAAACTGTAATTCATGGTTGTATTGTGAACAATTAAGACTGGTTTTGTTGTTTCGAAAAAGTCTTCACCATATTGTGCTTTATAATTTTCTCTATCTTCGTCAGAGATATCCCAATATATAAATAAATTGGTAGGAGTTTGCGCCAATAATTTTACAACGGTTTGATTATATCGATATGGTAAATCATAATATTCTACAATATCCACTTTTTGTTTTTTGGTTGTTGTAGTTTTTCCTTTAGTTGTAGCGGATTTTTTTGTTGTAGCTTTTTTAGATATTGTTTTTTTAGTTGGTGATTTTGTAGATGCTTTCTTTTTGGTAGTTGTTGCTTTCTTAGTTGTAGAAGTTTTTTTAGAAGCAACAGTTTTAGAGGTAGCAGAAGTCTTTTTTGCTACACTTTTTTTTGCAGACTTTGTATCTTTTTTTGCAACCACATCTTTCTTTTTAGCGGTTTTTTTAGCAACAGATTCTGCTGCTTTTTCAAGTAACCCTTTTTTGGTTGAAGATGTTTTGGTTGTTGATATAACTGCATTTGTTTTTTCATTTGTTTCTTGTTTTTTCCTTGGCATTCTATATCCTCCTATGCAAATCTCTTTTATTACCTTTATATATTATACTAAATGAAAAATAAATTCAAGGGGATAATATAATTTTTTAAATTTATTTTTAAATAAGATTTTTAATAAAATTTAGTATGGTAAAATTAGACATAAAAATAACCTATACGGAAATGATAACATTAAGCAAGTAGATAAAAAATTTGAAAAAGTAAAATACCTTTAGTATAATACTTGTATAAAAATAGGAGGGATGGCAATATGATAGAAGAAAATCAAAAAGTAGTAATAAGAGTTGCAGGAATTGTTCCGATGAATGATGGATTTGTATTGATGCATAGAAAAAACGTAATCAGAAACAAAGATTATCAAGAATATTATACTTTTCCAGGAGGACATTTAGAAGATGGTGAAACATTAGAAGAAGGAACTATCAGAGAAATTAAAGAAGAATTTGGTATTTGTGTAAAAGTCATTAAAAAATTGTATGAATTGGAAAATAGTAAATTAAACATGAAAGAATATTTCTTTTTGTGTGAATATCTAGATGGAGAATTTGGAACAGGAGAAGGGGAAGAATTTTCAAATAACCCACAATATAAAGATTCTGGTGAATATCTTCCAGAGATTGTCAAAAGAGAAAATATAGCTAATCTAGTGCTATTACCATTGGAAATAAAAGAAAAGTTTGTGCAAGATGTGAAGAATAGAAAAATTTAAAAGGAAATATGGAAGAACATAATAATTAAATAAAATCTAATCATTAGAATAGATTGACACAACACACAAAATGTGATATTATGTTAACATAAAAATACAAGGAGGTAATATAAATGTTTGCAATTGAAAACATTAACTTTAAGTGTGAGCGGTGTGGAAAGTGCTGCAAGCACAGAGGAGATTTGGGACTAACCCCCATGGATGTATTTCAAATTTCTAAATATTTGAATATATCCTGTGAAGAAATGGTGAGAAGGTATACCAGACTTTCACATAGGCATGGTAACTTTCCACAACTAGTTATCCAAGGTGTGGGTAAACAGAGCACCTGTATTTTCTATGATAGGAGGTCAGGGTGTAAAATTTATCCAGCACGACCTGCTCAGTGCTATCTATTTCCGCTGGAGCCGTTAACACCTAGTACAAGTCCTAATCCCAAATTCGGGATAAGGGAATGCTATAGCAAAGCAAAAACTGATGATAAGATGCCTGTACAAGAATGGATACGAAGATCTAGTGACAGGTATGAAGCCGAAAAAGACGTATTTCATTGGTATATGGAGACTTTACCTGGACTAGAAAGGTTTTGCGAAGATAATCCATATTCCAAGGAAAAAATCAAACACCTTATATATTGCGAGTATGATTTGACAAAAGATATGGACGAACAAATAAAATACAATTTGTCCAATAAAATATTCTATGTATAAAAAGGTGTTTTTTGGGGGGAAGAAATCTGCTGGATTTCTTTCCCCTTTGTCTATGTATAGGAAAATTAACTTTTTCCTATACATAGACATGGCTTTGCTCTAATGATTATACATATAGAAAATCAAGTTTTTCTTATACAAGGACATCACTTTGCTCTAATGATTGCATAAACAAAAATGAAGAATTTCTTCTAGTTTCAATCATATAAAAAAATAATCATTAAAAAATCAAAAATTTGTTTGACATTTTTTTGTTTGTATGATATGATGAGACAAAATAAGAGAATGGAGTGAAGAAAATGCCAAAAAAGAAACCAGAATTAAATAGAAGAGAAAAATCAATTTTACACTTTATTGAAAAACAAATTATGACACAAGGATATCCACCATCAGTAAGAGAAATTGGAAAAGCAGTAGGACTAAACTCAACAGCAACTGTGCATGGATACTTAGCAAAACTAGAAGAAAAAGGATATATTAAGAAAAAAGATAAAAAAGGAAGAACTTTACGATTATTAAAAGGTGCTTCAGGAGAAGCTAAAGTAACATCAAGTAAAGATTTCTATACACAAAAAGAATTAGTGGAAGTTCCAATTATCGGAAAAATAACAGCAGGAGAGCCAATATTAGCTGTAGAAAATGTTACAGATACATTTCCAATTCCAATTGACTTTGTTGGAAATTCAGAAAGTTTTATGCTAACAGTTAGAGGAGAAAGCATGATAGAAGCAGGAATTTTAGATGGAGACTATATTCTTGTAAAGAAACAAAATACAGCTAATAATGGAGAAATTGTTGTTGCACTAATAGGAGATGAAGCAACTGTAAAAACTTTTTATAAAGAAGAAGACCATATTCGTTTACAACCAGAAAATTCTACAATGGATCCAATTATCGTACCAGATTGTGAAATATTAGGAAAAGTTGCAGGCGTATTTAGAAAAATGTAAGAAATTTCAAGATGAACTAAATTTTTCTATATGACAAAAAAGCATCAAATAAAATTCACAAAAGTTTCACAATATCTATATTGACCTATGACACTGCGTCATATATGATAAATAATGCAGTGTCATTTAGTTTGCCTAAAAATGATTTATAGATATAGTCTAGAAAATATAAATAAAGGAAAGAGGGAGAGAAATATGCTAAAAGTATTAAAAAATCTAAAGAAGTCGCTAGGAGCTGTTATCGTAATTATTATATTACTTTGCATACAAGCTACTACAGATTTAGCATTACCAGATTATACTTCAAAGATTGTAAATGTTGGTATACAAGCAGGTGGAATTACAAGTGCTGTACCAGAAGTAATCTCTAAAAAAGACATGGACAGTATGCTAATATTTACAGACAAAGATGATGAAATATTAGAAAATTATACGATGGTCTCAGCAGCGAATGAGAATGAATATGAAACACAGGAAAAACACGAAGAAAAAGTCATAAGAGAATATTTTGGAAAAGATTATGAAATTCAGGCAGATACCATTTATGTGTTGAAAGATATTAGTGATGAGCAAGAGGAAAATTTAACAGGAATCATTGTAGATCCATTAATGGAAATGACAACTATCACGAATGGAGAGACAGCAAACCAAATAAAAGAACAATTATTACAAAATGTTCCAGAGGCACAAAGAGAATATATTCAAAATATGTCATTAGTGGAAATTATTGAACAGATGCCAGAAGAAGAAAGAAATCAAGTTTTGGCAGAGTTTACAAAAAGAATAGAAGAGATGAATGATTCCATAAAAGAACAAGCGGCTATTTCATCTGTAAAACAAATTTATGTAAATGCTGGAATTAATACAGATGATATTCAAAATAATTATATTTTCAAAACAGGATTACAAATGTTAGGAATTGCACTAATTACCATGATATGTGCAGTAACCATTATGTTGTTATCATCAAGAGTGGCAGCAAAACTAGGAAAAACATTAAGAGAAAAAGTCTTTAAAAAAGTCATGACATTTTCAAATGCAGAATTAAATCAATTTTCAACAGCGTCATTAATTACTCGTAGTACTAACGATGTGCAACAAATACAACAATTAATTACCATACTATTTAGAGTAGTTGTATATGCACCAATAATTGGGGTAGGTGGATTTGTTAGAGTATTAACAAGTACAGATAATTCAATGGCATGGATTATTGGAGTGGCAATAGTAGCCATATTAATTATTGTAGCAACTTTATTTGCTATCGCAATGCCTAGATTTAGAAAATTACAAGATTTAATAGACAAATTAAATGAAGTTTCAAGAGAAATCCTTACAGGCTTACCAGTTATTAGAGCATTTAATAAAGAGAAAAAAGAAGAAGCAAGATTTGATGCAGCAAATAAAGATTTAATGAAGACAAACTTGTTTGTTAATAAAGCGATGTCAATGATGATGCCTTTATTGATGTTTATTATGAATGCCATTATGATATTAATTGTTTGGGTAGGTGGTCACAATGTAGACCAAGGTGTTATGCAAGTTGGAGATATGATGGCATTTATCCAATATACAATGCAAATCGTTATGGCATTCTTAATGATATCTATGATTTCAATCATGCTTCCTAGAGCAGCTGTTTCAGCAAGAAGAATTAATGA
>CAWVJG010000115.1:0-9609 GCA_963929465.1 Bacillota bacterium
TGCAATAGAATTAATTGCAAGAGAAAGTAAGTTTTGGAGTGCTGTGTGGTTAATTATTGGTATTATATTATTACTAGCATGTAGAGACATTTTAGATTTTGACTTAATTTGGAGATTGACAATACCAATTATCATTATATTAATTGGAATTAATCTTATATTCAAAGATAAAATTGATAGAAAAATGGAAAAGAAAAATAAAGAATTGAAAGAAAAAGGACAAAGTTTAGAAGAATATGGTGCAACTTTTGGTGAGATTAAGGCAGATTTTAATAATCAAGAATTTAATGGAGCAAATATAAATGCTATATTTGGAAGTGTTGATTTAGACTTAAGAAAAGCTATCATCAGTGAGGATAAACTAATAAAAACATGTGCAGTGTTTGGTGGAATTGATATATTAGCACCAGAAAATGTAAATATAAAAGTAAAATCAATACCAATTTTTGGAGCAACTTCAAATAAAACAGGCAGGAAATACGATGAGAAATTACCAACCATTTATGTAGATAGTTTTTGCATGTTTGGAGGTGTAGATATTAAATGACAGGATTTCAAAAATTTATTAAATATGCTGCGATTGCATTCGGAATCTATCTTTCTATAACAATTGTATTAGTATTGTTAGGAATTGCAAATGGTTTGGTGAAAGGTTCTAAGCAATCTGTTACAGAAATTGTAGAAAACATAGATGAAAATGATTTAAAAAATATTTCTCAAGAATATACAGATATTACGAATTTAGAAATTGATTTAGAAAATATAGAATTCATTATAAAGAAAGGTGAAACCTTTAAAATAGAAGGTACAAACATACCAGATAAAGTAGAAATAAAACAGGATGGAAATACATTGAAAATAAATGATGATAAAGCATTTTCAAATTTTTATACGGTAAATAATGCTTTAACAATATATATTCCAGAAAACCAAAAACTAAACAATGTAGACATAGAAGCAAATTCTGTATTATTAGATATTGAAAGATTAAATGCAACTAATTTAAAATTAGAAACATATAATAATTATTGTAAAATAGATGAACTATTAGTAGATAATTTAGAAATGAATAATGAGTATGGAGAGATTGAAATATATAAAAGTGAGGTAAAAACATTAAAATTAGATTCTGAATCAGGAACAGAGGATATGCATATGAAAATAACAGAAAAAGCTGAAATGGATTTGGAATATTCTACTACAAATATAATCTTAACAGGAACTTTAGAAAATTATCAAATAAATCATAAGAAACAATTTGGAAATACATATATAGAAGGAAATGAATTTTTATCTCCAAGAGAATCAATTGGAAATGGAAATATAAAAATAAGTTTAGAAACAAAATATACAGAAATGTATATAGATTTTGAAGAAACTACAAATGAGAGTTATTTGTAAACATGATGGAAATAAAGTTATAAAGATTTTAATATAAGAGGATTTACCTGAAGAGAACAAATTTAATAATGTAAAATTAACGGCAAAAGATAGAAGTATTTCTATCGAAACATTAAATGCTGTAAATATAAAATTAGATATTAATGGAAATTATTGTACGATAAACAATATCATATCAGATAATGCTGAAGTAAAAAATCAAGAGGGAAGAATCACGATAAATAATGAAGAAGTTAAAAATTTAACAATGCAATCAGATAATGGAAATGATAAACTAAATTTGAAAATAACAGAAATAGCAACGATGAATTTAAATAGTGCAAGTACAGAAATAAGTTTAGTAGGTAAGGAAGAAGATTATCAAGTCAATACAGCAACAGAAAATAGTTCTATGTATGTTAAAATGGGAAGAATGGATAATGGAGAGCAGACAATCGGAAATGGAAATGTAAAATATTGAATATATTTACTAGTCATGTTAAAACTATACATGACTAGTTGTCATTTTTTTATATTTCTTTGAGAATTCAAATATAGTTTGGATTAGAAAAGTTTTCGAAAAGTAAGATTTCCAGATGCATCACTTGCTTATTGGATAATTAAATTGGTAGCAAGTTTATATGGAATCAGAGTTTTATTATAAATACAATTTTAAAATTAATTTAATATGAAGGAGAGAAAACATGTTAGAATTAAAAAATATTACAAAAGACTATGTTTCAGGAGATTCAACAGTTCAAGCATTAAAAGGAATTAGCATTGAATTCCGAAAAAGTGAGTTTGTATCTATTTTAGGTCAAAGTGGTTGTGGAAAAACAACATTGTTGAACATCATTGGAGGATTAGATAGATATACTTCAGGAGATTTAGTGATTAATGGAAAATCAACGAAAAAATTTAAAGATAAAGATTGGGATGCTTACAGAAATTATTCTGTAGGATTTGTTTTTCAAAGTTATAACTTAATCCCACATCAAACGATTCTTTCTAATGTAGAATTAGCACTTACCATATCAGGAGTATCTAGAGAAGAAAGAAAAGAAAGAGCAATCAAAGCATTAGAAGATGTTGGATTAAAAGAACAAATTCATAAAAAGCCAAATCAATTATCAGGTGGGCAAATGCAAAGAGTTGCGATTGCAAGAGCATTGGTCAATAACCCAGATATTATTTTGGCAGATGAACCAACAGGTGCATTAGATACCAAAACCAGTGTACAAATTATGGAGATTTTGAAAGAAATTTCAAAAGACAAATTAATTGTTATGGTTACCCATAACCCAGAATTAGCAGAAAAATATTCTACTAGAATTGTCAGAATCTTAGATGGTGTTATTACAGATGATTCAAAACCATTTACAGAAGAAGATAGAAAAAATGAAAAAGATGCGAAAGCAAAAGATGGCAGAACTGCCATGAAATTCTTTACAGCCTTAAGACTTAGTTTAAATAATTTGATGACCAAAAAAGGAAGAACTTTACTAACATCATTTGCAGGAAGTATAGGAATTATTGGTATTGCCTTAATTTTGTCAATTTCAAATGGCGTACAAAACTATATTAATCGAGTAGAGGAAGATACATTATCTTCTTATCCTGTTACCATTGATGAATCAACAGTAGACATATCTAGTATGATGGAAGGATTAATGGGAGAAACAGAAGAAAATACAGAAAACCATGAAGATGGTAAAATCTATTCTAGAGATATTATGAATGATATGATATCTACCTTATCAAGTAAGGTTTCAAGTAACAATTTAGAGGCATTAAAAAACTATATTGAAAATGAGAATAGCACAATAAAAGACAATGCAAGTGCAATTAAATATAATTATAATTTAAACATTAACTTATATAAAGAAGATACTTCCAACGGAGTTGTTCGAGTAAATCCAAGTACAGTTATGAATGCATTTGGAATGGAAGATATGATGGAAGCACAAGAAAGCTCTCCTATGAGTTCTATGTTTGGTTCTAGTATGACAAGTATGTCTAATACAGATGTCTGGGAAGAAATGCTAGATAATGAAGAATTATTACATTCTCAATATGATTTAGTCGCAGGAAACTGGCCTACAAATTATAATGAAGTAGTCTTAATTGTGAATGATAACAATGAAATTAGTGATTATACTTTATATGCCTTAGGATTAAAAGATCAAAATGAATTAGAAGAAAAATGGAATAAAGTTCAAAACGGAGAAGAAGTAGAAGAATCAGAATCAACATCATATACTTATGAAGAATTATTAAATTTATCTTTTAAATTAGTGTTAAATTCTGATTATTATGAGAAAGAAAATGGATTATGGGTAGATAAAAGCGAAGATGAAGAATATATGAAAGCATTACTTAACAATTGTGAAAACATAAATGTTGTTGGAATCATTAAACAAAATGAACAAAGTGTGGCAACTGGAATGAGTGGTGGAATTGGATATACAAAAGACTTAAAAGAATATGTTATCAATAAAACCAATGAGGCAGAAATTGTAAAAGAACAAAAAGATAATCCAGACATTAATGTATTTACAGGTTTAGCTTTTCCAGATGAAGATTCTAAAACATTTGATTATAGTCAATTAAGTGATGAGCAAAGAGCACAACTTGCAATGTTAAGTACTGAAGAATTGGCTGAAATTATGGAAACATACAGTAATAATGCAAATGCTAGTTATGATGGAAATCTAGAATTATTAGGTGCTGTTGATCTTAACAAACCATCATCAATTAGTATTTATCCAAAAGACTTTGATGCAAAAGATGTTATAACGCAAGAAATTGATAATTATAATCAAAAACAAAGAGATGATGGAAAAGAAGAAAATGTTATCAACTATACAGATTTAATTGGTATTATGATGAGCTCTGTTAGTCAAATCATTGATACAATTAGTTATGTATTAATTGCATTTGTTGCCATTTCATTAGTCGTTTCATCTATCATGATAGGAATTATCACATATATATCTGTATTAGAAAGAACAAAAGAAATTGGAATTTTAAGAGCAATTGGAGCGTCTAAAAAAGATATATCAAGAGTATTTAATGCAGAAACTTTTATTGTAGGACTAATTGCAGGATTATTGGGAATTGGTGTAACGGTATTATTAAATATACCAATCACAAAAATTATTTATGCTGTAACAGGTGTCACTGTTACTGTATCACTTCCAGCAGTTGGTGGTATTATTCTTGTATTGATAAGTATGATACTAACGATTATTGCAGGTCTAATTCCAGCAAAAATGGCAAGCAAAAAAGATCCAGTAGAAGCATTAAGAACAGAATAATAGATAAAGGGAAATTGGGGACGGACTCATTTTTCCCTTTTTGTCCTTTTGGGGACGTTTCTTTTTGGGACATTTTTATGTAAAGCTCTAAAAGATAGACTAGAATGTTATTTTCCTTTAAAATCCAGTTAGACAAAGAAACTATAGTTTATACAAGATTGTGTAATAAATTTATATTCTATACTTTTAAAATTTTCTATGTCAAGAAAAAAAGTATAGCTCTCAGCGCTTTACATAAAAATGTCCCAAAAAGAAACGTCCCCAAAAGGACACTTTACTATTTGTGTAAAATATGCTAAAATTATGTAGATTAATCAAAAAGAAAGAAGGAAATAAAGTTTTGAGTATTCGAGTGTTAGCAATCATAAATCCAACATCTGGAAAAGGAAGTATAAAAAATTATATAAAAGAAATCAGAAAAAACTTAGAAGAGCAAAACATGCAGGTCAATATTCAGCTTACCAAAAAAGAATATAATGCTAGGAATATTGTAATAGACCATGTGGAAGAAGCAGATTTGATACTAGTTTGTGGAGGAGATGGAACATTTAACGAAACGGTTTCTGCACTGATGGAATTAAATATAAAAGATGTTAGTGTGGCATACATTCCTATGGGAACGACTAATGATTTAGCAAAAAGTCTAGATATGCCCATAAAAGATATTTCGATAACAAAAAAATTGTTAGAATCAAGGGCAAAAATATTAGATGTAGGGAAATTTAATAATGACAAATATTTTTGCTATGTAGCAGCTTTTGGAGTTATTACAGATGTAGCCTATAAAACTTCACAAAAAGCAAAAAATAAGTTTGGTAGATTAGCTTATTATATGAAAGCCATGAAAGAACTTATTCGAATTCCAACCTATAAAGTAAGAATACAATTTGATGAAGAGGAATTAGAGGGAGAATTTATCTATGGTGGGATTAGTAATTCCGAATCAATAGCAGGTTTTAAATGGTTTAATCGAGAAGATATTGATTTAGCAGATGGCAAATTTGAGGCTATTTTTATTAGAAAGCCAAAAAAATTGTCAGGATATTTTCGTTTATTAAGTGATTTTAGACATAAAGATTATATGGTAAATCGAGATTTTGTCTATTTTAAAGCTAATAAAATTACAATTACAACTGAAGAAAATGTAGATTGGACAATTGACGGAGAATTTGCAGGAAATATGAATATTGTTAATATTGAAAATTGTCATAAAGCAATAGAATTAGCTATTTGTGAAAAGGGGAACTAAAAGATGAATATATATGTAGCACTAAATGAAATGTTAGAATATATAGAAGAAAATTTGGAAAACAAGATTGAATATAATAAACTAGCTCAATTTTTGGGAACTAATGAAATAATACTACAAAGAATATTTAGTATGCTATGCAATATTTCTTTATCAGAATATATTAGAAAAAGAAGACTAACGAAAGCAGGTATTGATTTAATTAATGGACGAGAAAAAATCATTGATATTGCATTGAAATATCAATATGATAATGCTACTTCATTTTCAAGAGCTTTTGAGAAATTTTATGGAGTAAAACCAAGTCAAATAAAAAAAGAGCCAATAGGATTAAAAGTATTTTCGAAAATCCATTTTGATGAAAAAGAAGAAGATAATGAAAATATAGAATATTCCATTATAGAAAGAGAAAAAATGATTCTTTATGGGAAGAAAGTAGAAACAACTATTAGCGATATTCGAGTAGATGCACCAGCTTTTTGTAAAGAAATTGGAAGAAATTATGGAGATTTTCAATATGGAATGACAGAATATATAGAAAGATTTGAAGAAACGAAATGCTATTTTTGGGTATTATTTGAAAATGCAATAGAAGGCCTTGAAAAATATGAAATACCAAAATCAAAGTGGATTTCTATTAGGATAAATTCTCAAGAAGCAATAGATATTCAAAAGCAAATTAGAAAATTTTATACCAAATTTATTCCTAGTTGTGAATATAAAATAAGAGAATTGCCAGAATTAGAATATTATCATGATGATATAACTGATTTTTTAGTACCAATTGAATTATAATTTGCCAGGAAAAACAAATTAGGAAAGATACTAATAAAAACTGACTTATTTCGTATGGAAAAAGTCAGTTTTTTTGTTTATGTAATTGATACAATATTATTGGTGATGATAAAATGAAATATTTAACAGAAGTTTTTCTAACGCAAGAAAATGTAGAAGAAAATGTCTGGTCTAAATTTTTATATGCTGTATCAAAATTAAATGGAATTTTTAGAAAATGGAAGATGTATGTATATATAGAAAATAATACGGTTCGTTATTTTATACAATCTTCCAGAAAATTACCATCTATTATACAAGACTTTAGTGAGTTTATATTGAAAAAAGTAGAGGAAGAAGAAGAAAATCTTTTTGGAGAAAAATCAGTTACATACAGATGGTATTTGGTAACAAATAAAGAAAAAAGTGGATTGGATATTTATGACAAAGCAGAAGTAAAAAAGAGCAAAAAATTAAAATTTTTAGAAATTGATATTTTACCAATAACAAAAAATTATTATCGATTTAGAACATATTTATTTTTTGAAAGTAAATATGGATATCTCATAAAACGAAGAGCTGTATTTAGTGTACCTTATCAATTATTAGCAATTGATTTTTCTAAATATAATCGTTTCTTTTATAGAAAAGATGCTACAAAATTTCTAGATATACAAAAAACTATGCATATCTTAAAAGACAACAAAGAAAATGCTTTTTTAAGAGTAAATACATTTCCATATTTAATTGAGGACTATTATTTACATTTGAATCAATATGATTTTGATAAACATTCTATTATTGTAGGAGCGAGTGGAACAGGAAAATCAAAATTGATTAGTACCATGGTTGCTAATTTATCTAGAAATGAAGAATATAGAAGAAAATACAAAGTTGTAGTAATAGATCCTCATGCAGAAATTAAAAATGATATTGGAGGAATTGAAAATACAAAGGTATTGGATTTTGAAAAAGCAAAAAATAGTTTTAATTTGTTTATGAGAGCATCAAATGATTTAATCGTTACCACAGAATTAATCTTATCATTATTCCAAACATTAATGGCAGATCAATATAATTCCAAATTGGAAAGAGTATTAAGACATAGTATTTATTTACTAACGAAATTAAATAAAATGGATTTTGTAAATTTAAAAAAATTGCTAACAGAAGTGGAGTATAAAAATGAATTATTAAAAGTAGATGGATTATTAGAAAGTACAGTTGATTTCTTTTCAGTAGATTTCAATAAATTAAAGGCAGAATCTTATCAAGAAGCCTTTTCACCTATATTGTCTTTTATTGATGAAATGGAATTATTACCAGGAATAAAAAGTAAAGGAACTGAAAGAGATTTAAAAGACATTTTAGAAGAGAATTTTTTGATAATTGTATCTTTAAATCAAAGTAAATTAGGAATGAAAGCAACAAAAACAATTGCAGGATTTACTATGCAGCAAATCTTACAATTGATTCAAAATTATACATATGACGAACATATTATCTTTATTATTGATGAGGTTGCATTATTGGAAAACCCAATACTAAGCAGATTTTTAGCAGAAAGTAGAAAATATAACTTATCATTAATATTAGCACAACAATATTTTAACCAAATTAGTGAACCTCTTCAAAAAGCAATCTTCTCAAATATGATTAATTATTACATATTTAGAGTATCAAGAGAAGATGCTAGAATTTTGGATGGAAATGTAAGAATGGATGTTGCTGTAAAAAATAGTTTTATTACAAGAATGAAAATTCTAACAGAATTAAGAAATAGGGAATGTATTGTTAGAATCGGAAGTCAAGGAAAGGTATATCCTGCATTTCAAGCAAGAACATTAGATTTTACACCAATGCCTCAAAGAGTATTAAATCAGATATTAACAACAGAATTTGATTTTGAAGGGGAGAAGGAGAATTTTATAGCAGAAATGGATGAAAAGAAAAAAGAAAGTATCTTTTCAATTGATGATAATATTAGCTTAAAAGACATCATGACATCTCAATCAGCTTCAAGAAATCTAGTTTCAAGAGAACGTCTTTCTACCAATTTTATATAGGAGTATTTATTGTTTTTGAAGAAGACTAAAGATTTTTGCATATGAAAAATTGTTATGGAAATTTTCTTTATAATGTTTTGGAATCAAATAGAAAATGAATTTTCCTATTGAATGAAAAAGGAGGGAATCGTTTGGATACGAAAGAAGCAATGGAAGTTGTTAATAAAACATTTATGGCGATATTTGGACAAACTAGTCCATATACATTAGAAGAGGTATTATCTGAATTTGCTTTTGATGTCAGATTACCTCAAAGAGTAATCGATAGTGTAACAGGAGAAGAAACTTGGGCATCTGCAGTAAGTTCTGCAAAATATATTACCCAAGAAAATATGAGAAAATATGATGAAAAAAGGGGGTGGATGATACCTAAGCGAAATGTAAAAAATCTAAAAGAAATTTTAGAAATTTGGAAAATAACCAATTATACAACAACTCAAAGAATATATGATTGTATCAATGTATCACAAAGTGATCCCATGTATACTTCAGAAAATGTATTTCGTTCTACAGACTGTAGAAAATGCAAAAATGTCATATTTTCAGATGGATGTAATAATTGTGAAAATATCATTGCTTGTCAAAGAAGTGCTACTTCTAGTTTTGGCTTAAGAATTGCTGATTCAGCTGATTGTACGAATAGTTATAATGTCATTTGTTCCAGCAAAATTGGTAATTCTTATTTCATACAAGATTGTAATAATCTATATGAATGTATTTTCTGTTCACATATAGCTAACAAAAAATATTGTATTGCGAATATGCAATTTGAAAAAGAGGAATATGCTGTTATAAAAAAGGCAATTGTGAAATGGATTTTGAC
>CAWVJG010000116.1:0-3195 GCA_963929465.1 Bacillota bacterium
AGAAGCAAATGTATATTGTGTAAAGGCAGGAGTAGGATTTACAGAAGGACAAGGAACAAAAGAGATACAAGAATATAATTTGCAATTCGATATGTATGCAGACAGAGATGATATAGCAAAACAAGATGCTGACACAAGCAAAGTATTATATAATTTAGTAAATGGCGGACACTATAACGAATTATTAGCAATAGCAAACCTAATCTATATACCAGGAGAATCAACAGAAGCAGAGAAAGAGACATTGTTAAGAGAATCTGGTGTATTAGCATTACAAGAACAAGAGTATGCAGGATTAGGAGACGAATACAAAATCACAGATGACGAAATTGAAGCAGTACAACAAGCAGCAATATGGTATTTTACAAACTATGGAGAAGAAAATGGAAAATATGATGTATATAATCAAGATGCATGGTTGTGGTATACAGAGAATGGAACAGATTATCAAGCATTATCATCATATGGAACAAATCAAATACCAGCAGTAGGAACAGTCAGAAGAGAGCAAGCATTAGCATTATATAGATACTTAGTAGACGAAGCAAAAGAACAAGCAGCAAATTATGAAAATAGTGATGCAAAACATAGAAATAAATTAACATTATACACAACAGCAGGTGGAAATTCACAACCATTAATGAAAGTAGAAAAAATACCACAAGAGTTTGACTTAGCACTAAGAAAATATATAACAGAAGTAAATGGAGTAGCAGTTGCAAATAGTAGAGTACCAGTAATAGATGAAAGCACATTAGAAAATGGAACAACAGCAACATATAATCATAAAAAAGATCCAGTAATGGTGGAAGTTGGAAATACTGTAACATATAATATAACCATATATAACGAGGGTGATTTAGATGGAAGAGCAACAAAGATAGTTGACCAATTACCAACTGGTTTGAAATATTCACAAATCGTAACAGCAGGATTTACAGCAGAATATGATGAAGAGACAAACAGAGTAACAATCACCAGAGAAGAAAGTAATACAGAAAATTTAACAGCATATGAACAAGGACAATTAGATTCAGAAACAATAGAGATTGAATGTGTAGTAGATGCAAGTGAAAATGGAAAAATATTAACAAATGTAGCATGGATAGCAGAAGAAGTAGATGAATATGGAAATGTAATCGTAGATGAAGTAGGAAAAGACAGAGATTCAGAACCAGGAACAACACCAAATGTTAATAAAGACAATATGGAAGACTACAAAGGAAATACAGAAAACAAAGATGATTTAACAGATGAAACTTATTTCTATAAAGGTGAACAAGATGATGATGATTTTGAAAAATTAATTGTCAATGTTCCAGAGGAAAAAGCATTTGATTTAAAATTAATTAAAAGAATTACTGAATTAAATGGAGAAAAAGTTCCAGAAAGATTATTAGGAGTAGATATTACTAATTTAGCAAACGGAACACAAACAACAGCAGATTATGAAATGAATAAAGAGCCAGTTGCAGTAAGTTCAGGAGATTTAGTAACTTATACATTTAGAATCTATAATGAAGGACAAATAGATGGTTATGCAGAGGAAATTACAGAAGACATTCCTGAAGGTTTAGAATTTTTAGGTGCAGAAGTAGATTCTGAAATGAATCCAATAACAGATGAAGATGAGTTGGAAGCAGTGAAGTTTAATACATCAATGGGATGGGCATATGTAGAAGGTGATACAACAAAAATTTCTACAGATTATTTAGGTAAAGGAAAAGGAGAGGAAATTACAACACCTGGTGCAAATGTAATCAAAGCATTTGATTCAAATAGTCCTTATTCTGATACAGAAACACAAAAAAATCCAGACTATAAAGAGATATCTGTTATATTTAAAGTAGTAACAAATGATCCAAGTATTGGAATTATAAGAAATGAAGCAGCAATCACAGAAGATGCAGATAGTGAAGGAAACCCTGTAGATGATAGAGATTCAAATACAGAAAATTGGGTAAAATATGAAGATGATGAAGATTATGATAACATCATATTACAAGAATTTGACTTGGCATTAAGAAAATTCATCACAAAAGTAGATAAAGAAGAAGTAACAACAAGAATACCAGAAGTAAGCTATGATAGAGAAGAAGATAAGATTACATATAATCATACAAAAGAACCAGTAGAAGTGATAACAGGAAATGTGGTAGAATATACGATTAGAGTATATAATGAAGGAGATATGGCAGGATATGCACAAGAAGTATCAGATGATATCCCAGATGGATTAAAATTCCTACCAGAAAATGAAACAAATATAGAATATAGATGGGTAATGTATGATGAAGAAGGAAATGTAACAGATAATGTAGAAGAAGCAGTAGAAATCAGAACAGATTACTTATCAAAAGAACAAGGGGAAAGTAGAGCAAATGGAGAGGAAGAGACAACAGAAGGAACAGAACAAGATGCACAGGAAGGAGCTACTCCAGGAGCTACAGACGAAAATACAGAGCAAACAACACCAGGAACGACTACAGATGGAAGTGAAGAACAAACAACACCAGAAACTACAGAAGAAAATGGAGAAGGAACAGAAAATCCAAACTTATTACAAGCATTTAACCCAGAAGAGGAAATCGGAGAAGGAAATCCAGATTATAGAGATATCAAAGTAGCATTTGAAGTAGTAGAGCCAAATGAATCAGATAGAATTATAATAAACTCAGCACAAATTACAGAAGATAGTGATGAGAATGGAAATCCAGTAGAAGATAAAGACTCAATACCAGATGAATGGAATGAAGGAGAAGATGACCAAGATAGAGAATACATCAAATTAACATACTTTGATTTAGCATTGAGAAAATGGGTAACAGAAGCAATTGTTATAGAAAATGGACAAGAAACAATCACACAAACAGGACATACAGCAGAGATGGATCCAGAGCCAGTGGTAAAAGTAGAATTATATAGAAAAGATTTAAATAGTGTAACAGTAAAATTCAGATATTCAATTAGAATCACAAATGAAGGAGATATTGCAGGATATGCAACAGAGATAACAGACTATGTGCCAGAAGGATTAAGATTTGTAGCAGAAGATAATCCAGAATGGACAGATGAAGGAAACAATGTGATTTCAACAAAACAATTAGCAAATACATTATTACAACCAGGAGAATCAGCAGAAGTAGAAGTAGTATTAACATGGATAAATGGAGAAGACAACATGGGACAAATGAC
>CAWVJG010000117.1:0-19665 GCA_963929465.1 Bacillota bacterium
ATGATGACAATGATGACAATGATGACGACGATAATGATGATGGCGATGATGATGATGATGATAATTAATTTGTAGCATGTAAAAAGATACATTTATGTATCTTTTTTTCGTACCCAATAGAGAAAATAAATATAATAATTTTATAAAAAAGGTTTGACATTTTTATATATTTAATAGATAATGTATATGTAAAAAAATGTAACAGCGAGAAAAAAAGAAAGAGAATTACTAAGGAGGAAATATAGATGTATGTATTTAATAGGATAACGGTAAATCCACAATTACCAAAAAGAATAGAAAAATTAGGGGAAATATCAAATAATTTATGGTGGTCTTGGAACACAGAATTTTTAAGACTATTCCAAAAAATTGATATGGATTTATGGGAACAATGTGGGAAAAATCCAATCAAATTTTTAAAGCAAGTATCACAAGATAGACTAGAAAAAGTATCAAAAGATATTACCTTTTTAAAAGAATATGATAAAGTTGCAGAAAATTTTGAAAATTATATGAATAGCAAAAATACATGGTTTTCTAACAGATATCCTGGAAATAAAAAAGATTTAATAGCTTATTTTTCAGCAGAGTATGGATTAGATGAGACAATACCTATTTATTCAGGTGGACTTGGAATTTTATCAGGAGACCATTTAAAATCTGCAAGTGATTTAGGCGTGCCACTTGTAGCAGTAGGATTATTGTATAAAAATGGATATTTTAATCAAAAAATTAATGGATATGGGCAACAAGAAACAGAATATAATAATATCGATTTATATGATTTACCAATTAATCCTGTAAAAGATGATAAAGGTGATGACTTAACCATCTATGTAAAATTTCCAAAGAGAAGATTATATTTAAAAGTATGGCAAATTAATGTAGGAAGAGTAAAACTATATTTGTTAGATTCTGATATTCCTAAAAACAATGAAGAAGATAGAGATGTTACATTGCGATTATATGGTGGAGACCAAGAAATGAGAATTAGACAAGAAATTGTTTTAGGTATGGCAGGTGTAAGTCTTCTTACAAAATATCTAGGATTAAAACCAACAGTATATCATATGAATGAAGGACATTCAGCATTTCTAAACTTAGAAATTATTAAAAATATTATAAAGGAAAAACAAGTTTCATTTGAAGTTGCAAAAGATATTGCAAGTTCAAAAACTGTATTTACAACACATACACCAGTACCAGCAGGAAATGATATATTCCCAATCGAATTGGTTGAAAAATATTTCAAAGATTTCTGGCCAAGACTAGGTATTACAAGAGAAGAATTCTTGAAACTAGGAATGAAGCCAGGACCAGATTTAGATAAAGGATTTAATATGGGAATATTAGCACTAAAAATTGCAGGAAAGAAAAATGGTGTTAGTAAACTTCACGGAGCAGTTTCAAGAGAATTATTTAGTGAGGTATGGCCAAACATTGCAGCAAATGAATCACCAATTGGATATGTAACAAATGGAATTCATACTTGCTCATGGTTAGCACCAAAATTAAAAGAATTATATAATAAATATTTAATTCCATATTGGCAAGATAATATGCATCATGATTATGTATGGGAGAAAATTAAAAATATTCCAGATGATAAATTATGGAGTGCCCATGTAGAAAGAAAAAGAAAATTAATTAATCTTGTAAAAGAAAATACAACAGAAAGATTAAGAAGATCTGGATATAGTTATGAAGAAATTAATGAAATTGTATCAAAATTAAATCCCGATGCTTTAACAATTGGATTTGCCAGAAGATTTGCAACATATAAAAGAGCAACATTAATCTTTAAAGATATTGAAAGAATGACACAAATTATGAATAACACAGGAAGACCGGTACAATTAATCTTTGCAGGAAAAGCACACCCAGCAGATAAAGAAGGACAAGATTTAATTAAATATATTCATGAAGTATCTATGATGCCACAATTTAAAGGAAAAATATTCTTGCTAGAAAACTATAATATAGCAATGTCAAGATATTTAGTAAGTGGCGTAGATGTATGGCTAAATAATCCAAGAAGACCTATGGAAGCTTCTGGAACTAGTGGACAAAAAGCATCTGTTAATGGTGTTATTAACTTTAGTGTACTAGATGGTTGGTGGGCAGAAGGTTATACACAAAGTAATGGATGGACAATTGGAACAAATGCAGAATATGATTCTTATGAAGCACAAGATATGGCAGATAGTCAAAGTATGTATCATACTTTAGAAGAAAAAATTATTCCAATGTATTATGATAGGGATAAAAATGGTATATCAAAACGTTGGATGGAAATTATGAAAAATTCTATCATAACGACAGGAGGAAAATATAGTACAGCAAGAATGTTGGTAGATTATACAGACCAATTATATGTTCCATTATGTAATTTAACAAAAAAATATTATGAAAATATAGATAATGTAGCAGCATATAATGCATGGAAGAAAGATTTATATGAAAATTGGAAAGATGTAAAAATAACACAAGAAAATAGTAATCTTGACAATATAACCATTGATGCTGGAAATAATATTGAAGTAGGTTGTGAAGTTCAGCTTCCAAATATTGATGTAGAAAATGTAACAGTAGAAGCATATTATGGAAAAATATTAGATAATGGTGTTGTGGAAAATGTTAGTATTATTCCAATGCAATTACAGGAAGAAGATGAAGAACATAGAAAATATTATTTTACAACAAAAATTGAATTAACAACTGGTGGAAATTATGGTTATACATTTAGAGTGATGCCAAAACATGAAATGTTATTAGAACCAGCAAACTTGAATTTAGTAAAATGGATAACAAAATAAGAAAAAAGGGAATTTGGGGACGGACTCATTTTTCCCTTTTTTTTGAATCTAAGCAGAATAAAAAATATAGAATATAAAAAAATGAAACGATTTTGCGTATCTAAATTTGAAACTAGAAATTCTTAAAGAAAAAAATGAGGGATGTTCATGGGCAATTAAGTAATATATTAATTTCTTATAAATGTCTCGGCTCAATACGTACTTTAGCCTTTCTAGATAAAAAATAAACGAGCCTCTCGCTGTATCGCGCTTCCTCATTTATTTTTTATTTAGAAAGGCTACAAGCACTCCAATCACATTCGACATATTATGCGAAATTAATATATTACTTAATTGAGCCTGAGTGAAAGAGGCGCATTTTTTTCTTTTAGAATTTCTGTGAAAATTTAGCTTATACAAAATCGTGTAATGACTTTATATTCTATATTTTTTTGATTTCTTAACTTTAAAAAGGGAAAAATGAGTCCGTCCCCAAATTCCCTTTTTTATAATGTTATCAATTTATGAGTATAATCTAAATTATTCCAAGAATCATATTCATATCCGATAGTGTAGACATTTGTAGCCCAAATATCTTTCTCTAACATATATTTAGAATTTTTATTATTACTGGTATCCATATATTTTTTTACAGAAGTAATAATCTCTAATTTTGGATTGGCTTTCGCTATTTCTGAAATTAAGTATTTGCCTTTATTGTTAAAACCTAAAACTCTAACATAAGGTATTGCCTTTTTAGATAAAGTCATATCCTTTTTTGTGATTCCTAATAAGGCATATAATAAAATCCTTTGAATTCTTGTATTGGTATATCTTTTTGATTTTATAATATTTAAAAATTCCACTACACTATTACAAGAATTAGCAGCATTTTTAATTGCATTTTCCAATCCTTCACTAACATCTGGAAGGTCTGCGATTTCTTGAATAGACATTTTTCGTAAATTATAAATAATTTGTTTTTCAAAGACAGACAAATCAGGAACAACATGTCCGACTTTTATATTTTCTAAAAGAGTAGAAAATGTATCTTCTGGAACAACTTTTCTTAAAATATCCCAACCATTATTTTTTACAATATTTCGTATGGCTGTGGCACTTGCTACATTCCCATTATATGTTGTATCATGATATCCTGCATTATATCGCTCTACTGTTATAGGAGTAATAGGACTTTTCAATTTCTTTAAAGCTTTTAAATATTCAATTCCTAAAATATTATTAGGAGAAGAAAGTACATTTGAAAACTTTCTAATATCATTTAAATACATAAGTAAAGCATTTTCTCTGGCTTTAGGAAAAGATAAACCTTTACTCAGTTCGTGAGATAATATATTTTTATATGCTTTTGGCTCTTTATATAAAATATCAGCTATCATATTTAATGTGGATATATCGCCTGATTCAGAACCAAAAGAAAGATAATCAATAACTTTTAAAGAATCTAGAATTTTAATTGCACCTTCTGCAAAATTTTCGGCGCTAGAAATAGAATATAATAAAGGAAGTTCAAGAACTAAATCAATACCATTTTTGATAGCAATTTCTGTTTTTGCCCATTTATCTACTAAAGAAGTAGAACCTCTTTGTGTAAAGTTACCGCTAACAACAGCAACAGAATAAGAAGAGTGAGTCATTTGCAATGATTTTTGTAAATGATATAAATGACCATTATGAAATGGATTATATTCTGCGATAATTCCGATAACTTTACTCATTTTCCAAACTTCCTTTCTTAAAAATATTGTATAATTTGTAAATTACTGATATAATGTTATCATAAAAAAATGTAAAAAACAATGAGGAAAGGTTTTTTTATGGAAAAGGTTATTATATATACAGATGGTGCATGTTCAGGAAATCCAGGACCTGGTGGTTGGGGTTCTATTTTAATGTATAAAGAAAATACAAAAGAAATATCAGGTGGAGAAAAAAATACGACCAATAATATAATGGAATTAATAGCAGTGATTGAAGGACTTAAATTATTGAAGTTTCCTTGTGAAGTAGAGATATATAGTGATAGTGCCTATGTTGTAAATGCCTTTAATCAAGGGTGGATATATAATTGGATAAAAAATGATTGGAAAACATCAGGAAAAGAACCAGTAAAAAATAAAGAGATTTGGCAAGAATTATATGCCTTGACGAAAACGCATAAGGTGAAATTTATAAAGGTAAAAGGACATAGTGATAATGAATTTAATAACAGATGTGATGAAATGGCAAGAAATGCGATTAAAAATTTGGAATAAATAGGAAAAAGAAGGAGATGTAAAATGATAATAGAACAATTTATATTTACAGTTGTTTCACTTGCAATTTTTGTATACATGTTCTTTAAAATGATAAAAAACAATGATACAAGTTATATTGTCATTTTAATATTAGAAGCGATTGGAATTGCACTAAACTTTTTAGGATTTGCACTTTTTATAGAATTAAATATGCTTTTAAATATATTAAAATATGTACTTTCGATTGTTATACCAGGGATTGTCATTATAATAGAAATGAGAGGTATGACATTAATTGAAATTATGAATATAGCAAGAGCAAGGATATATTTGGCAGCTGGAAATGATAAAAAAGCAAAAGAGGCATTACTAAGTTTAGTTTCAAAAGTACCAGATAGTTATAAAGGACATAAGATACTTGCAGAAGTATATGAAAAAGAAGGTGGGATGAGAAAATCCATTGATGAATATGTCCAAGCAATTGACATTAATAAAAAAGATTATGAGTCTTATTATAAAGTAGCTGAATTATTAAATAATTTAGATAAAAAAGATGAAGCAACAGAAATGTTATTTAATCTATTAAATAAAAAACCAGATATGTATAAAGCAACAGAATTATTAGGAGATATATTAATTTCCAAAGAAATGTATAAAGAAGCAGTAAATGTGTATCAAGATGCTTTAAAATATAATCCTGTAAGCTATGAAATAAACTATAATCTAGGAATTGCTTATACAATGTTAAATGATTTTCAAAATGCTAAAATTTGTTATGAAAAAGCAGCCCAAATCAACTCTTTGCTATATAATGCCAAATATTCTCTAGCAGAAATTGCATTGATTTATAAAGATTTAGAAGAAGCTGAAAAAAGATTTTTGGAAACAATTGAAGAAGATGAATTATCAGCAGATGCTTATTATGAATTATCAAAAATAAGCTTAATGAAAGGGGATAAGGAGACAGCTATTAACTACGTCAATACAGCTATTGATATTGCTTCTAAAAAAATAGTGGAAAAAGTAAAAAAAGAACCATTATTTATACCTATCATGGCAAGGATATCTATTCCATTTAATTTAGAGGATCAAGAAGAAAAAGAAACAAAATTAACAGAAAAAGAAATAAAAGCAAAAGAACATTTAGAAGAAATGGTAGATATCACAAGACACTTAGGTTATAATGACATTAATTTATTAAAGAATAATGCAAAAGAAAAAAATGGTAGAAATAATAAGGTAGAAAATATAGAAAGACAATCAGAGGAAAGACAAAAATAAAGAAGGCGTGCGTTAACGAAATCAAAGATTTCGGTGCACAATTATAATTAAAAATACTCATAAAATCCTATACCCAAACTATAATGTATAAGAAGGAGGATTTTATGAGTATAAATTTTTGTATTATAGGCGGAGATTTAAGAAGTTTTTTCTTAGCTAAAATATTATCTAGAGAAAAATATGAAGTAAAATTATATGGTTTTGATAAGCTAGAAAATTTCAAGGAATGCGAAAAATATGATGAAATGATTAAAAATTCTGATAATATCGTTTTACCCATTCCATTTTCCCAAAATAATCAGTATGTAAATATGCCATTTTCCAATAAAGATATTGCAATCAGAGAGATATTCTATTATCTGGAAAATAAAACCATATTTGTTGGAAACATACATAAGGAGTTAAAGGAAGAGTTACATAGAAAAAACAATCAAGTAATTGATTTTATGCAAAAAGAAGAATTTGCTATATTAAATGCGATTCCAACAGCAGAAGCTACGATAGAGATAATCTTAAAAAATACGAAAAAAATATTACAAAATAGCAATTGCTTGATTATAGGATTTGGAAGAGTAGGAAAGGTTTTAGCATATAAGTTAAAGAGCTTGTGTGTGAAAGTAACCTGTATGATAACGAATGAGGTAGAAAAGGCATGGGCAGTAGCATATGGATATGAAACGATAAAAATAGAAAATTTACAAAAAAATTTTACAAAATTTAAGCAGTATGATATAATCATAAACACAATTCCTAAAGTAATATTTAAAGAAGAATTAAAGGAATTTAGAAAGGAAACTTTAATAATTGATTTGGCCTCAAAGCCTTATGGAATCGATAGAAAAATAGTAGAACAAGAAAAATTAAATTTTATAGAAGCATTAGGATTACCACGGGAAATCAGCACCAATGACATCAGCAAAATATATGAAAGATATTATAAAACAATATGTATGAAGAACAAATGAAAGCAAAGACGAACAGTAAATTACAAGGGGAGGGGACATTCCTTAACCTAAGTGGAAATGACCTAAAGGTAAGGTGTGTCCCCTGACATTAAATAAAGGAGAGAAAAAATATGTTTTTAGATATTATAAAATCCGTTATATTTGGAATTGTAGAAGGAATCACAGAATGGTTACCAATTAGTAGCACAGGACATTTGATATTAGTAGAACAATTTCTAAAATTTGAAAATGTTTCACCAGAATTTTGGTCAATGTTTCAAGTCGTTATTCAATTAGGAGCAATTCTAGCAGTTGTATTATTATACTTTAAGAAAATTTGGCCAATTACGAAAAACAAGGAAAAAGCAATAAAAGCAACAGGAATCTTATCTTATTTTGATAAAAATATTATGAATTTATGGGGAAAGATTTTAGTAGGTTGTGTACCAGCAGCGATTATTGGATTACTATTTGATGAAACCTTTGAAGCTTTATTCTATAATCCAACATGTATAGCAATTGCATTAATAGTATTTGGTATTGCATTTATTGTAATTGAAAATTGGAATAAAAATAGAAAGGGTGCAAAAGATAAAAATTCTGAAATTACCTATAAGGATGCTTTAATTATTGGTATATTTCAATTATTGGCAGCTATCTTTCCAGGAACTTCACGTTCTGGAGCAACCATTATTGGTGGACTATTAATTGGTTTGTCAAGACCAAATGCAGCCGAATTTACATTTTATTTAGCAATTCCAACTATGTTAGGTGCTAGTTTATTAAAATTAGTAAAATTTGGATTAGCATTTACAAGTGCTGAAATTATTATCTTATTAGTTGGAATGGTAATTTCTTTTGTAGTATCTATGTTTGTTATCAAATTCTTGATGAATTATATTAAGAAACATAACTTTAAAGTATTTGGATATTACAGAATTATACTAGGAATTATTGTATTAGCATATTTCTTTTTTGCATAGTCATATTAAATAAGATATAATATAAAAAATAGCAATATAATCAATAAAGATTGTATTGCTATTTTTGGATATGAAGAAATTGCGTCTTCTCTATCTTGGTATTGGTATAAATTCTTTATAATAATAAAGTTAAGGATTTTTATTATCTCTTCTTTCGGAATTAGGAGAAGAAGCACATAATTTTTCATATTCTTTACATTTTATTTTGTAATCCATTTGCATACATAAATAACGATAATAACTAAAAGCTTGTTCATATTGCATGATAGGATTAAACATAGGGTCTTTATACAATTCATTCATATCAAAATTGGGATTTCCCATATTAAAATCCATAAAAGGTTGTTGATAATAATTAAAATCTTTTTCCATAGAAAAACCTCCACTTAAATAAAAAATACGCATAAAATGTTTTTACATAAACTTTTCAAAAGTTATTCTAATAAAATATATTATGATAAATCAAATATATTACAAAAATGCAAATTGTTATAAATCAAAATTGAAGAAAGGAAATAAGTTCATCAATATAAAAGTATATAAAACTGCTATGATTCCATGTAATAGTTTTCCGTAAATATATGGCTTAATAGATAAATCACTTTTGGAAGTGATACTAAGTACTTGTAACATAACAGAAATACCACCAAAGCCAAGTAAAAAGGCAGTAATTAATATATTAATAGAAATTTTTTTACAAGCAATATTAGAAATACTACTGATACCATTTGTGATTTCAAAAAATCCTGTAAATATTGGCTCAATAAAAGAAGGTGAAATATGTATAAAGTTGAAAAATGGTGTAGCAGTGATTTCTATCATATGTGTTATACCACTTGACTTTAAGATAGAAATGATGGAAGAAAAGATGACAACAAATCCACCAATCACTAAAATAGATTTTATACTGCTCACAATACTTTCTGATAAGATTTCGCCTAAGTTAGAAAAAGAGGCTGGTGTTTTTGTATTTGCATATGTTTTAGAAGTGGAAGGATGTGAATCACAATCTTTTGCTTTTTTCCAAAAGCGAAAAATGATTCCGACAGATAAAGAGGCTAGTAAATGCGTAATAAATAGTAAAATTCCAATCATGGTATTTCGATATAGTAAAATACCAACAGAGCCAATAATAAATAAAGGTCCAGAATTATTTGTAAAACTTAAAAGTCTTTCACATTCTTCTTTTGTACAAATATTCTCTTTTCTGAAATTGGTAGCAATTTTTGCACCGATTGGATACCCACTGATAATTCCCATAATAAAAGCAAATGCACCTTCGCCTCTAATATTAAATAAAGGTTTCATAAAACGATTTAAAAGATTTCCAATGTGATAAACGATATTGGTATGCATTAAAAGTTCTGTTGCCACAAAAAAAGGAAATAAAGAGGGAACAACAGAGGTAGCCCAAAGATTAATTCCTGATTTAACAGCTGATAAATTGGAATTAGAGAATATTAAAATAGAAAGTGTAAATAGTAAAAATAGAAGGGATATAAAATTTCTTTTTAATTTTAATACAATAAAGTTATTTTTTAGAAACATGAAATCCTCCTTTCTGTTGATAAATGGTAAGTTAGAAAAGACTAAAAAAAGTTTCTTATAAAAATAGAAAATTTTGTTGACTTTTTATATAAAAGATAATATAATCAGTTCATCATTTTTATTCAATTAAAATTTTTTGTTCCAATTTTTTACATCTTAAAATTTCACTTTAAAATCATTCTATTCAAGGAGGTGAGGAATATGCAGGAAACCTTAGAACTTATTTTGCAAGAGATAAGAGAAATAAAAGCAAAAGTAGATACATTAGAAAAGAAAGTAGACGTTTTAGAAACAAAGGTAGATAATTTAGAAGCAAAAGTAGATAATTTAGAAACAAAGGTAGATAAACTAGAAACAAAAGTAGATAATTTAGAAATAAAAGTAGACAATCTAGAAGAAAAGTTTGATCAAAAATTATTGGCATTAGAAGAAAAATTTGATCAAAAGTTATCATCATTAGAAGAAAAATTTGATCAAAAGCTATCAGCATTAGAAGAAAGATTTGACCAAAAGTTATTAGCACAAGAGGAACGTTTATTAAAAGCAATGGACAAAAAAATTGAGGAAGCAATTAGTAAGCAAAGTAAAGAAATTGCAAAAGAGTTTCACAATTTGATAAAGTATTTAGACAAAAGATTTAGAAAGATAGAAGATAAATTAGATGAGGAAATTTTAAATAATAAAATTGCACATGAATCTTATGAAGCAAGACTATATAAAATTGAGACAGCACAAAACTATTTAGAAAAAAGATTATTAGCTCAAAATATATAGTAGTAGTAAAGCAATATTTAATAAAATTTTAAATTTCATGACAACAAAAAATCATTTAAGTGAATAAAAAAGGAAAAAATGCACATACCTAAAATAGAAGTTACTATTCAAAACGAAATAGTAATAAATAAAAAAAGGAAGTGCATTTTTTTATGGATAATAAAAAGTCAAATGGAATTGATAAAAATAATAATGAAGATTTTGAACATAGAGTTAATAGTGAGTTAGAAGAAAAATATGAAGTGGGGGAAGATAGCACAAAATATGGAGAGTTTATTTCATCCTATTTTGCATGGGTTTCTTTACCTAATCAAAAAGAAAGGGCAGAAGAATTGGATAATATGACTAAAAGTGAAGATGACAAAAATAAAAGAAAAAATGAAAAATAGTGAGAAAAAAGTATAAAAAAGCATAAAATATATGGAAAATCAAAAAAATTTTCTAAAAATTATGAACAAATTGAGTAAAAATAAAGTTGAAAAAATATAAAAAGGGCGTATAATAATAATGTAGGTCAAAGAAAGTCAAAGTCAAAAAAGGAGATGAGACCAATGCGAATGTCAGATGTAATAGAAGAATTTATAAAAGATTTATTTGATGATGATAATCAATTAGTAGAAATACAAAGAAATGAATTAGCAGAACATTTTAATTGTGTACCATCACAAATTAATTATGTTATATCAACAAGATTTAAACCATCTCAAGGATATTATGTAGAAAGCAAAAGAGGTGGTGGAGGTCATATTACCATAAAAAAAGTAAATAATACAAAGTCAGATTATTTTATGCACATTA
Organism: Bacillota bacterium; assembly: GCA_963929465.1. Lineage (GTDB taxonomy): Bacteria > Bacillota > Clostridia > TANB77 > CAG-508 > CAG-269. The sequence continues at coordinate 11,382 of CAWVJG010000117.1, forward strand.
TTAAAAATATTGGAGATGAAATGACTTCTAATGATGTGGATATACTAATTAGTGACTTTCTAACTTATGATTTAATAACTAAAGAAGAAGCAAAGCTCTTAAAAGTGGCAACAAGTGATAATGTATTACTGTTAGCAAAAGATGTAAAAGATAAATTAAGAGCAAAGATATTTAAAAATATGTTATTAAATATAGAATAAAGGAGGAATTATTATGTTATGTGATAATTGTAAAAAAAGAGAAGCAAATGTAAGATATTCAGAAAATATAAATGGAGTAAGAAGAGAATTAAATTTATGTGAGGAGTGTAGTAAAAAATTAGGAATTGGTGAAATTGGATTAGATATGCCAATTAACTTTTCAAGTTTTTTCGGAGATTTCTTAGAAGATTTTTCAAATACAGAATTTATGCCAATGTTTAATGAGTTAAAAACTCTAAAATGTGATAATTGTGGATATACATTTGAAGATATAGCACATACTGGAAGAGTAGGTTGTGCAAATTGTTATGATGTTTTTCAAGATAGATTAGATCCTATTATTAGAAGAATTCAAAGTAGTAATCGTCATGTAGGAAGATTAGGAAAAAGTATTGATAAGAAAATAGAAGAAAGACAAGAAAGAAAAGAGAATAAGGAACAAAGCAAAAAAGAAGAGACTCCAGAAGAAAAATTAGAAGGATTAAAAGAGGACTTAAAACAAGCTATTAAAGAGGAACGTTATGAAGATGCAGCAAAACTAAGAGATGAAATTAAGAAATTAGAAGAAAATAATCAATAGAAAAGAGGGATAATATGAATTGGTATTTACAAAGTGGAAAAGAATCAGATATAGCAATTAATACAAGAATACGTTTTTCAAGAAATATACAAGGGTATAATTTTCATTTAAGTCCAAAAGAATTACAAGAATTGGAGAATAAAATAAAAGATAATATATATCAAATAGGATACGGATTAAGATTTTTGAAATTAGAAGATATGGATGATATTACTAAATTAAGTTTAGTAGAAAAAGGCTTGATTAATTATAATTTTGCTTTTGAATCAGGTAATATAGGGGCTATTTTAGTCAATGATGAAGAAAATATTTGTATAATGATAGGAGAAGATGACCATCTAAAAATACAAGTATTTAGTAGTGGATTGGAATTAGAAAATACATTAAATTTAGCGATTGAAATTGATAAAAAAATAGAAGACATATTTGGCTATTGTGTTAGCAAACAATATGGTTATTTAACTGCTTGTCCTAATAATATAGGAACAGGGTTAAAAGCTTCTGTAAAATTACATTTACCAGGTTTGGCTAAGACAAGAAATACAGAAAAAGTCTTAGAAGCTATTAATAACTTTGGTATTAATATCAAAGGTGTTTATGATGAAGCAGGTCATATTGTTGGAGATATGTATGAAATATCTAATAAGAAAACATTAGGAATTACAGAAAATGAGATTATACAAAATATTAAAATTATTGTAGAAAAAGTTATCAAACAAGAAAGAGAAGCTAGAAGATTTTTGGCAAATGAAGGTATTGAAGTTGAAGACTTAATTTATAGGAATTATGGAATTTTAACGAATTGTAAGAAGATTACTATGGAAGAAGCTGAAAACCTATTATCTACTGTCAAATTAGGAGTAGATTTAGGAATCTTAAAAGAATTATCTGATTTACAAATACAAAAAATGTACTTATACATTCAACCTGGTAATTTACAAAAATATTTTGGAGAGCAATATGAAAGATTAGATAGAGAAATCAAGAGAGCAGAAATGATTAAACAAGTTATCAATCAATAGTTTCTCGAGAATAAAAGTTCAAAAGGAAGTGTTTCTGAATGTTGCAAACAGAAACAATCCTAATGAGAATTTCTAAAAGGACAAAAATGTCCCAAACAGAAACGTCCCCAAAAGGACAAAATTAAAAAGAAAGGTAAGGTGATAATGATGACATATAATTTTACAAGTAGAGCGAAAAAGGCAATAGAAATTGCCAATGATGCAGCATTAGAATTAGGACATAGATATATTGGAACAGAACATTTGCTATATGGATTAGCAAAAGAAGGTAGTGGTGTAGCATCTAAAGTTTTAGAAAACCAAGAAATTACACCAGAAAATATTATCGATGTAACGATTGAATTGGTTGGAAAAGATGAACCAATTGAAGAGACATTAGGATTTACACCAAGAACAAAAAGGGTTATTGAAAATGCATTTATTGAAGCAAGAAAATTAGGATATAACTATATAGGAACAGAACATCTTTTAATTGGATTATTAAGAGAAGGAGATAGTGTAGCAGCAAGAATTTTAATCGAATTAAATGTCAATATTCCAAAACTATATGGAGAAATTATCAGAGTGATTAATGAAGGTGAGGATTTAGCAGGAGAAAGTGATTCTAAAAATGGAAGAAGAAAATCTGGAAGCTATAACCAAACACCAACATTAAATCAATTTGGTGAAGATTTAACAGAAAAAGCAAAAGAAGGAAAATTGGACCCAATTATCGGAAGAAAAGAAGAAATTGAAAGGGTCATCCAAATTTTATCAAGAAGAACAAAAAATAATCCATGTCTAATTGGTGAACCAGGTGTTGGTAAAACAGCAGTTGTAGAAGGATTGGCACAAAAAATTGTGTCAGGAGATGTTCCGGAAATTCTAAAAAATAAAAGAGTGGTTACTGTTGATATTTCTAGTATGGTAGCTGGAGCAAAATACAGAGGAGACTTTGAAGAAAGAATCAAAAAAGCATTGAATGAAGTAAAAAAAGCAGGAGATGTTATCTTATTTATTGACGAAGTTCATACAATTGTAGGTGCAGGTTCAGCAGAAGGGGCAATCGATGCAGCAAATATCTTAAAACCATTATTGGCAAGAGGAGAAATTCAACTAGTAGGTGCAACAACTTTAAATGAATATAGAAAATTTATTGAAAAGGACTCTGCCTTAGAGAGAAGATTTAGTCCGGTAACGGTTAATGAACCATCAGAAAAAGATACCATTACAATCTTAAAAGGTATTAAAGACAAATATGAAGCACATCATAATGTAAAAATAACAGATGAAGCAATTGATGCAGCAGTCAAATTATCTGTTAGATATATTAATGATAGATATTTACCAGATAAGGCAATTGACTTAATAGATGAAGCAGCATCAAGAGCAAGATTAAAAACATATACAGAACCGGATTCTTTAAAAGAATTGGAAGAAGAACTTGCCAATGTAACAAAAGACAAGGAAGAAGCTGTTAAAATTCAAAAATTTGAAAAAGCAGCATCCTTAAGGGATAAAGAAAAAGAATTAAAAGCAAAATATGAAAAAGAACAAAATAAATGGAAAAATAAAAATAATAAATCTGTAACAGACATTACAGAGGAAAATATTGCAGAGGTAATTGCTAACTGGACAGGAATACCAGCCAAAAAGATTACAGAGGATGAAAATGAAAGATTAAAACATCTAGAAGAAAATTTGCATGAAAGAGTGATTGGTCAAAATGAAGCCGTAGAGGCAGTTGCAAAAGCAATTAGAAGAGGAAGAGTCGGATTAAAAGATCCTAAAAGACCAATTGGTTCATTCTTATTCCTAGGACCAACAGGTGTTGGTAAAACAGAATTATCAAAAGCATTAGCAGAATGTCTATTTGGTGATGAAAATGCCATGATAAGAATTGATATGTCTGAATATATGGAACCACATTCTGTATCTAAATTAATTGGTTCACCTCCAGGATATGTAGGGTTTGATGAAGGTGGTCAATTAACAGAGAAAATAAGAAGAAAACCATATTCTGTTATCTTATTTGATGAAATTGAAAAAGCACATCCAGATGTTATGAACATGTTACTTCAAATACTAGAAGATGGTAGATTAACAGATAGCCAAGGAAGAACAGTTAATTTTAAGAATACAGTTATTATCATGACTTCTAATATAGGAGCAAGATTAATTACAGATAAAAAATCTTTAGGCTTCTCAAATGCTAAAAATACGGGAGATACACAAAAAGAATATGAAGAAACCAAAAAAGAAGTTATGGAGGCTTTGAAAAAAGAATTAAGACCAGAATTTATCAATCGTATTGATGAAATTATTGTATTCCATAAATTAACAGATGAAGAAATTGATAAGATTATTGATATTATGTTAAAAGAAGTGGTTGGAAGATTAAAAGACCAAAAAATAGAAATCGAATTAGAACCATCTGTTAAAAAGTTAATTGCAAGTAAAGGAATTGATAAAAACTTTGGTGCAAGACCTTTAAGAAGAACGATTCAAAGTGTATTAGAAGATAGTTTAGCTGAAGAAATATTAGATGGTAAATTGAAAAAGAATAAAGTGAATAAAATTGGTATTAAAGATGAGAAAGTGGTTGTAGAGAAATAAGGTGAATTTTAGGAGAACCTTCAGACTTTAATAGAACTTAGATAAATTTTTAAATAAAAATCAAAAGAGCCTTAATAGGCCCTTTTGATCGACAGAACAAGCATCGGCTTGTCTGTCGAGTTGGGGAGCTCGTGCTCCCCACCCTTTGGACAGTGCGTTATCCGCAGATGCGGAATCCAACACTTTCCAAAGGACAGAATCCAGTACCACTCCTCATCTTTTAGATGAGGGTGGATCCGGACTCCGCTGGCTACTCCTATAAATAGGAGTGCCAGTGTCCAGGTACGAAAGATCAATTCTTTGCTCTTTCGTACCTTTCCATAGAAGAGAGGGTTGCTTTTCATCATATTTTGTACCTCCTTTCCCCTCTTAATATGCCACATTCAAATATCAAGTAAAAGAACTAGTTATAGAATGTAGCAATCAACAAGTTTTATAGATTTATTATACCATAGAATTTACATAAAGACAAATAGAGGAGGATTTTATGAGGTTTTACAGTTGAAATTAAAAAAGAATTATGGCAGAAGAAATAAAAAAGGAACATATAAATGACAAGATTTTAAAATCAGGAATATATTGAAAAATCAAGGAATACAATAAATGTGTGAACTTTATGTGAAAAATCAAAAAATACTATTGACATTTGATAAAAATGGGTATACATTATTAGCAGTCACAAAGATAGAGTGCTAAAAATAAAGGAGGTAATTTAAATGATTAAACCATTAGGAAGTAGAGTATTAATAAAAATGAAAGAAGGCGAAGAAACAACAAAAAGTGGAATTATACTAGCACAGGCTGCTCAAGAAAAACCACAAGTAGCAGAAGTTATAGAAGTAGGACCTGGCGAAATCATAGATGGAAAACCAGAAGCAATGATTGTAAAAAAAGGTGATAATGTTATTGTTAGTAAATATTCTGGAACAGAAGTAAAATATGAAGGAACAGATTATATTATTGTAAAACAAGATGACATATTAGCTGTTGTAGAATAAAAATTTAAGTTTTAAAGAATTAATTTGAAGGGAGATAGAGAAAAATGGCAAAAGTTATTAAATTTGGAGAAGATGCAAGAAAATCTTTATTAGAAGGTGTTAATAAATTAGCAGATACTGTTAAAGTGACATTAGGACCAAAAGGAAGAAATGTTGTATTAGATAAAAGCTTTGGTGCACCACTTATCACAAATGATGGTGTAACAATTGCAAAAGAAATTGAATTAGAAGATAAATTTGAAAATATGGGTGCAAGATTAGTTAAAGAAGTTTCAACAAAAACAAATGATGTTGCAGGTGATGGAACAACAACAGCTACAGTTTTAGCACAAAGCATGATTAAAGAAGGTGTAAAAAATGTAGCAGCAGGTGCAGATCCAATGGCAATCAAAAGAGGTATGGATAAAGCTGTTAATACTGCAGTAGAAGGGCTAAAAGAAATTAGTTCAGAAGTTAATGGAAAAGACGATATTGCAAGAGTTGCAAGTATTTCTGCAAACAATGAAGAAATTGGAAACTTAATTGCAGAAGCAATGGAAAAAGTTTCAAAAGATGGTGTTATTACAATTGAAGAATCAAAAACATCAAATACAGAATTAAATGTTGTAGAAGGAATGCAATTTGACAAAGGATATTTATCACCATATATGGCAACAGATACAGAAAAAATGGAAGCTGTTTTAGATAATCCATATATCTTATTAACAGATAAAAAGATAAGTAACATTCAAGAAATCTTACCATTACTAGAAAGTTTAATGCAAGAATCAGGAAAACTATTAATTGTTTGTGATGATATGGAAGGAGAAGCATTATCAACATTAATTTTAAATAAATTAAGAGGTGTACTAAATGTTGTAGCTGTTAAAGCTCCAGGATTTGGAGATAAGAGAAAAGCAATGTTACAAGATATTGCTACATTAACAGGAGCAGAAGTCATCACATCAGATTTAGGATTAGAATTAAAAGATACAACAATTGCACAATTAGGTAGAGCAAAACAAGTAAAAGTACAAAAAGAAAATACAATTATTGTTGATGGTGCAGGAGATAAACAACAAATTGCTGATAGAGTTGCTCAAATCAAAGCACAAATCAATGAAACAAAGAGCGATTATGATAGAGAACAATTACAAGAAAGATTAGCTAAAATTGCTGGTGGTGTAGCAGTTATCGGGGTTGGAGCTGCAACAGAAGTAGAAATGAAAGATAAAAAATTAAGAATTGAAGATGCTTTATCTGCAACAAAAGCAGCAGTAGAAGAAGGTATTGTTGCAGGTGGTGGAACAGCTTTAGTAAATGTTATTCCAACTGTTGAAAAATTAGTAAGTACACTAGAAGGTGGAGAACAATTAGGAGCTAAGATTGTATTAAAAGCATTAGAAGAACCAGTAAGACAAATTGCTATTAATGCAGGATTAGAACCAGCAGTGATTGTTAATAAAGTTAAAAATGAAAAGGCTGGTATCGGATTTGATGCAGCAAAAGAAGAATATGTAGATATGAAAAAAGCAGGAATTGTAGATCCTACAAAAGTTACAAGAAGTGCTCTACAAAATGCAGCATCAATTGCTTCAATGGTATTAACAACTGAAAGCCTAGTTGCAGATGCACCTGAAAAGAAAGAGTGTTGTGGAGGACATGATGGAGCACCAGCAGGAATGGATGGAATGTATTAATAAAATAAAAAGAACATTTAAGTTTTTTACATGCTTAAATGTTCTTTTTTTATATATCTTTATTTATACTACTTGATTCATCATTCATAAATTAATCCATCATATTGCGCATACTATTCACAACATTTTGCATTTCTTCCATTTGGTTCTCTGTGTCTTCTGTACTTTGTTCATCATTCATAAATTGATCCATCATATTGCTCATACTATTCACAACATTTTGCATTCCTTCCATTTGGTTCTCTGAATTTTCTGTACTTTGTGTTTCACCGTTTACTTGCTCTACTACATTACCAAAAAGTCCGAAGATTTGCTCATTTGTTTTCCTTGCATGATTAAAAATTAGAACTACTACAACTACTAAAAATACTATTGCCAATAAAACCCAAATTGCATATACTCCTAATACTCCTAATCCTATTTTTAAACCTTTTTTAATTTTATTTTTAGATTCTTCTCTGTTTCCTAAAACTGAATCTTTTACATATTTTTCATATTCTGGTATAAATTTTTCATCTACTCCAACATATTCACTATTTTTTTTCATAACATTATTCTCCTTTTATTTTACTCTATAACTACTGCAGTTCCTGATGCTACAACCATAAGCATAGAAACATTTTCTCCAATAGTCTCATAATCTACTTTTGTTCCAATTATCGCATTAGCTCCTATTTTTTCTGCTCTTTTTATCATTTCATTTAAAGCTTCTGCTCGCGTGTCTATTAGTTCTTCTTCATATTCTGTTGCTCTACCGCCGATTACATTAGTAATGCCTGCTGTAAAATCTCTAATAAAGTTTACACCATTTATTACTTCTCCAAATACTACGCCTCTATACTCTTTTATTGTTTTTCCTTCTATTGATGAAGTTGTCGAAATTAACATATCTTTCACCTCCAATTTTTACATTATATAATTATATATTTTTTCAGCATATTTAGAATATTTTGTTCGAAATTGTGGGTAAAACTTAATGTACAATTAAATTTTAGCATTTTTTTACATGTATGTCAATGTGAAGCATGAAATTTAAAATATGCTAATTGTAAGATTATTGCACGAATATAAGTAGCTTAACCTTGTTGTATACGGAAAAATCTTATATGTGGTCAAGATAAAAGTTGATTTTTCCTATACAATAAAAAAGTAGTATTTTCTCAAATACTACTTTCTGGTGGCTTCAAGTGGAATCGAACCACTGACACGA
>CAWVJG010000118.1:0-8362 GCA_963929465.1 Bacillota bacterium
GCTTCTAATCCTCTTTTTTTCAATTCTTTGTTCACATTAATCATCGCTATTTTCATAATGTCAGCTGCTGTTCCTTGAATTGGTGTATTCATCGCTACTCTATTTCCAAATTGTCTTACCATATAGTTTTTTGAACTCAATTCTGGAACATATCTTCTTCTATGGAATAAAGTTTCGACATATCCTTTTTCTTTTGCCTTTTCAATAATATTCTCCATAAATTCTTTTATTCCTGCATATTCTGTTAAATATTCATCTATATATTGTTTTGCTTTTTTTCTAGAAATACTTAGTTGTTCTGCTAATCCAAAATCACTAATTCCATATACAATCCCAAAGTTTACAGCTTTTGCATTACTTCTTTGTTCTTTGGTTACTTCATCAATTGGTGTTTTAAATACTTTTGAAGCTGCTTGTTTATGAATATCTTCATTATGATTAAAAGCATCTATCATATGTTTATCTTCTGAAATATGTGCTAATACTCTTAGCTCTATTTGAGAATAGTCTGCATCAATATATACTTTTCCCTCTTCTGGTTTAAATACCTTTCTTACTCTTTTTCCTAATTCAAATCTGGTAGGAATATTTTGTAGATTTGGCTCTGTTGAGCTGATTCTTCCCGTCGCTGTTATGGTTTGATGGAAAAAGGAATGAATTCTTTTGGTTTTTGGATTAATAAATGGTTTTAGTCCTTCTACATATGTTGAATTTAATTTCATTAATTGTCTATATTCTAATATCTTTCCAATAATCGGATCTTCTCTTTTTAGTTTTTCTAAAACATCTACATCTGTAGAATATCCATTTTTTGTCTTCTTAATAACTGGTAATTTCATTTTTTCAAAAAGGATTTCTCCTAATTGCTTTGTCGAATTAATATTAAATTCTTCACCTGCCATTTCATGGATTACCTTTGTTAGAACTTCAATTTGTGAAGTTAATTCTTCTCCAAATGCACTTAATTCTTGTTCATCTACATACATTCCATTCCATTGCATACTAGATAAAACTTCTACTGTTGGCATATCAATATTAGTATATAAGTCAAAGCTGTTGGTTTCTTTTAATTTTTGTAAAATGATTGTGTTTATTTTTTCAATGACATATACATACAAATTATACTTTTCTGAAGCTTTTTTATCATTTTGCACATTATTTTCTTCAAATAGTGTCATTTGTTTTTGATTATCTTCTTCCCCTATATATTCTTCTATATCTAGTTCTAAATATTGCATTGCTAAATTTTTAAGGTCCAACTTATTATTTGTTGGATTTAAAATATAGGCGCCGATAGATATATCATTTTCAATTCCATCTAAAGTAATATCTGCTTGTTTTAATAAAATATATACTTTTGTTAAATTGATACTTGTCTTTTTTATCTCTGCATCTTCCAATATTTCTTTTAGTTGTGCTACTTCCTCTTGGTTTAGTTTTATATAATAGGCTTCTTGCGTGTCTGGATTATATACACTCATTCCTATTATTTTTTCTTTTATGATATTCTCTGGTGATTCATCTGCCTCTGTTTGCAAATAAAATGTCATACTTTTTTGTGCTTTTACAATATCGATAACTTCTTCTATTGATTTTTCAATCATTTTAAATTCTATTTTATAATTTTCTTCTTGGCTATTTTTTTCACCTGTTAAATGAAATCTTTCAATATATCGATTAAAATTTAATTCTTTAAATAATTTTAATACTTCTTCCTTATCCCATTCTTCTACTTTGAATTGTTCTAAAGTATCTTCGATTGGAACTTCTAGATTTATGGTTCCCAATGTTTTAGATAATTCTGCTAATTCTTTATTATCTTTAATCTTTTCTCTTTGTTTTCCTTTTAAATCATCTTCATCTTTTTCTATTTTGTCATATAGATTGTCAATCGAACCATATTTTTGAATCAAAGATAATGCTGTTTTTTCTCCAATTCCTGGAACACCTGGTATATTGTCTGAGCTATCTCCTTGCAAACCTTTTACTTCTATTAATTGTTTTGGTTCTATTCCATAAGTTTCTATAATTTTATTTCTATCAAATAAATCTGTTTCTGTCTTTCCACCTTTTGTTCTAGGAATTCGAATTGTTACATTATCTGTTGCTAATTGGAAGGTATCTCTATCTCCTGATAATATCGTAACATGAAGTCCTTGCTTTTCTCCATATCTAGAAAGTGTTCCTAAAACATCATCTGCTTCATAGCCTTCTTTTTCTACGATATCAATATTCATAGCTCTTAATATTTCTTTAATTAATGGCATTTGCTCTGCAAGTTCATCTGGCATTCCTTTTCGGTTAGCTTTATATCCTTCATATAATTTATGTCTTGCTGTTGGTGCTTTTAGGTCAAATGCCACTGCCATATATTTTGGATTCGTATCTTCTATTAATTTAAACAAAATTGCTAAAAAACCATATACCGCATTTGTATATTTTCCATCTTTTGTTGTTAACATTTTACTTCCCATGATTCCATAAAATGCTCGATTCATGATACTATTTCCATCTATTAAAACAAAATTATCCATTTTTTCCTCCTTCAAAAGAATTAAAAATCTTCAGTTCTTATCATACTATACCATAACTATTCTCCTTTTTCCATAAGAAAATCTAATTTGTTAAATTTATTTAAGATTTTCAAAAAAAGAAACGTACCCTTTAGGAGTACGCTTCTTTTAAAAATTTTTCTACTTCTTCTTGTGACAAATACTCTTTTTCTATAAGTAAATCTGCCAACCCAAGAAGCTGTTTTTTATTCTCTTGTATAATTGCATATGCACTGTCATATGCTTGTTGACAAAGTTGTTCAACCTCGTCTATTTTGACGGAATCCAGATGAGTATTGAAATCATCTTCGCCATGAATCTTAGTTATCAATGTTTCATTCATAGCAAATTTCATAGTCATTTGATAGGCTATTTCAGTAGCTTCTTCTAAATCATCTTCTGCTCCGCTTGAGATGTCATCAAATATGACATCCTCCGCGATTCTTCCCCCATAACTAACTTGCATTTGCTTGAACAATTCTGTTTTTCTTTGGTAGATTCTATCTGTAATACCAAAGAAATTATATCCTCCAGCTGTTCCTCTCGGAATAATGGATATACCAAGATTTTTGACTTCAGGTCTTACAATTGCAGATATGATAGCATGTCCTGATTCATGGACAGCTAGTAACCTTCTCTCTTCTTCTGTTATTGCTGAATTTCTTTTTTGAAGGCCTAGCAATATTCTAGCAATTGATTCATCAATTGCCTCTTTTGTAATAATTCCATTGCTGCCATGATTCACAGAATAGATAACAGCTTCATTTAGAAGATTTTTTAGGTCTGCCCCAGAAAATCCTACTGTTTTTTTAGCAATTTCCTTTAAAGAGATATCTTCTTCAAATTTTTTATTTTTAGCATGAACTTGAAGAATTTTTTCTCTTGCCAATATATCTGGCATAGGCACAGAAATATGTCTGTCAAAACGCCCTGACCGTATTAGTGCTGGATCTAAAATCTCTATATGATTTGTAGCAGCGATGACAATAACATTATCATCACTATCAAAGCCATCCATTTCAGCCAACAGCTGATTTAGCGTTTGTTCGCTATCAGATTTTCCTTTATATCGACTCCGAGCTAAAAAATCAATTTCATCTATAAAGATGATACATGGAGATTCTTTCTTAGCTTTTCTGAAAAGCTTTCGAACGCGTGAAGCGCCTACTCCAACCAGTTCCTCTTCAAAGCTTGAACCAGTTGTTTGAAAGAAAGGCACTCCTGCCTCTCCTGCAATAGCCTTAGCTAAGAGTGTCTTTCCAGTTCCTGGCTCTCCATCCAGCAAAATGCCTTTAGGAATTTTTGCTCCATTTTCTGTATATCTTTGAGGATACTTTAAGAAATTCACAATCTCTTCCAATTGTTCTTTTTCTTCATCTATCCCTGCAACATCAGAAAATTTTACCTCGATTTTCTTTATTTTTGTTGTATAATAGTCATCATCATCTTCTTCATCCGCATTATCATCATCTGCTGTTTCTTTGACATCAAAAGATTTTTCTTCTTTCTGTTTCTTGTTCTCTACCTCCATCTTATTCTCTTCCTCTGTCTCTTTTTCTGTGGCATCAATGAATTGGTCATTCGTTTTTTCTGCTATTTTTTCATTTTTCTTGTTTGTTATTCTTGTTGTCAATCTGTAAAAAACGAACACACACACCAATAACATTGGCACAACAACCCATACTAAAACATTTTCTTTAAGCAGTACGGACAAAATAACTATACTGACTATCCACATAGCAACAATGATTAGTATTTCTACTAAAAATCTACATATGCTTATTAATATCCGTCCTCTTTTTTCTCTACTCATTTTTAACTCCTTTCAAAATGTGGTGTTAGGAAATGTATACATCTCCCAAAAATAAATTATATTGGCAACTATCAAATTATACTACAAATTTACATAACCTTCAACTATTTTTACTTTCTATTTTCTAACTTTTGTGGTCGCGACACACAAGATATGAAAAATAATGTATATCAAACATTTGTGATTTTAGACCTGCTTCTATTTTGAAAAATATCTCTCACATTCCAACACAAGAAAATCCCTAATAACATGAAAAATGTAAATGGTGTTCCATTTTCCCATCCTTCTCCATTAAGTAAGAAAATACTATTGGCAAATTGACTAACCAATGCAATTTGAACAACAAATTGTATCACCTTTTTCTTTTGCCACATCATCAATGGAAATAGCCACATAATATACCATGGTTGAAAATTAGTAATTAGTAAAAATAAGAATGCTATTAAAAAATATTCTACTTTTTTCATTTCCTCCCTAAATTTTATCTGCTTTTTATTCAATAATGTCAAACAGGTAAAGAAATAGATGATGATAAATGAAATTAAAAATACTCTATTCACATTTGAAAGTAAATCTGGTATAAAAAAATATTGCATTAATATAATATAAAAGTTTTTTGCAAATTTCTCTTGTTGTGTTATGATTCCACTTAATACTTGTAGATCTTGTATATATAGTAAATAAGTAATGACTATCATAAAGATAAATAGCATACCATATAAAAAGCAGCTCTTCAATCTTTCCAAAGGCTTTTTGTCTCTAAAATAATAAATAATCATAAATGGCAATAATAAAATTGCAAAATATTTTATGGCAGTAGCCAATGCTAAAAATACGATACTTACAATGATATTTTTCTTTTTTAATAAGAAATACAAAGAGGCTAATATACATGTCACAACATATATATCATTATGTACATTTGCAATTCCTTCTATAAGCATATATGGATTTAATCCATATAATAAAACAAATAATTTTTTTCCTGTTAATTTATAGATAAGATAACAGTTTACTAAATGAATTTCCATATTGAATAATTTAAATAGCAATAAGGCTATATCAATATTTCCAAAGGAAATCCCTGCTACAATCTTACAAATTAATGTCCACACAGGTCCATATACAACTGTTGTACTTCCCCAGTCATTTTCATATCCTTTTGCTAATACCGTATCATTTTCTAAGTATTGACGATTATCTCCACTTTCTACAAAATCTTTTATTGTTACATAATATGGATTTTGTCCATATGCACTATCTAATCTACCTACTCCTAAATAGTAAAATATGTCTGAACTTAAGAATGGTACGACAAATACAAAAATAAGGGAAATAATGGCTATATAGATGTACATTTGCTTATCCGTTTTCAATAGCTTATCCCTATTTTTTACAACTAAAAAATAGCAAATGGTTAATCCTGTTAAAATGATTAAATATATTATCGTTTGTTCAAGTCGGTTTGTATCATTTAAATAAAATTTAAAATATTGATTAAAATTCAATATCGTTTTATTTTCTAATAAATATTTCATAGATGGTATTGCAAATATGATAGCTAATAACACCAAACACATTAAAATTATTTTCTTTGAATTGATAATTCCTTTTACTTTTTCCTTCATTTTTTCTCTCCTATACTTTTTTCCTTTGAAAAAACACTTTTAGAACATCCCATAGATTGATAATATTCATTCTTGTTTAACAAATTTACTTGCATCTATATTTTTTATTACGTTCATTTTACTTCCATTTATAATAAAACAGAAAGTAGCATTTATTGATACCGTAAATCCATTTCCCAGACTATTAATCTCAAATGGTCGTATTCCACCTATAAAAACAATTACCAATCCATTTATTAACATAGATAACATGACTCCAATCATTGGTAAGAGTATAATATCTAACTTATAGCACGGATTTATCATAAACATACCAAATAAGATAAAAGCTTCCAGCGTAAACAATATCCATACATTAGGAAATGTTTCATAATAGTATAAATCTAAAATTAAAATTAAAAAACTAAAAATACAATGAATTATATATATTTTTTCGTTTTTATTCGGTGCCATCTCCCTGTAATGTTTACTATATTTTTGAGTCCAATGTCTTTTTCGTGCTTCTAATATTTTTAGTATTATTTCTCTTGATATTGACATAAATTAATTCTCTCCCCTATTATGAAAAAGATTTCGTATTTATTTTTTCAATCTTCTTCCTATATCTCTCTTCCTCAGAACTATTTCATTATTACCACTCAAATTTGCGTATCATGTTACTACTCATTAAAATAGTTGGTATATCTTACTTTATAATACTTTTTCTGGTGAATAAATTTTATATATCTAATTCATATATAACTTCTTTAGTATAATCTTCTGGAGATTCATATGGCCAATATTCAAATTTTATTTTATTTCCTTTAACATATATCTCATTTGGAAGATTTCCCATTATAGATATATTACCTACCTCTTTTAAGTTGTTATTTGTATAATTATATATTGTATACTCACTAGTAATTGGTGAAATCATATTCGAAAAAGTTCTATGTATAATCTCTAATATTCCATCACTATTTAAATCTACAATATAATATTGATTTACATTATAATCCTTAAAACCTGTTATATCATCATCATTCAAATATTTATTAACAATATAATCCGCATCATTAATAGAAATGTATTTTCCTGTTTCATTTATATTGACCTTTTCTTTTATATTATCACCATCTAAATCTAATTCCACCGTTGTAGATTCATTATATTTATAATTTTCTATATTTATTTTTTTCCAGTCATTATTATGAATAAAAAATGCTATTGCAATTGTAATGATTATTAAAATGAGTATTATTATTAAAATTTTTTATTTATTTTCATACTAGTTCTTCTCCATTTCTATTTTATATGTTTATCCGTTGTTGTTGCAATAATATATAATCTCCTTCTCTTTTTCAATCTTTTTTTGATATCTATCTTCCTCTGAAATATCTAGCCCTGCACACCAAAATTTGCGAAATAATCCTTATCTTTTCTTATTTTCTTTCTAAATCTATATATGATTTTTTCTGTGCTTTCTATTTCATTTTTTTTATATCTTCTCCAATGATTTCTAAGTAATCCTTTTCTGCTTGAGTTAAATGGGATTTCATATATTTATCATATTCTTCATGTGCTTTTTTCAATGCTTTTTCATGAGATATTTTCCCTGCTCCTTCCAATATTTCTTTATGGGTCATTGTTAAAAATCCATCTAATTCTTTTATCCAATCTTTCATTGTCATCGGATGCATATTCAGTGCATTAATTTCTGCGACATCTAAATATGCTGATACCATTCTATTCAACATGTCTATCTCTTTTTCTGATAAATAATTCTTAGCTATTTCTGTTTCAGATTTTGTAGGCATATTTCCTTTAAAATTAGTTAATCCTATGT
This sequence comes from Bacillota bacterium, assembly GCA_963929465.1. Lineage (GTDB taxonomy): Bacteria > Bacillota > Clostridia > TANB77 > CAG-508 > CAG-269. Next base: position 7,819 of record CAWVJG010000118.1, read on the forward strand.
TCTCTTTTTCACTATCTACTCTATTAAAAATTACTTCTGCCGCAGTATTTCCATGTACTGCATAGTGCATCTTGTTTTGAACTGTTTTAAAAAATTCTTTTGTTTTTTCATCTTTTGCATCATAATCAATACTTGTAGCATAGATATCTAAAATTTTCCTCCAAAATACTTTTTCTGATGAACGAATATCTCTAATTTTTTCTAATACTTCTTCAAAATATACTCCTCCACCATTATTTTTGAATCTATCTACATTCAAATTATATCCTTTTATTAGATACTCCTTTATCAATTTATTTGCCCATATTCTAAATTGAGTACCACGAATTGACTTTACACGATATCCAACTGATATAATTAAATCTAAATTGTAAAATTTTGTTTTGTAATTTTTGCCATCTGAAGCAGTTGTCAAGTTTTCCTTGACAACTGAATTTTCATTCAGTTCGTTTTCTTCAAAAATATTTTTTATATGTAAACTTATATTTTGTTTTGTTGTATTAAAAAGTTCTGCCATAGCATTTTGAGTAAGCCAAACATTTTC
>CAWVJG010000119.1:0-7524 GCA_963929465.1 Bacillota bacterium
ACAATTTTAAAAAAGATAATTAGAATAATACAATAAATACTATATATACCTTTTCATAAAGATTCTTTAAATTAAGAAATACCAATAATATAGATAATATTGTATATACTAATAATACTAAATTTTCCACTACATGCGGTAGTGGTAAGAAATATAAAAACTGTTGTGGTAAAAACGCATAAAATAAGTGGTTTTGACTGATTTTGAAATTTGAATTTTAATCATAAAATATATATTTGTCAACTAAAACTGAAATATATAATCAAAGAATTTAATAAATCAAAGAATGTGAACATAGGTTAAATGTTGACATTCTTTTTTCTTTGATAAAAAACATTAAAATTTGAAAGATACTTCTTAAAAAGTTATTAAGAATGATATATTATGGTGCAAAAAAGTACCATAGTATGTAAAAAATAATAACAAAATTATATAAATTATATTGATTTTTTTAAGAAAATACCGATAGAATTGTGTTAATATAACTATTGGTTATATCAAAAGTACAAAAAGGTATTTTTAGAGAAAAACAATATATAGTATAATAAAAATGTAAAAAATCTTATAAATAAGTGATTTATAAAAGGAGGAAAACTTTATGCGGGAATATTATGGAGAACTAAGTAACTGTCTTGAGTACATTGAGGACAAAAATCACAAAGCTATCCCATGGAAAGGCTATACATTCTCTTTTGAATTTCATAATAGTACTAATTACACATTAGAACTAAAAAGATGGAATCATAGTTTTGCAACAGTTAGACCAAAAGAAAAGATTCAAATTGAGGTTGAAAAATGGGGAGACGGAGAAATTTTTGTATGTGCAAAAGAGGATATTAGGCTAAAATGCAACTTTGATATTGAACGTGGTTGCATGCTTAAAAGAAACTTAGTAGAACATATAGAGGGTAAAGTTTATATTGCACCTATTTTTAAAAACGGTATAATCACAATAGTAACATGTGATAATTGTGGACCTGATTTTGGAGTAAAACCAAAATATAAGATTAGCCCAATAGAAAAGCCAGCTAAAATGATTAGGATTTGCAATTTTACACCTTATGACATTATCATTTCAACAAAAAATACAGTTCTTCAAAGAATAGAAGCAAATAAAAAAAGAAATGAAAAATGTTCTTCAAAATTTGTTGGTATTCCATTAAATGGTGTTATATATATTGATACTGTATCTAAAGAGATAGTTTATAAGGACAAATATAATATTTATGAAGATGCAATACTTCGGGTTAATGGATGTTGCATAAAAATTAATAATGGTACTTGTATCAAATGTGTTAGTATTATAGGACCAGCACTTTCAGAACCATATATTCGCCACTTATATGCGGGTTTTGGGAAAATTCTTCCATATGAGGGAGAGGTTAATATTAGATGTAACACCATTGACTATAGGATTGATTAAGCCTAAATCACAATGGTCTGAGGTTTCAGGCCTAAGCACAAAAGCATGAGATATCTTGAATATTTCATGCTTTTGTGATATAAAAATATGTAAAGTATAAATTCAGGAGTGATATAAGTGATAGACTTTGAATTATATAGAATTTTTGTTGCAGTTGCAAAAGAAGAAAATATAACAAAAGCAAGTGAACGATTAAGTATTTCTCAACCTGCAATTACAAAGCAAATCAAAAATTTAGAAAATCAATTATCAGTTAAGTTGTTCGAAAGGAAAAGTAAAGGCGTCATTTTAACTCAAGAAGGAAAGGAATTATATAATAAAATAAAAAATCCAATTGAAGAACTTAATAGAATAGATAGACAAATGAGTAAAGAAAGATATATTAATATTGGCACACATAATCATATGGGAAGTTGTATTTTCGGAGATGTTATAAATGATTATTGCTTAAAATATCCAAATATTAATTTAAATTTAATATGTGAAGAAACACCAGAAATGATGAAAAAACTTAAAAATAAAGAATTAGACATAGTTTTTTCCAAAAGAGATAATACAAATATAGATGATGGCATCCAATATATTAAGTTAGGATATTTACACGATGTAATTATTGCAAATAATGAATCAATATTTGCTACACAAGAACTAACACTTGAAAATATAGAAAATCAAATTATATATGTGCCAAGAAATTATGCACAAGTTGTAACTAGAATAGAAGAACTAACAAAAGGAAAAAAATTAAAATTAAAACATAGTAGCTACAAGACAATTTTAAAACTTGCTAGTTCAGGAAATGCATTAGGATTAATAACCAGAGAATATATAAATAAAGATGATTATAAAAGGTTTAATTTAGTGGAAGTAAAAACATCGATAAACATAGGTAAAGTAGAATTTGGCATTTATACAAATTCCACTAAATTCAAAGAATTAAATAATTTAATTAAATTAATAAAAGAATATTTTGGTAAAAAATCTTATTAATCCTAATAATATTTTTAAAGAGAAAAAAGAATTGAAACACTTGATAATGAGCCTGTTTCTATGATAGAATTAAAAGATAGTTTATTATCAAGAATTGTTAATAAAATAAAAAGTTTTTTTAGAATAAATTAATATGATGAAAATCTTATATAGGAGTGTGATAACATGTTAGAATTAGAAGAAAATTCAAGACTTCTGAAAATATTAGAAGAAAAATTAAAAGATTTGGGTGAGTCACTTTGACATCTCTAAATTAGAAAATGAATTAAAAGATTTAGAGGCAGAAACTCTAAAAGAAGACTTCTGGCAAGATACAAAACATTCAAATAAAGTATTAGCAAAAATAAAAAGTATAAAAAATAAAGTAAATGAATATAGAAATATAGAAAATGAAATACAAAATTTAAATGAATTAACTGATTTAACCAATATGGAACCAGATGAAGAAATTGCAAAAGACATTATAAAAAGTACAAAAACTTTAGAACAAGAAGTAGAAAAGTTAGAATTTGCCACACTATTATCTGGAAAATATGATAGCAACAATGCTATTGTAACGATTCATCCTGGAGCAGGAGGAACCGAGTCACAAGATTGGGCAGAAATGTTATACAGAATGTATACCAGATGGGCTGATAAAAATGGATATAAAGTAACAGAATTAGATTATTTAGAAGGTGAAGAAGCAGGCATAAAAAGTGTAACTTTTGAAATTATTGGTGAATATGCTTATGGATATATGAAAGGGGAGATGGGGGTACATAGATTGGTTAGAATTTCTCCATTTGATAGTGGGGGAAGGAGACATACCTCATTTGCTTCAGTAGAAGTTTTACCCGAAATTACAGATGATATTGAAATTGACATTAACCCAGATGATTTGAGAATTGATACTTATAGAGCTTCAGGCGCAGGTGGACAACATATCAACAAAACATCTTCTGCTGTACGAATTACACATATACCAACTAATACAGTTGTTGCCTGTCAATCTGAACGTTCTCAAATACAAAATAGAGAAACAGCCATGAGAATGTTAAAATCAAAATTATTAGATTTAAAAGAAAAAGAACATAAGGAAAAAATTGAAGATTTAAAAGGAGAGCAAAGAGAAATTGCTTGGGGAAGTCAAATTCGTTCTTATGTATTTTGTCCGTATACTATGGTAAAAGATCATAGAACCAATTATGAAGTAGGGAATGTAGAAGCTGTTATGGATGGAAAAATTGATGATTTCATGGAAAGTTATTTAAAATTTTCCAAATAATTTGACATATTTTAGCATAATCGAATATAATGTAAAGAGTTAAATTTAAATAAATTTAACTTTTTATTATTAAGAAATAAAGAAGGTGCTCAATATGGAGGACATAATTGTTTTAAAATTCGGAGGTAGTTCTGTTTCTAATAATGAAAATTTAAAGACCGTTGCCAACAAAATTATTGATTTCAAAAATAACAACCAAAATATTGTTGTTATTCTCTCAGCACAAGGAAAGACAACAGATAAGCTAATAAATGAAGCTTATGAATTAACAGAGGAGGTTGATAAAAGAGAATTAGATGCACTTGTTAGCTGTGGAGAACAAATGTCAGCAGCTAAACTAAGTATTTTATTAAATAGTTTAGGATTCCCTTCTGTATCTTTAACAGGATGGCAAGCTGGTATTTATACTAATAACACTAACCAAGACGCATTAATCGAAACCATCAATACAGAAAGAATTTGTTCAGAATTAGAAAGTGGAAATATTGTCATTATAACAGGATTTCAAGGAATTAATGAAAATTTAGACATAACTACTTTTGGTAGAGGAGGTTCTGATACAACAGCCGTTGCAGTTGCAGCAGCTTTAAAGGCTAAAAACTGTTACATTTTTTCTGATGTAGATGGAATCTATTCATCAGATCCTAAAAAAGTTCAAGGAACAAAAAAATTAACAAAACTTTCTTATGATGAAATGTTAGAACTATCAAATGAAGGTGCAAAAGTATTGCATAATCGCTGTATTGAAATTGGAGAAAAATATAACATACCGATTATTACGAAATCAACATTTAATAATAACTATGGAACAGTAATATCTAATCAAAAAATTGAAGCAAATGAAATCAAAAGTATCATAAAAAAAGATGTATCAAGAATTTCTATAATAGGCAACGGAATCATTAGAAATACAGATGCTATCATAAAAGCAATCAATTTTATTAAACAAAACAAATTAGAAATGTTAGAATTTGATGTCTCTGAAAGTAAAATTTCTATTACATTTAAAACTTTTGTTAGTGACAAAATGTTAGAAAAATTGCATAATGAGATATTTGCATAATGTCCATTTGGGGACGTTTCTGTTTGGGACATTTTTATGTAAATTATTAGAAAAGGATGAAAGCGATTCGTTTTTTCTTTCCTTAAAATTGAATAGAATACAGAAATATAGAATATAAAAATATTTAACAATTTATCCTATAAAAATTGTGTAATAGCTTTATATTCTATATTTTTTAGATTTGTAATTTTAGGGAAAGATAAATTTGTCTTAAATTTTCTGTAAAAAGATTTACATAAAAATGTCCCAAACAGAAACGTCCCCAAATGGACACAAAATCCTTTTTGCTAGTTCTAAAATAGACAACCTCTGAATATATATAATTTAGATTAAAAATTTGGAGGTATGCATATGACGATAGATGAAAGAAAAACAATCAATACAGCTGTAGTTCAAAATTTAATATTAGAGAACAGGGGGAAACTAAGCATATCAGGTGTTTTAGATGTTTTGAGTTTCGATGATCAAGTGATTATGGTAGAAACAGAATTGGGCTTACTTACTATAAAAGGTGAAAATCTTAGAATTACAAAATTGAGTATTGATACTTCTGAAGTAATTGTGGAGGGAAATATCTCTTATTTAGCATATAGTAACAAGGAAGTTGAAAAAAATAAAGGAAGTATTATTAGCAAAATATTTAAATAAAATTTTGCGATAGGGGGAAGATAATGATTTATACACAATTACAATTATTCTTTATATTCCTTATAAATGGTTTGTTAATTGGTTTACTATTTGATTTTTTTAGAATATTGAGAAAAGCTATCAAAACAGCTGATTTTATAACATATGTTGAAGATGCTCTATTCTGGATTTTAACAGGTTTTATCATTTTATATTCTATATTTACATATAATAATGGTGAAATACGATTATTCATGTTTTTAGCAATTATATTAGGGATTTTGATATATTTGATGTTTATCAGCAAAATGATATTAAATATTAGTTTAAGCATCATAAATATTGTTAAGAAAATTTTTAGTATAGTATTGAATATAATAAAAATTCCATTTCAATTTTTAATGAAATGGATTAAAAAATTATTTTTAAATCCTATATCATTTATTATTATCAATATTAGAAATTATTTTACAAAATGTATTAAAAATTTTTCTAATGCTTTAAAAAAAGTAAAAATATCAAATAAATTTGTAAAAAATACAAAAAATTAGAAGGATTTATATCAAATATGTAGAATAATATATATGTGAAACTTTTAATAGATGGAGATTACTTATGAAGAAAAATAAAAAAATTTTAAGAAATTTATTAATTATAGCAATTATTATATATATTGCATTTGTTTTTATAAATCAACAAAAAACTTTAAATCAATATAGTAAAAATACGGAAGAATTAAACCAACAAATTGCTTCAGAAGAAGCAACAAATGAAGATTTAAAGCAACAAAAAGATAATGTTAATTCTTTAGAATTTATTGAAGAAATGGCTAGAGAAAAATTAGATATGTATTATCCTAATGAAAGAGTATATGTGGATCAAGGAATGTAATCTTTTAGATTATATTCCTTTTTTAGACAGTAATAACGAATAAAGATATTAATTTTCTAAGAAAAAATTTTTTATTCGTTACCACTGTTTTTTGGAAAATTTTGTTTATTTTTTTTATTTTTTATGATATAATAAGATTCGTATTAAGTTCGTTTTATTCCCATGATATTTAAAATAATTATATATAAATTTAGGAGGTCTTATGTTAGATTTAGAATCAATGAATTTAGCTGATTTAAAGCGATTAGCTAAAGAACATAATATTAAAAATATTTCAAAATTAAAAAAAGAAGAAATTATAGAAGTACTAAAACAAATTTTAGATACAACAACTTCTACTATTCTTCAAGATGAAGAATATACTGATAATCACGATAATAGAAACAATGAAAATGACGAAGAATCAAAAAAGGAACCAATAGAAAGACAATATGATGAAAATGGAGAACCAATTGTAGATTATAAATTAACCAATGAAGGTGATGAAATCGTCGAAGGAATATTGGATATCATGCCAGATGGTTATGGATTCTTAAGAGGTGATAATTACTTATCTAGTGAAAAAGATGTTTATATTTCAATGGTGCAAATTAGAAGATTTAGACTAGATACTGGTGATATTATAAAAGGTATTTCTAGATTTAGAGAAGGTGAAAAATTTCCGTCATTAATTTTTGTTGGTGAAGTCAATGGAGAACATCCAGAAAAAGCTTTAAAAAGAAAAAGATTCGATGAATTAATTCCAATATACCCAAATGAGAGATTAAAATTAGAAACCGTTCAAAATGATTATGCAACTAGAATTATTGATTTAATGTGTCCTATTGGAAAAGGTCAAAGAGGAATGATTGTAGCTCCACCAAAAGTTGGAAAAACAACACTTCTTAAAAAAGTTGCAAATAGTATCAGTCAAAATAATCCAGAAGTAGAATTAATTGTCCTTTTAATTGATGAAAGACCAGAAGAAGTAACTGATATGAAACGTTCTATCAAAGGTCAAGTTATTCATTCAACATTTGATGAATTACCAGAACATCATGTAAAAGTTGCTGAAATGGTTTTAGCAAGAGCAAAAAGATTAATTGAACAAGGAAAAGATGTTGTTATCTTATTAGATAGTATTACTAGATTAACAAGAGCTTATAACCTTGTGATTCCTTCTTCAGGAAGAACATTATCAGGTGGTATGGATCCAGCTGCATTACATAAACCAAAAAAATTCTTTGGTGCAGCAAGAAATATTGAAAATGGTGGAAGTTTAAC
>CAWVJG010000120.1:0-3926 GCA_963929465.1 Bacillota bacterium
ATTATATCAAAGGAGGAGATTTATTTCACTCATAGCTAGAAGCTTTTAGAACCCCACGTAAAACGCGGGGTTTTCTTTATCCAAAAATAAGAGGGTTCCTATTTTAGGACACCCTCTTTATCTTATTCATCTAGTTAATCTTAAATTTTTTTCATAAATATTGTTCTTGCAATAATGTCTAATACTGCATAAATAACAATTGCAATGCCAACAATTCTAATTGCTAAAGTTGAACTTACTAATATAACAATTCCTGCCATAATCATGAATAAAGCACATAGTACAGTTATTGTCCAAAGTCCAGATTTCACTTCTTTCCATACTAAAGAAGTTTGGAAATTTCTAATTCCTGAAGCAATTATCCAGATTCCTAATGCTACTCTAAAAATTCCTGTGATTACATCTGAACAGCATAGAACAATCACACCCAATACAGTTGCTATTAATGCAAATGTTAATAAGTAATCTTCTTTATCTTTAGATGTGAAATAATCTACCAATTTTAAAAATCCCATGATAAATAATACCATTCCTAAAAGTATGTATATAACAGACATCATTTCAGAAGGTTTTATAATTAGCAATACTCCTAATATCACAAATAAGATAGATATTATAATATCTGTCCAGCTTGTTCTTTTTAAAAAATTTTCAAACATTTATATCTCCCCTCTTTCTTTTGTATTTACCTTAAAATTATATCATAAAAACAGATTTTCATGTTTTTATTTTGCCATTCCTTTTTTTAAAATTTCTATTTGCTTAGATAATTCTTCTTTTCCGTTCTTCCTTTGATACCTTTTTATGCATGACATCAATAATTTCTGCTCGTAAAATGCAAGTTAGTATTCTTAACATATATTCTATATCTTCATTATTTTCAATCGCTAATAGACTTGTATTGATATAGCAATTATTTTTATCCATATCTTTTAAATCTGTAAATTTTTTTAACTTTATATTTTTATAGATATTCACATTTTCATTGCGTAATTTATTAATAATATTTTGAAATAATTTTACTTCTGCTTCATGATAACTTTTATCTACAAAATAAGAATATAAATCTAATGTTGTTACAAATATATCTCCTTCATTTTGTATTAATAATTTTTTTATTTCTTCTTTTTCATCATTTAAGAAATCTTCTATAATATATTTTAAAGCATCTTCTTTATCTTCAAAATACTGATAAAAACTTCCTCTTGGTATGTTTGCCTCTTCTATCATATTGCTAATTGATGCTTTTTCAAAAGTGTGTTTTGTAAATTCATTTTTTAAAGCTCTTTTTATTTTTTCTCTTTTTTCTTCATTTAGATTATAAAACGTAGATTTTGGCATCATACACCTCCATATACACTATTAGATAACAAAAAATAGTACTTCTATAAAGCACTACTTTCCCCTTCATTATGCATCTTTATTTTCTTTTTTAGCAATTACTTCTTTTCCATCATAATATCCGCAGTTTTTGCATACTCTGTGTGGCATTACTGGCTCATGACAATGTGGACAAGTTGTATATGCTGGTTGTTCTTTTTTCCATGTTGATCTTTTAGCATGTGTTCTTGCTTTAGACCATCTTCTTTTTGGTTGTGCCATCTAAATCCCTCCTTGCTTAAGATATATGTATATATCTATTGTTATTTTTATCGATATTTTAGTCACTATAAGATTATACAAGTATTTTCATTTTTTGTCAACTGTTGCCACAATATTTTTTATACAATTCTTGTACTTTTTTCTTCGTTAAAACCTTATCTATCCCTTCTATACTGACTTGTGTAAAAAAATCTGTTAACATATCTTTTAGTTTTTCATTGATTAATAATTTTTCTCTTTCTTTTTTCCAATATGTTAATGGATAATCCTTATTCCAATTTTTTCCTTGATATGTAATTCCTGCTGCCAATTTATCACATATCATTTCCGCTGTATATACATATGGCATAATTGGTGTCTGTTCTGGTGCATTTCTATCTACCCAATATTCACTGTGATGCTTATTTCTTCCCTTATGGTGTAACCATGCTTCAGAATATCCTTTATCCTGCTTTGTACTGACAATTGGTGAACGATTTCCTTCATAATATCGAACACTTTCCCAAAATTCTGTTGGAGAATATTTAGATAAATCATGAACGAAACCTCTCCAATATAATCCGAGTCTACAACATAGTTTAAAAACCAACCATCTATGTTTGGTAATTAGTATAAAATGTTTTATTACATTTTTGAATTTTATTTTTCGTTTCATTTTTATACTCATTCCTTTCTTAGTAGTAAAATCCGCCTATTTTTCTTTCTGAATATAGCAATTAACTTTTCTTTGTTAAGTCTACTATACTTTTTTTCTAAAATCAATAAATTTTATTTCTTTTTTTGCATATGATATATAGATTGGAGGTATAAAATACATGTGTGGTTTTACTGGATTTGTAAATATAAAAGAAAAATTACATGAAAATTCTAAAACAATTTTAGAAAATATGAATGAGACATTATCAAAAAGAGGGCCTGATGAAGATGGATATTTTGTTTCAGATAATGCCTATTTAGCACATAAACGATTAATTGTGATTGATCCTGATGGTGGTAAACAGCCAATGATAGAACATACATCATATGGAGATTATATTATTTGCTATAATGGACAAATATACAACACAAAAGAACTTAGAGAAATCTTAATTGAAAATGGTTTTACATTTAAAGGGCATTGTGATACAGAAGTGATATTAAAAGGATATATTCATTTTGGAAAAGAGATTGTCCATCATCTAAATGGTATTTTTGCTTTTGCTATTTGGAATACAAAAGATAAGGAATTATTTATGGCAAGAGATCATTTTGGAGTCAAACCATTATTTTATTCTGTATTCCATAATACCTTAGTATTTGGTTCAGAAATAAAAGCGATATTTCAATATCCTGGAATCGAAAAAATCTTAGATAGTCAAGGTATATCTGAATTATTAGGTATTGGTCCTAGTCATACACCTGGTACAACAATTTTTAAGAACATCTATGAATTAAAGCCTGCTCATTTTGCTGTATTTAATGAATATGGATTAAAGATAAAACGATATTGGAAGTTACATTCGGAAGAACATACAGATAATTTAGCACAAACTTGTAATCATGTTCGTTATTTGTTAAAAGATGCAATCGAACGACAATTGGTTTCAGATGTTCCTTTGTGTACTTTCTTATCTGGTGGTTTAGATTCTAGTATCATCACAAAATTTGCTGCTGATTTTTACGAAAAAGAAAAATTACCACCTTTAGATACCTATTCCATTGATTATGTAGATAATGATAAAAATTTTGTTAAAAGTGATTTTCAGCCAAATTCAGATAATTATTATATAAATTTAATGTGTAAAAATTTGCATACCAAACATCATAATGTTGTAATTGACACCCCAGAACTTGCCTCTTATTTATATGATAGTATGATTGCAAGAGATATGCCTGGTATGGCTGACATTGATTCTTCTTTATTGTTGTTCTGCAAACATGTAAAACCAGAGCAAACGGTTGCTCTAACAGGTGAATGTGCTGATGAAATCTTTGGAGGTTACCCATGGTTTTTTAGAGAAGATGCTTTAAATAGTGGTACATTTCCTTGGTCAATTGCCATCAACGAAAGGCAAACCTTATTACATTCTGATTTAAGTAAAAAAGTACATTTAAGAGAATATATTGATTATCGTTATAACGAAAGTTTAGAAGAGGTTGAAATATTAGATACAGATTCTAAGGAAACTGCTGAAAAACGAAAAATTTCTTATTTAACTTTAAATTGGTTTATGCAAACATTGTTAGATCGTTCTGATAGAATGGCTATGTATAATGGATTTGAACTTCGTGTTCCATTTTGCGATTATCGTTTAGCACAATATGTATGGAATATTCCTTGGGAA
>CAWVJG010000121.1:0-5696 GCA_963929465.1 Bacillota bacterium
ATTATATCAAAGGAGGAGATTTATTTCACTCATAGCTAGAAGCTTTTAGAACCCCACGTAAAACGCGGGGTTTTCTTTATCCAAAAAAGACAGCACCTTTCAATCAGTGCTGTCTCCTTATACATTACTGTATTTGGCTAACCAATTCATCATATTGATTTTGTAATTCTTCACTATTAAATACAATGTTTTCACCTTGGATTTCCCAGCCAGTTTTATTTTCTGCAAGGAAGTTAATGACTTGTGATTCAGTATCTATGACACTCATTGCTTCATCTAAAGATGCCTCTAATTCTGCATTACTTTCTTCTATTGCAGTATCTTCTGATAAAGCAATTTCTTTATATAAGTCTATATAATATTGGTCTAAATTTTTATCTTCTATATATGACATAGCTCCTTCATTTGTTAATAATGTTAATACTTCTGTCTTATATTGTTCCATCTTTCCTTTTGCTTCTTCTAAAAATTGTTTTGTTTGAACAAAATCTGGTCCATCTTCTGTATAATTTTCAGGTGTTAATGCATTTATAATTCTTTCATCATTTAATATGTCTGCAATACTAACTGTAACATTTACCACATCTGCTAAATAATCTTTCATTGCTTTTTCTAAGACACCATAATCTCCTGTTGTTTTTAATTCTCGAATCCTTTGGTCAATCTGGTCTAAATCAATGTTTTCTGCACGTGTTAGATTTTCAAATTCTAACATTTCTTGTCTTAAAATATCCTCCTGTCTAAAATCATTTACTACTAAAACGCCAATTCCTACAACAGCCACTAAGACAATGGCTATAATAATTCCTATAATTGCTTTTTTCATGTTTAATTCCCCCTATTTTCAATATGATATTAGTTTATCAATAACATGAATAAACTGCAATCTATCTAAATTGCCTCTTTCTTCTTTTTCGTACACATTTCTATACATTTCATAATATATTCTCTTTTTTTCTCTCTATTATATTTTCTTAATTTTCCCTTATAAACAACTGTATAATTTTTTATATCTTTAAAATTTTGTGGTCTTACAATTATTGGCAAATCAGTTGATATATCTCCTGATTCTAAAATATATTTTACAAATTCAGCACAATAAAAAGAATGTTTTGGTTGAATTTTCTTATGAAATCCTACAGCCAATAATCCTAGTATATTAAAATAATATTCTGCTTTATGTTCTTCTATTCTTTTGATTTCATTTTTTATCATGATATATTGTTCTTGTGTTATATCTAAAGAATAAATAAATGCCTCTGTTTTCTTAAACCTCTTAAAAGTTCCTGTATGAATTCCTTCTTTTACAAATCCACCCCAAAAAGGATTATATGGATGTAATCTTCCAAAACTATACATTTGATTCAAATCCTCATCTAATGCAATTGAAACATGTGTAAATTCATCTTTCGTCCATTTTCTAATAATCTTTGAAAGTAGTGTTCCTGTGTGTGTTAAAATAATATATATCTTTTTCATGGCATTTCTCCTTTATTATATCTGACATCAGTATATCATGTTTTTTATAATATGTATCTAGTTTTGTATAAATTTTATGTATAAATATCTATTTTTTACATATACTATCATTAACATTTAATTTTATATATTAAATGTTATTATTTCGTTTTAATACGTTTTAAGACCTCTTTTAGAAGAGGTCTTATCTATTATTGTAAGAAAATCTATTTTTATCTTGAATACTATATAGATTTTTTCGTACACAACAAGGTTAAATTTTTTATATTTTCTTTAATCGTAAACTATTTAATGTAACTGTCACACTGCTAATCGTCATACTAAAAGCTGCAAACATAGGATTCATAGTGATACCTAATGGAATTAGTACACCTGCTGCAATTGGTATCATACAAATATTATAGAAAAACGCCCAAAATAGGTTTTGTTTAATAATGCGCATTGTTTTTTTACTAATTTGTATTAAGTCATTAATTCTGTCTAAATTATCCTTCATTAAAACAACATCACTACTATCCATAGCAATATCTGTACCACTTCCAACAGAAACACCAATATCAGCTTTTACTAAACTAATACTATCATTAATACCATCTCCACACATCATGACTAATCCATTTTCTTTTAGTTTTGTTATTTCTTCTGCCTTCTGTTTTGGTACAACACCTGCAATGACTTTTTCAATTCCAATTGTCTCTCCGATTGCTTTTGCTGTTTTTTCATTATCTCCTGTTAGCATAACAGTAGAAATGTTTTGTTGTTTTAATTTATCAATTACTTCTTTGGCATTTTCCTTTATAATATCTTTTACACCGATTAGAGCAACTAAAATATTTTCTTTTGCTACAAATAAAAGACTATTTCCATCATTTTCTAATATTTCATCATCATTGATTTCATTTTCTTTTATTGTTTTATCAATGTTGATATGATTTTCTAACATTAATTTTTTATTTCCAATAAGATAATTTACTACATTATACTTTGCTTGTATTCCATATCCAGAAGTATTTTTAAAATCTGTAACTTTTTTAGTGTCCATTGGCATATTTTTTTCTTCTGCATATTTTACAATTCCTCTTGCAATTGGATGCTCTGAATGATTTTCTATATTGGCTACTGCTTCTATTATTTCATCCTCTTTTAAGTCAGAATAGTTAAATATTTGAGATATACTTAAATGTCCTTTTGTTAAAGTTCCTGTTTTATCAAATACAATTGTTTTTATTTTATGTGCATTTTCTAAGGCTTCACTTGATTTTACTAATATTCCTTTTCTGCTTGCTAATCCTGAAGCCATCACAATCGCAAGTGGTGTTGCTAAGCCTAAACTACAAGGACAAGCTACTACTAATACAGTAATAAAGATGTTTATAATAAAACCAATATCTTTTCCTAAGATTGCCCACACAATACTTTCTATGATTGCAATTAGAATAATACCAGGAACAAAATAGCCACTAATGGTATCTGCAATTTTTGCAATTGGTGCTTTGGTGTTGGTTGCTTCTACAACCATTCTAACAATTTCTGATACAGTAGATTCTTTTCCTATCTTTTCTGCTTTATATTTTATACTTCCATCATAATTCATACTTCCAGCAATGACTTTATTTCCTATGGTTTTCTTTACTGGAACACTTTCTCCTGTGATAAAAGATTCATCAATATGTGTTGTGCCTTCTATGATTTCACCATCTACTGCTATTTTCTCCCCTGGCTTACAAATTACGATATCTCCTTTTTGAATCTCATCTAAGGTTACTTGTTTTTGCTTTCCATCTTTTTCAATAGTAGCTAAATTGGGTGTTATCATCATTAAATCTTGTATCGCTTCTTTTGTTTTATCTTTATTTCTTCCTTCTACATATTTTCCGATTTTAATAAAGAAGAGGATAATCACAATAGACTCATAATATAAATGATGAACTGCTTCTTGATTTCCTATGAAAATTTGATAGGTATTATACATACTATATAATAAACTACTAATAACCCCTAATCCAACTAATGTGTCCATATTTGGTGTTTTATGCACCAAATTTTTATATCCATTTCGTATAATATCTTTTCCTAAAAAAATAGCAATAATGGATAAGATAAATTGCACAATGGAAAAATAAATTGGATTATGATGCATATTCAAGATTTCAAAAATAGGTAATCCTACCATCTGTCCCATAGAAATATATAAAATGAAAATGGCAAGTATTGTCAGACCAATTAATTTATATTTTTCATTTGATGCTTTCTTTTTTTCTTTTTCTAATTTGTCAATTCCTAAACTTTCAAATCCAGCTTTTTCAACAAATTTTTCTATTTGTGGAATATCTAATAATTTCTCATCATATTCAATACTTGCATTATTCATGACTAAGTTGACAGATGCTTGTTTAATCCCCTCTTGCTTATTTAAATACTTTTCTAGCCCATTAGAACAAGCACTACATGTCATTCCATCTATTTTTAAGAGAACTTTTTTCATGATCATATGTCCCTTTCTTATATATTCATTTTTATTGTATATGAAAAATTGACTTTTATCTTGATCAAATTTCCGCATACAACACAGTTAAGATTCTTTTACAACTTCAAATCCAGCATCTTCAATTGCTTCATAAAGATCTTCCATTTTTGCTATTGTCTCATCATATTCTACATCTGCTAATTTATTTTCCAAACTAACCTCTGCAGTTTTTACACCTTCTACATTATTTAATACTTTTGTTAATCTTTTTGAACATCCCTCACAATGCATTCCTTCAACTTTAATTTCTACTTTTTTCATATTTAACACCTTTCCTTTCTTTAATATAAATGAATTGAAAATTTTATCCATTCTTTTTCATATATATTAATTATGTTATCCAAAATATTTTGGCAAATTTTGATAGTGATTTGCTTTTCAAAAGAGAATACATTACTCCTCTATCGCATTTTTTTAAACAAATTCATAATTTCTTCTGTTACTTCTGTATTACCTTCTTCGATTTGTTTTGCAATACATCTTTCTAAATGCTTTTCTAAAATAACATTTTCTAAGCTCTCTAATGCCTTATTCACGGCTAACATCTGTGTTAGAACATCATCACAATATCTATCATCTTCTATCATCTGCTTAATGCCTCTAATCTGTCCTTCTATAATATTCAGCCTTTTAGTTATTTTTTTCTTTTCTTCTTCATTTCTATAAGTTTTCTTTTTAGAAGTACAACAATTCTTTTCCATTTTTCTCACCTCTTAGAAAAGATTATATACCCCCATAGGGTATGTGTCAAGTCTATAAAAAGATTTTATCCAATAAAATATAAATTATCAATTTTTCTATGTAACTTTTTTTGTTAAATAGGTAAAAAGTAATTTTTACCATTCAATCATAAGAGGGGGGTCCTAAAATAGGAACCCTCTTTTCATTATCCAAAAATACTAAAATGGGAGAAATAATTCTCCCATTTTAGCTAGGCCTTGAAATTCAAGTTCTAGAAAATCTGCAAAGCTGATCCATAATTGAAACAAATTTACATGTTACACATAAAAAGACCTACCAAGTAATCTTGAAATCAAAATATGATGATTTGCCATTGGTTGTTCCACCCCATGGTTGTACATAGACATAATAGTCTCCTCCAACACTTAAAAAAAGATTTTTTTCAATTGTTGAGCCATCTCCACGTACATATCCCACATCACCTTTAATTCCAGCTGGATTAACCACCCACACCTTATAGGTCATGTTAGAATTACCTCTCGCCGTTACACGTACAGTAGGATTAAACCCCATATAATACTGATCAACAACAACTGCAGCATTATGTTCCAATTCCATTGTAAACTCATTTGAGCTTCTTGTTGTTACCTCTGTTTCTGTAACAGGTTCGGTTGTATCTTGATTTGTTTCTGCTGCAAAAACATTTGTTGGTGCAATAAGCATCATTACTAATGTCGTTGTAGCAATAGCTTTCTTCATAATTTTTAACATAGTCATATCCTCCAAATTAATTTATGAATCAGCCATGAGATGCAAGTTATACTTGCATATGTATGATTATACAACATTTTTCTTATATAATCAATATAAATGTAAAAAATTTACATTTTACTTTAAGTTTAAAAGTAAATTCTAGATTTTGTTCAAAACTAGAATTTAGTCTTGGAACGAAATTCTACCTATCTAGAATTTAATCTTGGACAAAATTTAATTTGTACAAAAGTAAATT
>CAWVJG010000122.1:0-2685 GCA_963929465.1 Bacillota bacterium
TCACCATCAGTTCTTTGTGTAATATGTGGACTTTCTAATGCAACTTATAGAAGACCAGATGGCGTATATGTTGTGCCAATAACAGCACTAAAACCATAATAGATTAGATGAAAACAACTGTGGAAAAATATGTGCAAAAGATGTGGAAAAAATGTGGAAAAACGCAAGAAAAAAGCATAAACAATTTGCATAAAAATAAACTTAAATACGAATCGTGAAAAGCGCTTAAAATAGCGCTTTTTAGGGTGCAAAGAAATTAAAAAAAAACCTCGAAAATTGTTGAAAAAAACCGCATATTATGATATAAATATAAGCAGAAAAACTAGGTAAAAAATATAAAAAAATAATATATAAAATTATCAAAAAAATATAAAAAATATACAAGAAAAAACGGAGGAAAAACATGTTAAAAAATAAGTTAATCATCAAAAAAATTAGAAACATATGTATATTATTAATGGCAATTATTATCATGGTAGGCGTATATACCAATGTAAGAAGATCACGAGCAGAAAATGTGATACAAATCGAGTTGGAAGTTTCAGATAAAAGTGAAGCATTAGGAATGCAAACAATCATTGTAGATGCAACTGAAACACAAGATGGAAACTATCTACTTGATTTGCCAACAGCAGTAAATGGAAACATTGTAACTAAATATTATACATCTGATGGTGCAGAAGTTTTGATGAATGACGAAGATGCAGATAGAACACTTACATTAACTGAGACAGAAGTGGCTGATCAAAAAATACAATTACAAACAGATTATGACAAAAAAGAAATCACAACAGAAGATGGTCAAATCGTAACATTATACAACAAAGAATTGCTAGATGAAAAAGAAATCGAGCAAAATGTAATAGCAGAAGAAACAGAAGGAACAAGCAATGATACACAGACAAACGAAACAATGACAGATGAAACGACAGAAGAACCAGAATTAGACGATACAGTAATTGTAACAGGCTATATGCCACTAGAGGCACAAGTAGACATTGAAGAAATTGATTTATCAACAATACCAGAAATTACTTTACCAACTGATACACAAACGATACAAAAAGCATATGAAGTATCAGTATATCAAACACTTAGAAGAACAATAGATGCAAATGGTAATGTGATAGCAGAAGAAATTGTAACACCAGAAAGTGAAACAACAGAGGAGGTAAGTTCAGAAAATACAATAGAAAACGAAAATGTGGAAAGTGTAACAGAAAGCACAACACCAAACAATACAGAGATAACTACTATTCTACTAGAAGATGGAACACGTATTGAAGAAGAAAAAATAGAATATGATCCAAGTATCTACAATGGGCAATTGATCATTAAAACAAAAAATGTAGAAGCAAATACAATTGCTACAATATATGGGCTACAAGAAGATAATCAAATTATTGCTTTAGAAAATACAACTGAAGACGAATATGTAAATGCAACTTTTTCTAAAAACAGTCAAACAGTAAGATATATAGTGGCAACAGAACCACAACCAGAACCAGAACAACCAAGCGCTAACAACGAAACAGAAGGAGAAGGCGGAACTACTGAACAAGAACAAGAAGCAACAGTTGCACCAAATGAAATTGAAAATTCAGAATGGGAAATTATTGAATCAAATCCAGAAATCCTAGAAGGAAAAATGACAGTTACTTTAAAAGGACCAAGTGATGGATTAACAGAAGATTGGGTTAGCCTAATTGTTAATGGAGAAAAAACAGAAAGTGGAATCAGAAAAGAAATAACGGAAAAAAAGACATTAACAGATGGTGTGCAATACACAATAGAATTTACAGGTATACCAACAGATGCATATCAAGTAAAAGTACAATTAGAACCTAAAGTATCAGGTATACAAAGACTTATGAGAACTTTTGGCTTATCAGCAGAAAGTGAATCAGAAGATTCAGGAATTATGTTATTGGCAACGACTTATAATACATTGAAATTAGTAAATCCAACAAGTGGCGTTATGCCAGGAGCAGGCTTTTTAGACAGTAACCTAAAGAGAAGTGAAATTGAAAATGTAACATTTGTATCAAGTTTATCTGGAATGGATTCTTCTAAAGCATGGGATGTATCAGAAGCACAAGATGAATCAATCATGGCTTGGTATACTGGAACAGGACCATATAAAGTATATATTGGAAGTAATAGTACAATATATGCAAATGAAAGTTCAGTTGGCTTATTTAGCTATATTGGGTATTCTAATACTTGCACAGTAACAGAAACGATAACGAATATAAATTTATTAAATACGAGCAATGTAACGGACATGAATAGAATGTTTTATAATACTGGTGTGAGTGCAATGAAAAGTTTAGACTTAGGAAATAATTTTGATACAAGCAATGTAACGAATATGTATGCGATGTTTCAGAGTACAGGAACTGATGCGATGGTAAGTTTGGATTTAGGAGATAATTTTGATACAAGTAAAGTAACAAACATGGAAAGTATGTTTCAGTCTACAGGAAGCGATGCAATGGTAAGCTTAAATCTAGGAGATAAATTCGATACAAGCAATGTAACGAATATGAAAAGTATGTTTAGAAGTACAGGAGATACATCGATGACAACCCTAGATCTAGGAGATAATTTTGACACAAGTAAAGTAACTAATATGGATTCTATGTTTAGTAGAACAGGATATACAGCAATGAGAACCTTAAATTT
>CAWVJG010000123.1:0-14622 GCA_963929465.1 Bacillota bacterium
GAGTTTAGTAGAGCAAATGGCAAAAAAAGAAAATGTTACAGAAGAATTAAAAGCAAATAATCAATTAGAATGGGTACAAAAAATGAATAGTATAAAAAGCAGAGCAGAAGAAATTATTTTAAACGAGGTTATTTATCAATAAAATATGAACATGGTCAGATGTATCTGACCAATTGGAAAATTTTGTATTTTAATGTTTAAATTATTGATAAATTAATTATAAAATGATATACTATGAAAAAATGAGAAAGGAACTAATAATGGAGAATAAAAAATTAATAGAAAATAATATGCAAGATGAAGAGTTTAAAGAAGTTTTTAGTAATATAAAAGATGAAATATTGAATGCACAATATGATATATTTAAAGGTGCTAATGCTAGAATTTTAAGTATGTATTATACAATTGGTAAGACAATAGAAGATAATGCAAAATGGGGAAATAAATTTGTTAAAAATCTTTCGATTAGGCTTAAAATTGACTTTCCAAATATGACTGGATTTTCAATTACAAATTTAAAATATATGAGAAAATATTATTTAGAGTGTCAAAAAGACGAAAGGTTAAGAGAATGGTCAGCAAAAATTCCGTGGTCACATAATATTCTTATTTTAAGCAAAATTAAAGATGAAAAACAAAGACAATGGTATATAGAGCAAACAGACTTAAATGGATGGTCTTATGATGTTTTAGCTTTTCAAATAAAAAGTGACCTTTATACAAGACAAGTTTTAGGAGATAAACCGAATAATTTTAAAAGAACATTAAAATCACCACAGAGCGAATTAGCACGAGATATGATGAAAGATCCATATATATTAGATTTATCTAATTTAAAAGAAAGCTATATCGAAACAGAATTAGAAAATGCAATGGTAGAAAGAATTAAAACTGTTTTATTAGAATTAGGAAATGGATTTAGTTTTGTAGGAAATCAATATAGAATTGAAGTAGATGGAGACGAATATTTCATAGATATGCTTTTTTACCATACAAAATTGCATTGCTATATAGTGGTAGAATTAAAGAATACACAATATAAACCAGAATATGCAGGAAAATTAAATTTCTATTTATCGGCAGTAGATGATTTATTAAAATCAGAAAATGACAATCCTAGTATTGGAATTATATTATGTAGAGAAAAGAAGAAATTTTCAGTAGAGTACTCTTTAAGAGATATAAATAAACCAATTGGAGTTAGTTCTTATGAAGTTTCAAATATATTACCAAAAGATATTATGGAAGCATTACCAACAGAAGAAGATTTGAATTTGCATATAGATATAATAGAAAATGAAGAAGATAACTAAAAATGAAATTGGTCAGACGCGTCTGACCAATTTCATTTTATAAAATATTTTAAATTATATTTCTTTGAATATAGAAATGTAATTTAAAAGTTACAATAAATAATAATTTTAAATTTTGCAACTGTGTTTGAAAAATTAGAAAAATGTCTTGAATTATAGTTATTTAAGGCACTTTTATATATAAAAATAATTTAAAAATTATTTTTGTTGAATATTAAAATTGTTAAATTGACAAAATTAACATAATATGTTAAAATATATTTATCGTGTATAAAAATTTTGCAAGGTTTAAAGATAAAAATGTCAGTTAATATTGTACAATCATAAAAAAGGAAGGAGGAGAAATGGTAAGTGTAAGATTAGCAGAGGGGATTTCTGAAACCTTAGATATATTAAATCATATGAATAAAGTTTATATGGAAAAAATTCCTTTAAAATTTATAGAATTTTTAGAAAAGAATAAGTCAAAAACATATATACCAAATATAGATCATTCTAAAAAATTAAATGAGTTAAATTTAAAAAAGAAAACAAGAGATATTTTATTTATTATTTATACAAAATATTGGTGTGGACCTGAAGAAAAGAAAATTTATTATAGTGCTTTAAAAGAAAATCAAATAAGAAAAGAGAGAGAAGCAAGGATTAAATATAACCCAGAAAATATCTTCAAAAAATAAAATTAATATAATTAGGAGGAAAAAAATGGATTTATCAAAATTAAAAATTAGATGGAATACAGATAGTAACGGAGTTGTAGTCCCAGTAGAATATATAATAGATGAAAAGGATATAGACTGGTTTAAAAAACTATCAGAAGATGCAGTAATTGCAAGAAGTGAAGAGCATTGGGGACCACGTCAATATCGCTATTCTTATAAAAAGAAAGACATTGACAGGGTAACAGTAATGGGAAGGAAGAGACTTAGAGGAAAAGATGAAATAGGAACTTTAAAAAGAGATGAAAACGGAGAATTTGGATATAAAGAAAATGAAAGAGACGATTATGGTTACGGTAGTGAAGAGAGAAAAAGAATTAGTTCTGATTTAGGTGTTTCTTATGAAGAAATTAAACAGGATGATATAAATGCAGATATGTATTTATATCATGGATATCCTGTTAACTGGAGAAATGTATATGATGAAGAGAATAAAAGACTAAATAGAGTATATTCAGAAAGAACAGGAAATCCTTTTTATGAAAGATTACTAGGAAGGGTTGGCAATCTGGATACGGATTACCGCAAAATTGGTAACTTTTTAGTAAGTGTGTTTAATTCAAATTATTATTTAGTAGGATTATATGATTCAAAAAAAGAAGAGCAAAAAGAATTTGATGATTTATTAGAATATTTAGATTATGATGTAAAAACAGCTAAATGGCGTTTTGGTGCCTTGGATAGAGAGCAAACAAAATTTGAAATATTCTATTCAAGAGAGTATAGGAAAAATCATGACATAGTAGAATCTTTTAGTAGTACTAAAGATGGTTTAGATAAAATACTTTCAATGGTAGCAAATGGTTCTCTTAGTGCTAGAGCTTATTTAGAGGCTCGTACATTAGTTGAAGAAAAAGACGAGTTAGAAAAATTAATAAAAGAAAAATATTATGAAAATAGATCATCTGAAGAAGTAACTTCTAATATAGCAAATGAACATAGTTTAGATGAAGTTTCTGAAGTTATGATGGAAAAAGGTACAAGTTTAGAAGATATAGAATCTGTATTAGGTGAGTTTACAAGAGAGGCAGACGAAAAGGATAAAGACGAAACTAAAAAAGAACTAGGTATAGATGATTAATCTTTATTTTAACCAAAAAGAAATTAGTGTAAAATTAATTAAATAAAATGTAAAAATAAAAGGTAAAAGGTACTATATATTTCTATAGTGCCTTTTTTTCAGACTGTTGACAGATTTTTATGCTTTGTGAGAACTTAAATTAGAATTAAATTAGAAAACTAGAAAAAAGTTCTCACAAAGCAAGATTTTTTGTCAAAAAAACTGAAAAATATAAGAAGGATATTATTGACATTTCATACCAATCATATATAATGGATTTGTTGAAATCTTTTATAAGAGAGTAATAGAAGGTTTTATAAAACACAGGGCAATTTTTATTGCTCAAAAGGAGGTTATTTATGAGTGATAACGTAAATGAAGAACAAGAAATTAAGCAAATGATTGATGACTTAGTAGAAAAGGCAAAAGTAGCATCTCAAGAATATTTAAAATTAGACCAAGAAACAGTAAATAACATTACAAAAGCAATGGCAATGGCAGGTCTTGAAAATCATATGAAATTGGCCAAGATGGCAGTTGAAGAAACAGGAAGAGGAATTTATGAAGATAAGATTACAAAAAATATGTTTGCAACAGAATATATATATCACAGTATTAAATATGAAAAAACAGTAGGTATTATAGACGAAAATATAGAAGATGATTATGTAGAGATTGCAGAACCAATCGGAATTATAGCAGGAGTTACCCCTGTTACAAACCCAACATCTACAACCATGTTTAAATCTATTATATCAGCAAAAACAAGAAATGTTATTATATTTGGCTTTCACCCATCTGCACAAAAATGTAGTGTAGAAGCAGCCAGAATTTTAAGAGATGCAGCTGTAAAAGCAGGTGCACCAGAAAATTGTATTTTATGGATTGAAAAACCAAGCATTACAGCGACAAGATTATTAATGAATCACCCAGATGTCAATTTAATTTTGGCTACAGGTGGGACAGGCATGGTAAAATCTGCTTACTCTTGTGGAAAACCAGCATTAGGTGTAGGACCTGGAAATGTTCCATGCTATATTGATAAAACAGCAAAATTAGAAACATCAGTAAATGATTTGGTTATGTCAAAAGCATTTGATAATGGTATGATTTGTGCATCAGAACAAGCAGCAATTGTTGATGAAGAAATTCATGAAAAATTTGAAGAATTGATGAAACAAGCAGGATGCTATTTTGTAAATGATGAAGAAAAACAAAAACTAACCAATAGCATGTTTGAAAAATTAGAAAATGGAGATTACAAATTAAAATCACATGTACCAGGACAATATCCTCATACAATTGCAAAAGAAGCTGGATTTGATGTTCCAGAAGATACAAAAGTATTAGTGGTTTATGAAACTGGAGTTGGAAAAGAGTATCCATTTTCAAAAGAAAAATTAAGTCCAGTATTAACCTATTATATTGTAAAAAATGAAGAGGAAGGAATTAATACAGCAGAAAGATTACTAGAATTTGGTGGATTAGGACATTCAGCTGTCATCCATTCAGAAAATAAAGATACCATTTTGAAATTTTCAGAAACTATGAAAGCAGGAAGAATTATTGTAAACTCTCCATCAACACATGGTGCAATTGGTGATATATATAATACCAATATGCCATCCTTAACATTAGGTTGTGGATCATTTGGTGGAAACTCAACAACAGCTAATGTATCATCAGTAAACTTGATTAATATAAAAAGAGTTGCAAATAGGAGGGTTAATATGCAGTGGTTTAAAGTTCCAGAAAAAATATATTTTGAAGCAGGTTCAATTGCTTATTTAGAGAAAATGCCAAATATTGAAAGAGCATTTATTGTAACAGATCCAGGAATGGTAAAATTAGGATATGTAGATAAAATCTTATATCATCTAAGAAATAGACAACATTATGTGCATTCAGAAATCTTTAGTGAAGTAGAATCAGACCCATCATTTGATACTATCATGAAAGGTGTTGAAGCAATGAAAAACTTCAAACCAGATGTGATTATTGCATTAGGTGGAGGAAGTCCAATTGATGCAGCAAAAGGAATGTGGTTATTCTATGAACATCCAGAAGCAGATCCAGAAGGATTGAAATTAAAATTCATGGATATTAGAAAACGTACCTATAAATTTCCTAAATTAGGAGAAAAATGTCAAATGGTAGCCATTCCAACAACATCAGGTACAGGTTCAGAGGTAACATCATTTGCCGTTATTACAGATAAAGAGAAAAACAAAAAATATCCATTAGCAGATTATGAATTAACACCAGATGTAGCAATTGTAGACCCAGATTTAGTTATGAGTTTACCAAAATCTATTACAGCAGATACAGGTATGGATGTGTTAACACATGCATTAGAAGCATATGTTTCAAACATGGCATCAGATTATACAGATGGACTAGCTGAAAAAGCAGTAGAATTGGTATTCCAATACTTAGAACAAGCATATGATGATGGAACCAATAAATTGGCTCGTGAAAAAATGCATAATGCAAGTACAATTGCAGGTATGGCTTTCACAAATGCCTTTTTAGGAGTTAACCACTCAATGGCACATAAAATTGGTGCAGAATTTCATTTACCACATGGAAGAATTAATGCAATATTATTACCATATGTGGTAAGATATAACGCTACAAAACCAACAAAATTTGTTTCATTCCCTAAATATGAATATTTTATAGCTGATAAAAAATATTCTGAAATAGCAAAAAAAGCAGGATTAAAAGCAAAAACAGTTGAAGAGGGAATTAGTAGCTTAATAGAAAAAATTAAAGAAATGAATGAACATATGAATATTCCAAAATCATTTAAAGATGCAGGAATTGATGAACAAGAATTTTTATCAAAAGTGGATATGTTAGCAGATAGAGCTTTTGAAGACCAATGCACAACTGCTAACCCAAGAGTACCACTTGTATCTGAAATCAAACAAATCTTATTAGATAGTTATTATGGAAAGGATGTAAGGTAATAAAGAATGAAGTTAAAAAATATAGGTGAAAAAGTTCAAGGAAAATTACGAGAACTAGCAGAAGGAAATAAAGAAAAAACACCAGAAGAAATATTGAAAGAGCAAGTTATTAAACCAACAAAAAGCGAAGAATTATCAGAAGAAGAACAAGCTGAAAAGCTTGTAACCGCATTACAAGAAAATCCAGAAATACAAAAGACTCTTGTGCAAGAGGCTGTAAAGTCTGATGAAATTTCACAAGCTGTTATTGATACATCTGCTCAAATAGCAGCGGAAAGTTCTGAAGTTCCTGATAACGTGACAGGAACGTTAGTAAAGCAAGCATCTGATGATGCAACAGTAGATATTCTGCAAAATGAGGGGATATCTTCTAGAGCAATTAGAATGGAGGTTATCAATTCATTAGAAGATGATGAGAAAAAAGAAGATGCAATTTGTAAGGAATTAGAAGAATTATATAAATCATTAAAGGACTTTCAATCACAACAAGATATCGTGCAGAGACTAAATGATTGTTTAGATAAAGTAGAAATGGAAAGAACAAGTAAAATTAATGAGGAATTATATAAAATAATAGCAAGAGCTTTTGCAATTCAGTATTGTGAATTTGATGGTTCTATCAGAATATCTCCGATGGAGGAAATTGTGCCAATTGATGAAATGATAAGAGCGAAAATGCCACAGCGTATAGAAGAAGAGTATCAAGATAAGAAAATTGTTAAATCAAAATCAAAAGAAAAAAAGAAATCAAAGAACACTTCAATACAACGGAAAAAGGAAACCATTTAATTTGGAAAGTGTTACACAATTCTTTTTAAATCGAATGGCCAAAAAAGTAGTAGGATATGCCAAAAAAGAAAATAGAAGTGCTAGTGTTTTCATGAAAAATTTAGGGCAATTAACAGATAAAGAAGAGAGTTATCTAGAAAATGAATTTACAAATATGGGTATAGAAACCAAAGAAGTAGAAAATATAATGAGAATTGCCAAAGGAGAAATAGAAGAAAGTCAAGAATATATACCTGGTTTTAAAATAAGGCAAAAAGATAAATTAGATTTAGAAAAAAATGTTGAACCTAAGAAAGTAATTTCTGAAAATATAAAAGAAAATAAAGGTGTAGAAAAACAGGAAACAAAACCAAAAGGAAGCCTTGATTTATCGACATTAGGAACAGAAGAAATAAAAGCTATTAGAGATTGTATAGAATCTGGATTCATAGAAAATTTAGGAAACGTTCCATCTTCTATGAGAAAAAAATTGTTAGGGACTATCAATCATTCGTTAGAACAAAGGACAAGAAAAATAGTACAAACGGCAGAAAAATCAAAGATAGCAAAAGTAGAAGATACACCAAAAGTCAAAAAAGCAGAATGGGGAGATGACCCTAGATAAAAGCCAATTTGGCTTTTATTTTTTTCTCTTTTTATGAGTTCATCAAAAAAACACAATTTAAATATGTTTTAGAAACAATTATGGGATAGTATATGCATATACTAAATAGGAACAAAAATAAATATCCTATGAGGAGTTGTGATGAAATATGAAAAAAAATAAAGTCAAAGAACTAGGGATTGTAGAAATGAAAAACTTTTTAAGTTATGATGAAAAAATAGAGGAAAAAACAAATACATTTGAAAAATTAATGACAATTTATGATATGGCAATTTCAGAATTAGAAACAAAAATGAATATATTACAAAAGGAATTTAAAGTATTTTATAACTATGATTTGATTGATCATATCAATACAAGGATAAAACAAGCAGATAGTATTGTCAATAAAATGAAGAAAAAAGGTTGTGAACTTACATATAAAGAAATGATAGAAAATATCAACGATATTGCAGGTATTCGAGTTGTATGTCAATTAAAAGATGACATATTTAAAATTAGAAATTTAATTGAAGAAATACCAGGAATTCAAATAGAAAAAGAAAAAGACTATGTAAATCACCCCAAAGAAAGTGGGTATTCAAGTTATCATATGATTGTAAAAGTGCCAGTTACTTTATCAAAACAAACGATATATGTAAAAGTAGAAATACAGATACGAACAATGGCGATGGATTTTTGGGCTAGCTTGGAACATAAGATGAAATACAAAACAGATAAAGAAGTGAATAAGAAAACTTCAAAAGAATTGGTTAATTATGCAAAAATTGTAAATAAAATAGATAATAAAATCATGCTCATGAATAATTAGAACAAGGACGCATTATAAAAAATGTATATCACTGAATAGTTATTTTTCACTTGAAATTTTTTTAAAAATACTTGCGTAAAAAAAACTTATATAGTATAGTATTAGTTGGAATACAAATGATATAAAAGGGGAAATAAGATGGATGTTGTAGTAATTATTTTAACGATGCTTTTGCCATATATACAAATTATTTTTTGGTTAGGAATTATTTTAGTCATTTATAAAATTGTTTTCAAAAAAAATAAAAGCAAACAACAGATAAACAATATAGATATGAAAAGTTATTATAGAGATATACCTTGTTCTGGAGATATTGATTTAGCATATTGGCTATTGTATAATTTTTCCAATCTAAAAAAGGATGATTTAAATAATGGCTTTATTGGGGCATATTTATTAAAATGGTATAAAAATGGATATGTCGATATAAAACCATCTGACAAGGACAATTATGCTATTGATTTAAAAGATGGGAATTGGGATAAAACTGATACTGAAAAAAGAATATATCAATTTTTAAAAAATGTTGCTGGTAATAATAATACATTAGAGAAAAATGAAATACAGAATTATTGTAGTGTTGGGGCTAATGATTTTGAATTAGTTTCTCTATTTAGAAATATTTTGAATGAAATAAGAGAGAAATTAGAAGAAAGAAAATATATAATATCTGATTCAACTCAAAGTCATAGTATATTAAAAACACAATCTAAAACCACATTATCAGAAGAACTTGTTAAGGAATATCAAAATTTATATGGATTAAAAAACTTTTTAGAAGATTATTCTAATATGGAAGAAAAAATGCACATCGAAGTTCACATATGGGAGGACTATCTTATTTTTGCAAATTTATTAGGGATAACAGATAAAGTAAAACAACAGTTCAAAAAGATATATCCTCAGTTTAATACCTTATTTGAAATTCCTTTGGATGATATCATACAAAGAAAATATCATACAATATATAGAGGTATGAAAATACAATTTTTTGTTCTAATTCTTTGTGTAATAGCTGTTATAGTAATAGCAATATTAGTAAAAATGGAAAAAGTTAAGCTTGTTCCAATCATCATTATGTTTTTCATTATTATGGGGATTGTAGGATTTTTGTATAAGCAATTAAGCAAATATTTGATGAATAAAAAAGTAAAAGAAATGAATGCAAAGACATATGCTAAAATTGTTGAAGTAAATGTTAAACATGATACAGAATATGATAGGAGCACAAAGGAAACTGTTAAAACAACAACATATTACTTTAACTATGAATATATGGTAAATGGAATAAAATATAGTGGATTTGGTTCTTCTTCATTATTCAAAATAAAAGGGCAGAGAGTGAAAATTTATTATAATGAAATGAAACCAGAAAAAAGTGAAACTGCTGCAAAACATAATTATCATTTGAAAGTATTTATTTTTACAATTTTATTTTTAATAGGCTTTTTTTGGCTTATCAATACATATATTATCAATCGTTAAAAAATGAAGTGAATATAAAAAAATTATATAATAGAAAAGATTATAAAGTATTATTTTATAATCTTTTTTCTATGCAAGAACATCGCTTCTCTCTAAGGATACATATAAATTTTTATAAAGTAAAATTGGATGCAGAACAATAGTGTAGACTTAAAAATGTCCCAAACAGAAACGTCCCCAAAAGGACATTTTTTTTAAGTAAAGAGAAGGATTTATGTAAAATACGTCGAATAATATAATTATGTATAGTTGTATGAAATATTTTAGGAAAGGAGAAAATAATGGCAAGATATAGTGATGAAATCATTGATGATGTAAGACAGTCTAATGATATTGTAGATGTGATATCACAATATGTAAGACTAAAAAGAAGTGGCAGAAATTATTTTGGTTTATGTCCTTTTCACAATGAAAAATCACCTTCCTTTTCAGTATCTCCAGAAAAACAAATATTTCATTGCTTTGGTTGTGGTGTCGGTGGAAATGTATTTACATTTTTGACAAAAATTGAAGGTATCAATTTTGTAGAGGCAGTTCAACAGTTAGCAGAAAGAGCCAATATACAATTACCAACATTAGAGAATAACGTGGATTCCGCAAAAGAAGCTTTAAAAGCAAAAGTATATAAGGTAAACGAATTTACAGCAAAGTATTATCATGAAAATTTGTATAGACCAGAGTCTAAAATGGCTCAAGAATACATAAAGAAAAGAAAATTATCAAATGAAACATTAAAATCCTTTCAAATTGGATTTTCAGGAAAATTTGATGAACTATATAAAGAATTAAAAAAACAAGGATTTGAAGATAGGGAAATTTTAGAGTCTGGCTTAGTTAATAAAAATGAAAGAGGACAATTTATTGATCGATATCGTAACAGATTGATGTTTCCTATATGTGATGTAAGAGGAAGAGTCATTGCTTTTGGGGGAAGAGTGTTAGATGATTCAAAACCTAAATACATAAACTCTCCAGAAAATGTTGTATATAGTAAGGGAAGACATCTATATGGATTAAATGTTGCAAAAAAATACGATATCAAAAAAAGACTACTGATTGTAGAAGGATATATGGATGTAATATCTCTTCATCAAAGAGGGATTCATAATGTAGTTGCCTCTTTAGGAACAGCATTAACACAACAACAAGGATATTTATTAAGAAATAATACAGAGCAAATTATTTTAAGTTATGATTCAGATGAAGCTGGACAAACTGCTAAAGTAAGAGCAATGGAAATATTGCAAAATATGGGATGTGATATTCGCGTTTTACAAATGGAAGGTGCAAAAGACCCTGATGAATATGTTATTAAATATGGAAATGCAAGATTTCAAAATTTAGTCGACAAAGCCATTTCTGTTATTGAATTTAAAGTTAAAATATTAAGACAATCTTTGAACTTAGAAAATGCAAATGACAAAATAAAATTTTTAAATGAAATAGCAGAATTTATTTCAAAAATTGATAACAGTATAGAGAGAGAAGTATATATAGAAAAAATAGCAAAAGAATATGATGTTTCAAAAGAAGCAATTTATGCAGAAGTAAATAAATTAGCATATAGAGAAAATAAAGATGAGAAAATACTAAGTAAATCAAAACCAGTAATAAGACATATAGAAAAACAGAAAATAGATAATGTGTCAGAAGCTACAAAACGAAGAGAAAATACAGTTTTAGCTATTTTACTTTCAGGAGATAGAAATATCTATGAAATTATTAAACAAAATATTCCTATTAAAGACTTTAAATATGAGATAGATAAGAAGATTGCTGAAAAGTTGTATGAAGAATTTGAAAATGGAAATAGTAATATAAATAGTATGATTGATAATTTGTCAGAAGAAGAACAAAATCATATTACGATGATAATGGCAGAAGATTATGGAATCGATGATATAGAAAAAGCAATTGATGATATTATACAAAGTTATGAAAAAGATAAATTAAATGAAAGAAAAATTGAAATTTTAAAATTACTAGAAGAAAATACAATTGAAGAAACGCAAAAGAAGGAATTAGAAAAAGAGTTAAATGATATTATTATCAAGTTAGCAAAAATTAGATAGGGGTGAATTAGGTTGAAAAATAATTACAATTTTGGCTACGTCAAATTTCATTTAAAACGCGGTTACATACAAAAAGTATGAGCCCTTGCCTTTTAAATAAAATTTTCTAGCTATGCATACTGACCTTGTAACAGGCAAAGCCTTAACAAGCTCAGCATCGCCAAAATTTAATTCTTTTCCAACCAAATTTTCACATTAAGAAAGGAATGTGATAAGAATGGCAAAAAAAGAAGAAAATAAGCAAGAAGAACTAAAACAGGAAGAAAAGATTGAAAAAATTGAAAAAGTAAGAAAAAGAGCACACAAGAAAGCAGAAGAAGTAGAACAAACAAAAAAAGATGAACATCAAGAAGAATCAGAAGAAACAAAAAAAATAAAAGAAGAAAAAGTAAATAATATATTAAAAAAAGCAAAAGAAAAAGGGCAAATTACTATAGGTGATTTGGCATCTGAATTAGATGATGTAAATCCAGATCAAATTGATAAAGTTTTTGATGCTTTTGAAGAATTAGGTGTGGATTTATTACAAGATGATATGGATGAAGAACCAGATATTGAAGACTTGAAAGAAGTAGAAGAATTAAAATTAGATGAAATTACAGATACCAGTTATGAGGGAATCAATGTAGATGACCCTGTAAGAATGTATTTAAGAGAAATTGGTAGAATTCCATTACTTACTTTTGATGAAGAATTAGATTTAGCTAAAAAAGTATTAAAAGGTGATGAAGAAGCAAAACAAAAATTAGCAGAATCAAATTTAAGATTGGTAGTTAGTATTGCCAAAAAATATGTAGGAAGAGGAATGTTATTCTTAGACTTAATACAAGAAGGAAATATGGGGTTAATTAAAGCAGTTGAGAAATTTGATTATACAAAAGGATTCAAATTTAGCACATATGCAACATGGTGGATTAGACAAGCCATTACAAGAGCAATTGCAGACCAAGCAAGAACAATTAGAATTCCTGTGCATATGGTAGAAACAATCAATAAATTAATTAGAACTTCTAGACATCTATTACAACAATTAGGTAGAGAACCAACCCCAGAAGAAATTGCAGCTGAAATGGAAATACCAGTAGAAAAAGTTATTGAGATTCAAAAAATTGCACAAGATCCTGTGTCATTAGAAACACCAATAGGTGAAGAAGATGATAGCCATTTAGGTGATTTTATACAAGATGATGATTCTCCAGCACCTCAGGATTCAGCAGCTTATACGATGCTTAGAGAACAATTAGAAGAGGTGATGAATACATTAACACCAAGAGAGGCAAAGGTATTAAAATTAAGATTTGGATTAGAAGATGGAAAGTCAAGAACACTAGAAGAAGTAGGAAGAGAATTCCAAGTAACTAGAGAAAGAATTAGACAGATTGAAGCAAAAGCTTTGAGAAAATTAAGACATCCTAGTAGGAGTAAGAAGCTTAGAGATTACATGGGATAGATTGAAAAATTAATAAGTTTGATATTGGAGGAAAATATGGAGCAGTTAGTTGAGTTTTGGAATAGACTAACATCTATACAAGTTGTAGATATCATCATAGCCATTGGAATTATTGTGTTTTTTAGGATATTTAGTGGCACATTTTCCTATATGATTATTAGAGTATTTAAAATAAAGAGTAAAAAGGCAAAAGAAATAAAGGAAAGTGCATTTTTTAAACCATTAAAGATATTTTTCATCATTTTAGGAATCTATTTAGCTATCGTATTTTTAAGAGTACCATTGCAAATAAATGAGCAAGTAATGGATATTGTGACAAAAACATTTAAAATTATTAGTGTGATAGAATTTGCAGTTGGATTAGCCAATAGCTTTACTTCAAAAACAATTTTAGGAAAAAAATTGAGAAAAAGCTTAAGCGATAAAATGGATGATACTGTATTTGAATTTGTATTAAAAATTACAAGAGTACTTATCTATATAATTGCTATATTTTTGGTATTAGCAATATTGGAAATTAATCTAACAGGACTAGTTGCAGGATTAGGATTAGGTGGTGTTATTGTAACACTTGCTGCACAAGATACTGCTAAAAACCTATTTGGTGGATTGGTTATTTTCATAGATAAACCTTTTGTAGTTGGTGATTGGATACAAATGGACAATTACGAAGGAACAATAGAAGATATTACATTTAGAACAACTAGAATTAGAACATTTGAAAATGCATTAGTCAATATTCCAAATGCGATTATTGCAGATGCTTCTGTAACCAATTGGAGCAAAATGGAAAAAAGAAGATATAAAACTAATTTATGTGTAGAATTAGATACACCATTAGAAAAATTGGATTTATTAAAAACAAGAATTGAAAAAATGCTACAAGAAAGAGAAAGTGTATATGATGATTCTATTATTGTAAGATTTGACCAAATAACAGATAATGAAATTAATATACTAATCTATACATATACAAATTCTGTTAGCTATGCAAGCTATTTAAAAGAAGTAGAAGATATTAATATGAAAATTATGAAAATATTAAGAGAAGAAAATATTGAATTGGCTTATGATACAAAAACAGTATATGTTAAAAATTAAACATAGATAACTACACTGATGCTGGTGTAGTTTTTTTGTTGAATAGGAAACAAAAAAACAAATTTACACAGAAAAATTGCATAGCAATTTTTCGATTTAATAAAAAATGTCATATAAAAAAGTCTTATGGAAACGAAAATTGTTTCTAAAATAAAAATTTGTCAGTAAAAAAGAATAAAAATTTTTCGCAATAAAAATATAGAAATATAAGGAAAAAACATCGTAAATTTGATAGAATAAAATAAA
>CAWVJG010000124.1:0-5990 GCA_963929465.1 Bacillota bacterium
TATGATGGAAATAAAAAAACATTTAATTATTACTGGTAATTCAACTGTATCATGGAAAGATGCTATTGTAAAAGCTGTTGCAGAAGCTTCAAAAACAATTGATTATCTTTCTGATGTTAGAATTTTAGAACAAAGAGCAAGTATTAGTGGAGACAAAATTTCTGAATATTTTGTTGACTTAGATATTTCATTTTCTATTGATTTAAATAGGAAAGATAATAAAGATGCTTAATTTTTTTGAAAGGAACTATGTATAATGGAAAATCCAACAGAAACAAAAAAAACATATCAAGATTATGTCGATAAAAAATCTCCCAACTCACCAATATTGAAAAATTGTTTTAATGCTTTTTTGGTTGGTGGTCTTATTTGTACAATTGGGCAGATTATACTTAATATTTGCAAAGATAGAGGATTTGATACACAAATCTCTGGGACAATTGTTTCCATTTTATTAATTGGCTTATCAGCATTTCTTACTGGTTTAAACATTTTCAATAAAATCGGAAAATTTGCAGGTGCAGGTTCTCTTATTCCTATTACTGGATTTGCCAATTCTATTGTTTCTCCC
This sequence comes from Bacillota bacterium, assembly GCA_963929465.1. GTDB lineage: Bacteria > Bacillota > Clostridia > TANB77 > CAG-508 > CAG-269. Next base: position 572 of record CAWVJG010000124.1, read on the forward strand.
GCCATGGAGTATAAATCAGAAGGATATGTCATGGGAGTTGGTGGAAAAATGTTTACTGTCGCTGGACCTGTTTTGGTCTTTGGTATTTCCACCTCAATATTAGTTGGTATTATTTACTTAATTTTTAATACGCAAAATATTACTTTAGTTTAAAACAGGTTGCCAAAGGGGACGGGCCATTTTGGCAACTTTTAACACTATATTATTGGATAAATCAAAATTCATTAATAAGTTGCCAAAATAGCCCGTCCCCTTTGGCAACCTTTCAAAAGGAGTTGAATACTTTGGAAAGACTAGGAAAACAAACTATTAAATTTAACACACCTCCTTCTATACTAGAATGTGCCTCTATTGTTGGCCCGAAGGAGGCTGAAGGTCCTTTAGCTAAATATTTTGACCAAACACTAGATGATGAGTTTTGGGGAGAGAAAACTTGGGAAAAAGCAGAAAGCAAAATTATAAAAGAAACCGTAAATATGGTTATTCGAAAAGCACGGTATTTCAGCCAGTGATATTGATTGTATGTTTGCAGGAGATCTACTTAATCAATGTATTTCTTCCAGTTTTGGGTTAAGAGATTTAAAAATTCCGTTTTTTGGTGTATTTGGTGCTTGCTCTACTTTTGTGGAATCTTTAACATTAGGTGCTATTTGTACTGAAAGTTTTGCAAACTATGTGTTATGTGCTACTTCTAGTCACTTTTGTAGTGCAGAAAAACAATTCCGATTTCCTTTAGAGTTAGGAAATCAACGACCACAAAGTAGTCAATGGACAGTGACTGGCTCTGGTAGTGCTATTGTTTCTAAAAATGGAAACGGACCCTATATTACACATGTTACGCCTGGAAAAATTATTGATATGGGAATAAAAGATGGAAATAATATGGGGGCTGCTATGGCACCAAGTTTTGCAGATACCTTAACAACCCATTTCCAAGATACTGGAAGAAGTCCTAATTACTATGATGCAATTATTAGTGGTGATTTAGGCTATGTAGGAAAAGATATCGCTATTGACTTATTAAAAACTAATGGCTACAACATAAAGAATAATTATAATGATTGTGGTGTTCTAATTTTTGATAAAGAAACACAAGATACGCACAGTGGTGGTAGTGGTTGTGCCTGTTGTGGAACTGTCTTTTCTGGATATTTTTTCAAACAATTAAAAGAAAGAAAAATGAAAAGAATTTTATTAATTGCTACTGGTGCTTTAATGAATTCTACAAGTTCTCAACAAGGAGAATCTATTCCTGGTATCGCCCATGCTATTAGTATTGAAAATTTATAAAAGTTATGATTAGGAACTGATGAATAATTGTATAGATTATTTATATAATTATTTTTAACTTATGAAAGGAATGAAATTTTATGAATGAAGTTGATTGGAGTGCTGTTTTTGAATGGTCTTCACTTCTAAAATGTTTTGTTGTTGGTGGTTTGATTTGTGTAATCGGTCAAATTTTGATTGATAAAACCAAATTGACACCTGCTAGAATTTTAGTCATTTTTGTTACTCTAGGCGCTATTTTAGGTGGATTAGGAATCTATCAATATTTAGTAGATTTTGCAGGTGCTGGTGCAACTGTTCCTTTAACAGGTTTTGGCTATAACTTAGCCAAAGGTGCTATTGAAGAAGTTAAAAATATTGGATTGATTGGTGCTTTCACAGGTGGTGTAAAAGCTGCTGCAGGGCGGAATTGCCGCTGCCATTTTCTTTGGATATTTGGCTGCTCTGATTTCAAAACCAAAAATGAAAAAACAATAATCATTTACATTACAGCGTTGTTTTTTTGTTGAGTAAGGAAAAGCGATTTTTCCTATACCATAAAAAAGGAGAGAATAGATGCACTTTTCTAATCTCTCTTTTTTCTTTTATCTATCAATATTTTTATATCTATAATATGCAAATCCTCCAAAAGCAAGAATTAAAACGACTACTATAATCTTGAAAGTAAATCCACCTGCATATGGTAAGATTCCTGATGCTACTGTATTATCTTTATTTTGATTTGTATTATTTGTATTGTTGCTGTTATTACTACTATTGTAATTTAATACATCATCAATACCACCTACCATAACACCATCTATATAACATTCTGGCTCTACTTGATTATCTACTTCTAATGTAACAATTTGTTCTGCACTTTGTTGATTTACTTCTGCCACTTCTCTAATGTATACATATAGATTATCTGATTCTGCTATTTTTGTATAATTTTGTAATTCTCCTGATTTCAATTTTAAGGTGATTGAATAAGTTCCATCACTTTCTTGTACTGCTTCTGTTTTGGTCCAATCTGTTATATTATCATCTCCTTGTGTTCCTGAAACATAGTAATAATATGTATATGTATTACTTTCATCTCCTATTTTAATTCCAGATATCTTGATTGTATTTTCACTTGATTCTTCTGATAAATCATCTGAACTAAAATATAGTTTTGATTCTGTTATAACAGATTGTACATTTGTAAAATCTGATGAAACTGGTTTTTCTTGAGAATCTTCTGGTTGTTCAGGCGTTTCTCCTCCTGGATTGTTTGGATTTTCTGGTTCTTCTGGTGTTTCTTCTCCTGGATTATCTGGATTTGGTGTTTGCTCTGCTTCCTTAACAGTTATTGGTTGTGTAACTGTTTTTGTTACACCATCTTCCGTATATTGAATTGTTACAGTTGTCGTATTTACTGTTAAATTGTCTACTCCGATAATTGTATAATTTGTAATTTCTTGTGTAGAACCATCACTATATTGTGCCACAACCATCATACCTGTTCTATCAAAATCTTCTCCTTCTACATATTCTGTTTTCGTTGGTTGGTTTTGTATATAAATTTGTGTTAATGTTCTTTGTGGCTCTGGTTCTTCTGGCATTTCTGAAGTTGTATATGCTTTAATGCATAAATTTCCTTTTAATTGTTCATCTCCCACAGTAGCTAAATCTGTCCAAATATTGTTCTCTAAATCATTAGCTGTAGCACAGAAGCTTTCCCCTTCATTGTAAACAGCATCTTGCCACATTGTATTAGCTATTGGTTTCTCCAATGCAAATTCTTTTCTAGCATTATCATTTACAATTTGTACGACAACTACAAATGAATCTCCTGTCAATGCTATTGGTTCTGCAAATTCTATTGTGTGATATCCTGGCTCAAAAGTATCTGTTTCTCCTGATGTTAATTGTATTTCTTGTAAATCTTCTTTTGCTTTGCTACTTCCATTTGGATTGACTAACACTTTACAAGTATATCCTTGGAATGTATAAATACTAATTTTATCTAAATATTCTGTTTGTGTTGTATCTCTTTTATATACATTTGCTAGATTTAATGTATCCATTCCATTAAATATAATATTAACACTTGCTCCTAAGGTGTCATTTTGATATACTTTCTCATAATCTTTTGTATTTGTTGCTTTTTCTATTCCGATTAAAGTTTGATATACATTACAATCTTCATAAGAAACATACATATATCCTTTATTTCCCATTTCAACTACAAGATTTTCTCCTTGTATGCTGACTTTGTCTTCACCATATGAAGCTTTATAAGTATTTAAAATAATATCATCTGGTATTTTATCTGCTGTATCCCATCCCATAGATTCACAATATGCTTGTTGTTGTTCAAACATATCTTGTTTTATCGTACTTAATTTTTCAGAAAGTTCTTGTCCCCATGAATTTTTAATAATCCATGCACCATTTTCTGTAGGTCTTTGGGTCTCTTTGAAATTTTCAACACTATAATTATCGTCCCAACCAATAATCACTACTGTATGGTCTAAAGGATCTGTCATTGGATTTGTGCAATAAATAGCACCTGTTTTATTGTTATAAGAATCACTTAATATGTTTGCTCCATGAATTCCTGCATATATTCCTCCATAGTTTACAATATGTTCTTTTATTTGTGGCATAATTTCTGCTCTTTCTGACACATCTGTAACTGGAAATTCCACAGTATCATATAAAGTTGCTTGTACTTCTTGATTTTGTATTTCTGAAATATCTATATTTTCTTCACTATCTACAAATGGCATATCACTTTCATTGATTACCCCTAAGCCATTTGCCATATATTGTGTAGCTAAAAATATATTTCCACCATCACTTAATTTTTTGGTATATCCATATTCATTTGTTGCATTATTTAAAAACGCAGATTTAGCTGTTGCATAATTCATATGCCTTTCCGAAAAGTCATATGTAACAGTTGGATCTGAATCATTTTTATCTTTTAAGGCTAAGTGTGATTCTAACATTCCTATTGTCGCAAAAGCCCAGCAAGAATTTGTTGACATTTGATTTTTAATTGTTACATTTTCTGGAATAACATCTTTCAAATTATAATCTGCTGATATAGTTGCTCTTAATAATTTTTGAACTCTAAATACATTATTCAATTCTTTTAAATATGTTTGATTATCTTTCTGCATTTCAATATCATATTTTCTAGGTTCTATTGTATTTTCCTTTTCCTCATCACTAAGTTGTAACCATTGTTCATATTCTTCTGAATATTCATCTACTGCAAGTTTGCTTTCTAAATCCATACTTGCAAATACTAAACCAAAAGAAAATATAGTAAATATAATAAAGGATAAACTAATTATTTTTATAATATTTTTTTTCATTCTTTACTCCCCTTTTTACTTTTGTTCTTCCTTTACAAAATATCATTTATGATTATTTTTTTCAACATTTTTGATTTTTTTTGGTGTATTTTAATCATTTTGTAATCTTTCTGTAACTTTTTTGTCATTTTTATCTATTTTCAAAAACATGATACCTAGAAAAGACAAAAAAATAAAGTTACTTTATTTTCATAAAATAACTCCATTCTTTTTATCTATGCATTTTTTGCAATTTCAGCAATTTCTGTAAAAGCTTTTGGATCTGTTATAGCAATGTCTGCTAACATTTTTCTATTGATTGTTACATTTGCTTTTTTTAATCCAGCAATTAATCTGCTATATGTTGTTCCATTCATTCTTGCTGCTGCATTAATTCTTGCTATCCATAATTTTCTAAAATTACTCTTTTTATCTTTTCTTCCTACATAAGCATATGATAAAGATTTCATAACTGCTTGGTTTGCATTTCTAAATCTATAATGTTTTGCTCCAAAATATCCTTTGGCTTGTTTTAATATTTTTTTATGTCTTGCTCTTGTTGTTCTTGCTGTTTTTACTCTTGCCATATCTATCACCTTCCTTTTTTCTATTAGTTACCATATGGTAATAATTTTTTGATTGTATTCATACATGTTTTGTCTGCATAAGCATTTTGAATTTTTCCTGATTTTTTTTGTCTTTTTGTTTTGTTAGCTAATAAGTGTCTTCTGTTTGATTTTGTTCTTTTTACTTTTCCTGTTGCTGTTAAAGAATATCTTTTCTTTGCAGCTTTATTTGTT
>CAWVJG010000125.1:0-4509 GCA_963929465.1 Bacillota bacterium
ATTTGGTAATATATGTGAGTGAAAGTCTATCATTTTTCTTTTGCTCCTTTTTTCGTTTACTTATTTTATTGCACTTTATTAGTATACATTTATCTTTTAAATTTTGCAATATTTTTGTCGAATTTTCAGAAAAAAATAGGACTTTGAAAGTCCTATCTTCTAATTTATTTTATTCAACTAACTCTTTTCGTACACAATCTAATGCTTCTTTGATAACTTTGTCCATATCAAAATACTTATATTGACCCAATCTTCCTCCAAAAATCACTTTATTATTTTTTTCAGATAATTCTTTATATTTATTATACAATGAGGTATTTTTTTCATCATTGATTGTATAATATGGTTCTTTATCTTTATCCCATTTGTCTGGATATTCTCTAGTTATGATTGTTTTATCTGTATCCACAAAATCAAAATGTTTATGCTCTATGATTCTTGTATATGGCACTTCATATTCTGTATAATTTACCACAGCATTTCCTTGATAATTACTTATATTTAACATTTCTGTTTCAAATCTTAAACTTCTATATTCTAGTTTTCCAAATTGATAATCATAAAATTTATCTATTGGTCCTGTAAATATTATCTTGTCCGCCATTTGATTCACTTCTTCTCTGTGATCAAAATAATCATAATTTAATCTTACTTCTATACCATCTAACATTTTTTCTATAATTTGTGTATAACCACCAATTGGAATACCTTGGTATCTATCATTAAAATAATTATTATCATATGTAAATCTAACAGGAAGTCTCTTAATTATGAAACTTGGTAACTCTGTTGCTTTTTTTCCCCATTGCTTTTCTGTATAGCCTTTGACTAATTTTTCATAAATTGTTTTTCCTACTAAACTAATAGCTTGTTCTTCTAAATTTTGGGGTTCTGTTATTCCTGCTTCTTTCTTTTCCTCTTCTATTTTTTGTTTTGCTTCTTCTGGAGTGATCACTCCCCATAATGCATGGAATGTATTCATATTAAATGGCATGTTATATAGTTCATCTTTATATCTTGCCACTGGTGAATTTGTATAACGATTAAATTCTGCAAATTGATTTATATATTTCCATACATCTTTATTACTTGTATGGAATATATGTGCACCATATTTATGTACTTGTATTCCTTCTACATTTTCTGTATAGATATTTCCGCCTATATGTGAACGTTTTTCTATTACTAAACATTTTTTACCTTTTTTATTTGCTTCATATGCAAATATTGAACCAAATAGTCCTGATCCTACTATTAAATAATCATATTTCATATATTTATCTCCTTTATCTATTCTATCTATATCATATGGAGAATACTAAATATCAAATTCTTTTCTAATATTTAAACTTTTTTTATAATCCTCTTAATTAAATTTTTTAATTTGCCAATATTATTATATCCACCATATTTATTAGCAATATATTTAAATCCTTTAATTTTATATTCATTCCAAAATTTTTGTCTTTCAGTTGTTCTTAACTCTATAGGTTTATCTAGCTGTGGATTTTTATTGATAGCTTCTTCTATTTGTCTTTTATCCATATATATATCCGTACTAATCTCGTTAAATATTTTTTGACCTTTAGTTGTATTAATAATAGCAATTGAAACTCCTTTATTATCTGCAAAATCTTTATTGTAATTTTCTATTCCCCAAAAATCTCCAATAGTAATATCTCCTGGCCTATTACTGTTTGTAAATTGACAATTATAACATGTTGGTCTTAATGCTAAATCAGAATAAAATATACTTTTCCACGTTTGTGACAATCTTGATTTATAATCTAATTTCCCATCTTCATATACGGCTCCCTCAGTTTGATTCCAACCAATTTTCTTTATTCTATGATAATAACCTATAACTTTTTTCTTTTTTGTTTGCTCTAAAAATTTAATATAATCATGAAATAATTGTGGACTTGGTGTACCATGGCAAACTAAATCTACTAAAATTAACTTACTTTTATCTACATTTTGTAAAAATTTATTAAGTCCTGCAACTTGACAAGGGGTACCAGTAAATAAAACTAATTTTCCATTTTCTAGATCTTGCTTAACATTACTATATATTTCACCTAATTCGCTTTGAGAATACTTTGATCCCATCATTTTTTTTACTCCATCCATATTATCGGTTCGAGTATGAATAGCATGAAATTCATCGTTAAATACAACACCATAAACAATACCATTTTTATTAATAACATATTTAGCCATTGTATAAAACATTCCTCCTGAAGCACTATGCATTCTAACTTCATCTGATTTATTTTTTGTAGCATATACTTCAGTTTCTTTCAAACGATTTTCTATATTATATCCATTTTGAAAAGCACATACTTTCTTACATAAACCACATTCCACACATTTTTCTTGATTTATAACTGGATACAAGAATCCCTCTTCATCTTTTTCCATTATTATCGCATGTTTAGGACATACATTCATACAAGCCGTACATCCACAACATGTATTTTTCTCATTAAATAATTTTACTGCCATTAAAAATTCACCAAACCTTTAATCCTTTCTAATACATTTTTAAATTGTTTTTTGTCTATTAAATAATTTATTAATATTGTAATTGTAGAAATGGCTAATGTAATAACCACAGCTTGTTCAATCCATTGTACATATCCATTAGAGGTTATCTTGAATATTGTAATAAAAGGTATATATAAAATGACTGATAAAACAATAACTAGTAACATTTTATATAAAGATTCTTTAACTGGTAATTTTGTAACATGTTTGGGAATAAAAAATAATAAATCAATATCTCTATATAAATTAGATAAACAAGAAGCTATTAAAATTCCTGTTAATCCTAAAGACGGAGCTAATAGTATTCCCCCAACAACAATTATTAATGCTTGTATAGATGTTTGCACTCTTGTTTCTTTATACATTCCTGCAGAAATTACTAACATCCCTTGTGGTGTTTTCAAATTATATAATAATCCATTTAAAGTAAATAATAAACCTAACAATGGTTGATTATAATTTGCATCATGTATTCCAGAAGTATACAAATTAACAAATGACATAAGCATAATAGCTGTAACTGTGTACACTATAGTAATTATTATATAGTATGAATATTCAAATTCTTTATATGTTTTTTGCAAGGTTTCTCTTTCTTTTCTAGCAATGACATCCCCGAATCCTGCTGAAAGACCATTTACAAATATATTTAATACTCCATTAATTCCAACAAAAACCATATTAAAAATGGTATAAACACTAACTTCCTGTAGTGTTGTAAATATTGTTGCTAATATAACTGGTGCTCCTGTTTGTACTGCTTGTAATATTTGTAAAAATAAAGCATCCCACCTTTGGTCTAAAGCCTTAACATCTGGTTCGACATTATAATTAATATATTTATAATGTTTTTTAACATATACCATTAAAATAAAACTTCTAACAAATAAAGCTATTATTGCCATTGCATATACTATAGTTATATTTACCCTTAAAATAGATAAAATTACTATTATTATCATTTGCAAAATTATATATACACTTGATGCATTAGAAATCATATAAGTCTTTTGATCAGCAGTTAAAAGAACTCGGTATTTAGCAAGAGTAAAAAATTCCAAAAATCCTTTAGCTCCCAATACCACTATTAAAATCATTTCTGCAAAAAAAGATAAATTTGAAGTTTTAACAAAAATCGGATATATGATAGCCATGCCTATTACTAATATAGTAAAAATCCATCCTGCCTGTATATAAAACTTCTTAGCTGCTGAAATTATAGCATTGACTCCATCTTCATCTTTTTTCGCAAGTGGTTTATATAAAGAATATACTGCTGCTCCTGCAATTCCTGCTTCAACTAAACTAAAATATGTAATAAATTGATTGATAGATGACACCAATCCATTCATTTCTGACCCATAAAATTGCAATAGTATCCTAGGTGTCACGAAACCAGATAACATAACAATAATTTGATAAATTGCTGTTGCAATAGAATTGTACATAAATTTCTTTGTTCTGCTCAATTTTTTTCACCTTTAATTTCATAAATTTATTATTTTATCTATTTGTTTTTTAGATTCTTCAATTATTGGATTCAATTTTTGTTTTACCTTAATATAATCAATTTTTTCTTTTGTTTTACATTCTCCATTTATTAATTCCCTATCTTGTAAGCTGGTCAACTCTATTAAATTAACTAATCGAGAATTACGATTGTTTTTACTATTTAATGTATAATAAAAATCTTTTTCTAAAATTATAGATAAACATAATGCATGAAATGAACCAGTTATTACTTTTTTAGCATTATTAATTAATGATATAAATTGCTCTGGAGAACCTTCTCTAGAATTTATCATACCAATTTGTGATAATATTGCATCATGTATATATATTATCTTACAATTTTCTTCTTTAGCTAATTTACGAATAAAATCAAAAACTTCTTTTTTAAAGTCAATCATATATACTACAATGTAAGAATTTTCAGTTTTATCTACAAATTTTTTCCATTCT
>CAWVJG010000126.1:0-6712 GCA_963929465.1 Bacillota bacterium
ATGGATAAAAATGTAATTTTAGTAAAAGGTAGTGTTCCAGGAGCAAAAGGAGCTATCTTAAAAGTAAAATCAGCTGTAAAGGCTACTAAATAGAAGGAAGGAGGAAGAACAAAATGCCAAAAGTAGACGTTTTAGATATGAAAGGTAAAAAAGTAAGTGATATAGAATTAGCTGATAGTGTATTTGGAATTGAACCAAATGAAGCTATAGTACATAGCGTTTTAGTTAACTATTTAGCTAATCAAAGACAAGGTACACAAAGTACAAAAACAAGAGCAGAAGTTTCAGGTGGTGGTAAAAAACCATGGAGACAAAAAGGAACAGGTAGAGCAAGACAAGGTTCAATCAGAGCTCCACAATGGATTAAAGGTGGTATTGCGTTAGGACCAAAACCTCGTTCATATAAATATACAGTAAATAAGAAAGAAAAAAGACTTGCTATTAAATCAGTATTAAGTTCTAAAGTTTTAGAAAAAGAATTAACAGTTGTTGATAAATTAGAAGTAAAAGAAATCAAAACAAAAACAATGGTAAAAGCATTAGCAGATATGAAAGTTGAAGGAAAAACATTAATTATTCTTCCAGAGAATAATAAAAATGTTTTAATGTCATCAAGAAATATCGAAGGTGTTAAAACAATCGTTGCTAACAACATAAATATATTTGATTTATTAAAATATACAAATCTAATTTTACCAGTAGACACTGTTAAAAAATTAGAGGAGGTGTACGCATAATGTTACCAGAAGAAATTATAATCGCACCAGTTGTTACTGAAAAAAGTAATGACCAATTACAAGAAGGTAAATACACTTTCAAAGTAAATAAAAAAGCTACAAAAGTTGAAATAGCTAAAGCTGTTGAAAAACTTTTTGAAGTAAAAGTATTAAATGTTAATACAATCAATGTAAGAGGAAAGAAAAAAAGAGTAGGATACCATGTTGGAAAAACATCTGACTGTAAAAAAGCAATTGTAACAATTGATACAAATCCAGCAGACGAAACATATCTAACAAAAGGTGGAAAAGAAGTTAAAGTTTCTAAGAAGTATAAAGATTCAATTGATGAATTTATGGGAGCATAAAACGAAAGAAACATGCAAACCTCGATGTACAAACGTACACCTTCGGCTTGCAATAAATAACAAAAATGCACATCTTAATACTTTTAATCAATTTTATAATATAAAGAACTTTAATAAAATTATCGGGAAAGAACCCGGAGAATAAAGAATATCTGTTATGCGGAGCAGGAAAAACATCCGTAAATAATAAGTAGAGAAAAATAATTCAAGAAGAATTATTCAAAATTAATCAAAAACGAGCAGTACAAGGAAATCAAAATTGAAAAACCGCAGATTGTACGCTTGTACATCGAGGATTTTTCAATGAAGATTGACACAGTAATGCGAAGTTTTTCATTAATTTTGCGAGAAAGGAGAAAAAACAAATGGGAATGAAACACTTCAAACCATATACACCATCAAGAAGAAACATGACAGTTTCAGACTTTTCAGAAATCACAAAGAAAACTCCTGAAAAATCATTACTTGCAAAGAAAAAGAAAAATGCAGGTAGAAATTCTTATGGTAGAATCACAGTAAGACACCAAGGTGGTGGAAACAGACAAAAATATAGAATTATAGATTTTAAAAGAAGAAAAGATAACATGGAAGCAACAGTTATTGGTATCGAATATGATCCAAACAGAAGTGCAAATATTGCTTTAGTTCAATATGAAGATGGAGAAAAAGCATATATTTTAGCACCACAAGGATTAAAAGATGGAGATAAAGTTGTATCTGGAGAAACAGCAGATATCAAACCAGGTAACTGTATGCCAATCAGTAGTATTCCAGTAGGTACTTTAATTCATAATATCGAATTAAACCCAGGACAAGGTGGAAAATTAGTTAAAGCTGCTGGACAAAGTGCACAATTGATGGCTAAAGAAGGTAAATATGCACATGTAAGATTACCTTCAGGAGAAATGAGATTAATCTTAGCTAAATGTAGAGCTACAATTGGTGTTATTGGAAACAGCGATCATGAAAACGTTAAAATCGGAAAAGCTGGTAGAAAAAGACATATGGGAATCAGACCAACTGTTAGAGGATCTGTTATGAACCCAGTAGATCACCCACATGGTGGTGGTGAAGGTAGAGCACCAGTTGGACACGCAGGACCACTTACTCCTTGGGGTAAACCAGCACTTGGATACAAAACAAGAAATAAAAAGAAATTATCAAATAAATTTATCGTTAAGAGAAGAAAATAAGATAACCTGTTTTATAGCAAAAAATCTTACGATTTTTGCTATAAAATAAAATTTAATTTTAAGAATGGGAGGAAAAGTTAAATGTCAAGATCAAGCAAGAAGAAACCATTTGTAGAAGCTAAATTATTAAAAAGAATTGAAGCTATGAATGAAACAGGAGCTAAAGAAGTATTAAAAACATGGTCAAGAGCTTCAACAATATATCCACAAATGGTTGGTCATACAATCGCTGTGCATGATGGAAGAAAACATGTTCCAATTTATATAACAGAAGAAATGATCGGTCATAAATTAGGTGAATTTGCTCCTACAAGAACATATAAAGGTCATGCAGGAGAAAAAACAACTAAAGTAAATAAATAGAAAGAGAAAAAAGTATATAACTTTAACAATGGTCATCAGTAAATTACGAGGGGAGGGGACATATCTTATCCCTGAAGAAATGACCAAAGGGGAATGATGTGTCCCCTGACATTAATCAAGGAGGTAGAATAAAGTGCAAGAGCAAGAAACAGTAGTAAGAAACGAAGCTAGAGCAACTCTTAGATATACAAGAATTTCAGCAAGAAAAGTAAAAATTGTTGCTGACTTAATAAGAGGAAAAAATGTAGATGAAGCTTTAGCAATCGTAAAATTTACACCAAAAGCATCATCAGAAGTAATTGAAAAATTATTAAAATCAGCAATTGCAAATGCTGAAAATAATCATGATATGAAACATGAAAATTTATATGTTGCTGAAATCTATGCAAATCAAGGTCCAACATTAAAAAGAATTAGACCAGCTGCAAAAGGTTCAGCTGTTAGAATTAGAAAAAGAACAAGTCATATAACAATCGTGTTAAGAGATGACAAATAGAGAAAGGAGGATTTATAAAAAATGGGACAAAAAGTACATCCAACAGGTGTGAGAGTTGGGATTATTAAAGACTGGAACTCTAAATGGTATGCAGATTCAAGAAACTTTGCAGATTATTTAGTAGAAGATCAAAAAATCCGTAAATTTTTAAAGAAAAAATTATATGCTGCTGGAATTTCTAAAATAGAAATTGAAAGAACAGCAAAAGCCGTTAAAGTAAATTTATATACTGCTAAACCAGGAATCGTAATTGGAAAAGGTGGAGCAGGTGCAGAAAGCATAAAAGCTGAACTTGCAAAAGTAATTGGAAAAGATGTTAACTTAAATATAGTAGAGGTTAAAAATATTGATACAGATGCACAATTAGTAGCAGAAAACATTGCTGGTCAATTAGAAAGAAGAATTTCATTCAGAAGAGCTATGAAACAATGTATGCAAAAATCTATGAAAGCAGGTGCTTTAGGAATTAAAACTGCAGTATCTGGAAGATTAGGTGGAGCTGACATGGCAAGAACTGAATTCTATAAAGAAGGAAATATTCCATTACAAACTTTAAGAGCTGATATAGATTATGGATTTGCAGAAGCAGATACAACATATGGAAAAATCGGTGTAAAAGTATGGATATATAAAGGTGAAGTTCTTCCTACTAAACAAGAGGAAGGAGGAGACAAATAATGCCATTAATGCCAAAAAGATCAAAATTTAGAAAAATGCAAAAAGGTAGAATGAGAGGAAAAGCAACTAGAGGAAATAAAGTTACAGATGGTGAATGGGGAATTCAAGCAGTTACTGCTGGATTAATTACAGGTAACCAAATTGAAGCAGCTCGTATTGCGATGACTCGTTATATCAAGAGAGGTGGAAAGGTTTGGATTAAAATATTCCCTGATAAGCCAATTACAGCAAAACCAATCGGAACTCGTATGGGTAAAGGTAAAGGTGCTCCTGAATATTGGGTAGCAGTTGTTAAACCAGGAAGAGTTATGTTTGAAATTGCTGGTGTTTCTGAAGAAGTAGCTAGAGAAGCTTTAAGACTTGCTATGAATAAACTACCTAATAAAACAAAAATTGTAGCAAGAGAAACTGAAAAGGTAGGTGATAGTGATGAAGATAAATAAAATCAGAGAAATGTCTTCACCAGAACTAGAGAAAGAATTAGGTGAACTAAAAACAGAATTATTCAAATTAAAATTTAGTTTAGCTACAAACGGATTAGATAATCCAATGAAAATAAAAGAAGTAAAAAGAGATATAGCTAAAATAAATACTGTATTGACAGAAAGAAAAATAGCTGAAAGTAAGAAAGCATAATAGATAGGAGATAACTTTAGCAGAGGTCATCAATTATTCACAAGGGGAAGGGACATTCCTTGAACTAAGTGGAAATGACCAAAAGGTAAGGTGTGTCCCTTGTCATTAAGTTTAAGAAAGGAGAAATCTAAATGGAAGAAAGAAATCTTCGTAAAGTTATGGTTGGAACTGTTAAATCTAACAAAATGGATAAAACAGTTGTCGTAGCAGTAGAAACAAATGTGAGCCATGGTGTATATGGAAAAACAGTTAAAAGAACATATAAACTAAAAGCTCATGATGAAGAAAATGTTTGCCAAATTGGTGATAAAGTAAGAGTAATGGAAACAAGACCACTTTCTAAAGATAAGAGATGGAGAGTTGTAGAAGTCTTGGAAAAAGCAGATATAAAATAAAAAGTAAAATAAATAATAAAATTCTAATAAGGGTCAACATATATTCACATGGGTAGGGGACATATCTTGTCCCAATAGGAATACCATGGGGAAAGATGTGTCCCCTGACATTAATAAAAAGAAGGGAGGAACCAAAAAATGATACAACAACAAACAAGATTAAAAGTAGCAGATAATACAGGTGCAAAAGAAATTATGTGTATTAGATGTTTAGGTGGTTCTTACAGAAAAACATGTAACATAGGAGATGTTATTGTTGCTTCTGTTAAATCAGCAACACCAGGTGGCGTTGTTAAAAAAGGTGATGTTGTAAAAGCTGTTGTTGTTAGATCTAAAAAAGGTCTAAGAAGAGCAGATGGTTCATATATAAAATTTGATGAAAATGCAGCTGTTATAATAAAAGAAGATGGAACTCCAAGAGGAACTCGTATCTTTGGACCAGTTGCAAGAGAGTTAAGAGAAAAAGATTATATGAAAATATTATCTTTAGCTCCAGAAGTTTTATAGATAAAAAATAAAATGATAATAAGGGTCAACATTTATTCACATGGGTAGGGGACATATATTGTCCCAATAGGAATACCATGAGGAAAGATGTGTCCCCTGACATTAAGTAAAGGAGGGTAATCTCTAATGAGAATAAGAAAAGGCGATAATGTCCAAGTTTTATCAGGAAACGATAAAGGTAAAACAGGAGAAGTATTAGAAGTAATGCAAAAAGAAGATAAAATCGTTGTTAAAGGCGTTAATGTAAGAAAAAAACACGTTAAAGCTAGAAAACAAGGAGACGAAAGTGGAATTATACCAGTAGAATGTGCTATTCCAGCTTCTAAAGTAAATGTTGTTTGCCCAAAATGTGGAAAAGTAACAAAAGTTGGATATCGTGTAGATAAAGATAAAAAAGTACGTGTTTGTAAGAAATGCGGAGCTGAATTAAAATAATAAAGAGGAAAGGAGGATTCATACAAAATGGAAAAATTAAGAGAACAATATGAAAAAGAAGTAATCCCAGCATTAATGAATAAATTTGGATATAAATCAGTTATGCAAGTTCCAAAACTTGATAAAATTGTAATTAATATAGGATTAGGAGATGTAAAAGAAAATCCTAAATCATTAGAAAATGCTATGAATGATTTAATGCAAATTACAGGTCAAAGACCAGTTGTAACAAAAGCAAAAAAATCAATTGCAGCATTCAAATTAAGAGAAGGTGTCAATGTAGGTTGTAAAGTTACATTAAGAGCAGATAAAATGTATGATTTTGCTTACAAACTATTTAATGTAGCACTTCCAAGAGTTAGAGATTTTAGAGGAGTATCAGCAAACTCTTTTGATGGAAGAGGAAATTATGCTATGGGTATCAAAGAACAATTAATATTCCCTGAAATCGAATATGATAAAGTAGATAAATTAAGAGGTATGGATATAATTTTTGTAACAACAGCTGAAACTGATGAAGAAGCAAAAGAGTTACTAAAATTAATGGGAATGCCTTTCAAAAATTAGTCAAAGGAAAGGAGTAAGACTATGGCTAAGAAGTCAATGAAAGTAAAACAAGCAAGACCACAAAAATATAAAACAAGAGAATATAATAGATGCAAAATATGTGGTAGACCACATGCATATATTAGAAAATATGGAATATGTCGTGTATGTTTTAGAGAATTAGCTCATAAAGGAGAAATACCAGGGGTTAAGAAAGCTAGCTGGTAAAAATTGATTGAAAGCAGCAATGTGAACAACTTACTACTTTAAATCAATTTGAATATAAAAAAAGAAGGAAAAGGAGGTAAGTAATTAATGAACATTACAGATCCAATAGCAGATATGTTAACAAGAATAAGAAATGCAAATAGTTCTAAAC
>CAWVJG010000127.1:0-11489 GCA_963929465.1 Bacillota bacterium
TCTTAATTTAAAATTTTAGCACTAATTCTATTAAAAATTAGTGCTAATGTTTAAAAAATTTTGAGACATTTTCAAAAATGATTGACACTCTTTTCGTTGAACTTCTATTGGAAGATCTGTGTAAGTGTCCATTGTCATTTTGATATCTGCATGTCCAAGAGTTTCTTCCAAAACTTTGTAATCAATGCCTGCAGAATAACTATTTGTAGAATATGAATGTCTTAACATATGATTATGAGCATTTTCTTCAATTCCAACATGTTTACAAATTCTTTTTAAGCAGTCATTTAGTGTGCTATCAGTAAAGACATTGCCTTTTTTATTACAAAATAATAAATCATTTGGATTAGGCTTCATATTTTTAATAGCATGTTCAAAAACAGGTACTGTTAATTCATTTAAAAGAATATCACGCATTCCACTAGGTGTTTTTGTTCTATCTCCTAAAATTGTGTGTCCTTCTTTATCTGAAGTAGTAGTTCTTCTAACATGTAATAATCCATTTTCAAAGTCAATATCTTGTTTTTTTAGACCTAGAACTTCTCCAATTCGTAATCCGCAATGAATTGCTATTAAATATTCATCTCTATGAGAATATTTAAAATCTGGACTATATAAATATTCAAGTAATGCTTTAAAATCTTCTATTTTAAATGCTTTTACTTTTTCTTCTGGTACAATACTTTGAGGCATTTGAATTCCATAATATCCATCGAAAAAGTCTTCAGTAATGTATTTTCTTTCTTTTGCAATTCCAAAGGCTTGTTTTAACATTTGATAATCTTTTTTTAGTGTGTTTTGAGCATATCCTTTTTCTCTTTGAAAATTAAGAAAATCTTCAATTTCTTTTCTAGTGATTTTATCAATTCTTTTATAAATCAAGTCAATAGAATTCTTTTTTATGCGTTTTAAAACTTCGGAATATGTTCTATAAGTGTTATCACAGTTTGTACCATTATTATTTTTTGATGCCATAAACTCTAAAGTAATTCCTTCAATGGTCATTGAAGATATTTTTGATTTATTTGGTTTTGTTGTTAAACCTCCAGGATTATCTTTCTTAAATTGCTCTGATTTGTAGATTGCCTCATTTTGAGTTGCTCCTGTGAATTTTTTTCTTATTGGTTCACCTGTTTCTTCATCAACTCCTACAGTAATAGTAACACTATATTGTTTTGATATATAGAATTTATCACAATGTTCATTGTCTGAACAATTATGGCAATCAGTACATTTATTCATTAGTTTTAAATCTCTTCTGTGATTGCAAAAATCTATGTTCAAACATTTTTTACAGATAGAACACATAGGTCTATCATTTGAAGTTCTTGCTTTTTTTACCAAGTATGGTGATTTTTCATTATAATTTTTTCTTTTTTTAGTCATTTTTGTATTCTCCTTTTTTGTGAATTTTCGAAGAATACCTTGTCAAATCAAGTTTTTTAGATTATAATAGATTTAGCAAGGTATTCTTGCTATTAAATCATTAAAGTCTTAAGCTTATTGCTTAAGCATAGTTTCTTTAGAGGATTTAAAGTGCAAATTTAAATCTTCTTTTTTAGTTTCTTTCATTATTAAGATATCTTTTTAAGTTATCTTCACTTATTAATAGTTTTCTTCCAATATATCTTGCTCCTGATTCTTTTGATTTCATTATAGCATAAGCTGTTTCTTTTGCAATATGAAATCCTTTGCAAAGATCATTAGCTGAAAACATTTTAATTCCTGCTAAATTTTCCATAATATTTCGTCTCCTTTCGTTCGTATTTGGTAATTTATATTTATCTCATACCCTAAATTACCCAGGGATTTTACTGGTCGTTGATATTTAGATCAATTCTTTGGAATTTCACCACTACCTCATCAGAGCTAGCTACACTCCTTGCGTGCGATGGTACTTTTAAACCACTCAAGCTGGGACTATGTAGAAGGGCATTTCTGCTCCTATCCAGCAACTATATATTCAATTTTCAATGTACATCTGATAAATAGTTTTTTATAATCATTTATCAATTACTAACGAGTATTTTAACATCACCTATTGCATATGTCAATAGTTTGTGGTAAAATATTTTTAGGAAATAACAAAATAATGGAGATGTATTATGGAAGGATTTAAGATACGTTTAAAGAATCAATTTTTTATTGATAAGTTTAATAAACACAAATTAATGACATACCAAGACTTAAGATTAAATTCAAAGCATAATAGTTATGAATTTTATAATAGATATGAAAAAATGAAATTAGGAACTGGGTTATGTGATTTTCTTAATACTGATTTTTCTAATATTGATAGTATCAAAGAATTTATTGGCAAATACGGAATTACAACAATAGCTAGTTTATCTGGAATCAAAATTAATGATTATTATTCAGTAGAAGAATATAATGCGATGGTAAATGAAGTTATAAATTCAGTGAAAGATAAATTGGAAGGTTATAAAAATTCTTTTATTGAAGATATTACTTACATATATAATATAAATGATTTGGAAGAATTGAATAATTTGCTACCAACTCAAAGATTACATATATTAAGAGATAGTAAAAAAAAATCACAAGTTGAAAAGTTATATGATTCAAATAATCTAAAATTATCGTTAAATAATTTTGGTAACTTTGGTGAATTTTCTATGACTGCAGAAGAAGATGCACAAGAAATTGCAAAAAATGTTAAAGCAGATTACTTAAATACATACTGCTTTGAAAGTAATGATGTAATTCAGTCTTTTATAATTGAGTTGTTTGAAATGACAGAAATTGAAAGCACTGCAATAAAGAAATGTAAGAACTGTGGTAAATTTTTTGTTCCTGATAATAGAGTTGATGAATTGTATTGCAATAGCATTTATGAGAATAATAAAACTTGTAAAGAAGTTGGACCTTTTAGAACTAAACAAAAGCTAATGCAAGAAAATGATGATTTAAGAGTTTATAGAAATGTTTATCAAAAATTATTATTGAGAATTAGAAGAAATCCTACAAATACTCAATACGAAGAAAATTTTAATAACTTTAAAAAGGAAAATATTGAGTTAAAGAAAAAAGTTGAAAATGGAGAGATTACTCAAGCTGAATATGTTAAATGGCTTGAGGAACAATAAAATAAAAAATTTTTAATAATTATAGTAATTTTTTTAATAAAATGCTATAATAATTATGTACGAAGGGATTGATAATATGGATAATATAAATTTAATGGAATATTGGTTAAAAAGTTCTGATGAAGACTATAATGTAATGAATTTTTTATACAAAGGAAAGAAAAATAGTTATTCATTATTTTTTGGACATTTAGTTATAGAAAAATTATTAAAAGGATTATATGCTAAAAATAATGAAGAAAGTCCTTATACAATAAAATCACATAACTTATTAGCACTTGCTGAAAAGTGCAACTTAGAATTAACTGATGAACAAGTTGAAAAGTTGCAAATTATAACACAATTTAATATAAGTGCTAGATATGACGATTATAAAGAAAGTTTTAATCAAAAATGTACTGATGAATACACAGAGATTCAAATAAAAAATATAGAGGAGGTTCGAACATGGTTGAGAGGTCTATTGATAGAAGAATAATAGAATCTATAAATAAATATATAGAAAAAATTAGTGAATATTACAAAATAGATGCCATCATTTTATTTGGTTCTTATGCCAAAGGGACCGAAAACGCAGATAGTGATATAGATATTGCTATTATTTCAAGTGATTTTAGTGATATTATTGATGATGGTGCTAAATTAATTGGTTTAACTTGGAAAATAGACACAAGAATTGAACCACACCCAATTACAACAGAAGATTATGAGAAAATTTCAAATCCTTTTGTTAAAGAAGTTATAGATACAGGAATTAAGGTTGCATAGTTCAACATCGTAATCCATAGATAAATCAATGAAATTTTTGTAATCCAGCATTTATGCTGAACAATATATTTATGGTCTTTTGGCTATATTTAGGGCAGTCTGATCAACTGCTCTTTTTATTTTATTATTCCAAAAATATTTATTTGTGAATCTGTTGTATTTTTTAAAATTTTGTGATATACATAAATTGGATTATTATAAAAAAGTGAAGGAGATAAACTATGAAATCAATAGATGTTGGATTTGAAAAGAAAGGTATTCATGAAGGTGATGAGGGATTATATGGTAAATCATCATACGCTGATGAAGATATAGAACTTGAATCAGCTGATGATTTTAAAGGAGCTCTTGATGCCCTAGAATTAACAGACGATACCCCAGAATTATTTAGTGCTAATGATTTTGGAAGAGCAGGATTTGGAGACAAACATTTTGTTTTTGAAGCAGATAGAATATCAGCAAAAGATGTTGATGAAGAATTTGAAAAGAAAGCAAAAAGTATGGAATCAAAACTAGATGATTTATTTAAATAAAAATACAAAGGAGGATTAACATGGTTTCAGAAAATTATGCAAAGGCATATAAAGAAATAATAGAAATATTAAAATATACAAAGAAATCTGATGTTAAAAAAATTCCAAAAGAAAAGATTATAATGTGGAAAACAAATATGGATGAAAAGTGGAATTTTAGTCTAGATACAACTATAGAATTAGAAAATCAAAATATTTTACCTGAAACACGAGCTATAATGGCTAATATCTTTTATGACTATTGGGCAACTGATTATCAAAAGCAAAGAATTGATGAAAAAGATAAAAAGAATGCTGAAACACAAGAAATCGAAAAAAGAGAAAAGTATAATCCAGATAATATATTTCAAAACAAAACAGTAATAAAAGATGTTGTAAATGAGTCTAATACAAGTTTAATTATTGCCAAAAAAGAAAAATGGTATAAAAAGATATTTATATCCATAATAAATTTATTTTCAAAAAATAATTAGCCTAACAATATACTTTTAAATATATAAAAAAAGAGGTAATCGACTATGAAATGCATAAAAAATTTAAAATTATTAAACGGAAATTATATAAAAAGTACAAAAATAGAATTATGGGACTTTGACGATAATATAAAATGTAATTATAAAGTATCTGAAAATGAAACTTTTGTTAAAGATGCAAAAAATCTTGATTTAATATATAGTATTCCACAAGAAAATCAAGAGCAAATATTAAAGTTATGTTATGAATATAACAATTTTGAAGATGTACAGGGTGTAAATATAGATGATATTCCAGATGGAGCTAGTGTTTTGTCATTAGAGATATTATATAGCAATGGTGAAAAAATAAAAAATAATTTTATTCATAATAAATTTCCCGAATGCATTATTCAATTAAACAAAGCTATCGCTGATATTGTGGAGAATTCTAATAATGCATCTGGAAATTTAATTTTTGAATTTAATCATATGAATTGGAGTGAATATACAACAGGCGATTGGATTAATACTAAGTGGAAAATTTATAATAATTGCACTGCAAAGATATATAAATCCTATGCATATGATAAAGAATTAATTTACAATATCAAAATAGATGAGCAAGTAGTTTCTATTATAAATAATAAAATAAATTCAATAAAAGAAAATAATACACAAGTAAGTGCTTATGATGGATCAGCGTGGGAAATATTTAAATACGATGATTATGGTATTTCTTGGCATAGAGAGGCAGGTTATATTTATGGAATCAAAGAGCTAGAAGATATTGCAAATATTTTATATGGGTTGTTGGATAATTGTAAGGATCAAAATTTGGATAGACAAGAATTATCAAAAATTTTAGAAATGTTTCATCAAGAAATTAAAGACCTACAGCCTAATGAAATTGATAATTCAATTTTTTTAAAATACTTACAAATGTTAAAAGAAAAATTAAATTCCAAAGAATATTCTTCTGATAACAGATTTGTAACATATTGTAGAAGAGATTTTTTAAGGCAAGAAATGACTGATAGATTAGAACAAAAAGTATATACTGGAATAAACTACTTACTAGAAGCATTTTATGATTTAGAAGATTATATTAATAATGATACATGGATTTCAATTAGCAGTGTATGTAACCTACCTAACTCAAAAGAGATTATAGCTAATGACACTAGTTATAAAAATGATGGGAAGATTTGCAAAGAAGAAAAAGAAATACTAATTGACATGATTGATGAGTTTATAAGAAAAATCGATGGAACTTTAAATAACAATATGCAGAATATTAATGAAAATGTAGATGATAATTCTAGTATTTTACTTACATTAAAAGAATGGTGGGGCGAAGGCAGTTATGGGCATAAAGCAATACATGTCTTTTATGACGGTAAGGTATTACTAAAGGAAGAAAATACAATTATAAGAGAAAATGGTAAGAAAAAAAGAATGGAAAAAAACGAACATATTGCTACCTTAGATGAAAGTGATTTGGATTGTTTAACTAATATTATTCAAGTTATTAATAATAATTTTAGTAATCAAGAAATTCCTATTATTTGTGATTATGGAGTAGAAGTAATAATAAACTGTGGACCTTTAAATATTTGTATAGAAAATGATGAGGAACTTTATGACTCATTAAAAAATATAGTTGAAACGTTAATTGAAAGAACAAAAAAACAAGCAGAATTAGATTATAATGCTATTAAAGATATTTTTATTATGAAATATTTTGACGAAGGTAAAGTAAATAAATTAAAAGAAGACGTCAAATCAAAAAATATTGAGATTGAAAAAGATTTATGTACTACTCTAATTTATTTCTGTTTAGCGACTCTTCCAGATGATAAGCAAACTTTGGAAACAATATATACCTTAATAGATAGTTATAAAAATAATATTAATAATACTATTCAAAAGTTTGATTGTGAACATCCGATACATAAGTACAATAATAAACTTAAATCCTTAACTGAATTAGAACTTGATGAAATTATAAATATTTTGAAAAACAAATTATATTATTGCAAAAATATTGCTCAATTTAGAGAAATGCTTTATTTAGTTTGTTGTGATGAAGATATTCAATTTATATCTAAATGTGTTATAGAATTACAAAAAGATGAAAAAATTGAGGAGTATATAAAAACGCAAGTAAACGATGACAATCAGGAAGCAATTAATTATATAAAAAACATAGAAATAACCGAAGACTTCCCTCTTACAAGCAAATTAAAGGAAAATTTAGAGAATTTATTGTAAAAATTATTTTAATTATAAAGGAGAATTATGTGTTTCTTAAAAAAAACAAAAAATACAGGTGAAATCTTAGAAAATAGCTTGTTAAAAAAATATGGAAAATGTAAAGATTATACAAGATATGGATTAAAAATTCTTTTTATTACAGATACTCATAATTGTTTATCTAACTTAGAAGAACATTTAAGCAAATTGAATAGTTTTGATTTTGACATTTGTATTACTTTAGGAGATATAAGTGGAAATGATTTTGAGATTATAAAAAAATATGTTCCTACAGATAAATTATATGGTATTGTAGGAAATCATGATTCTTTGGATTCATTAGAACAAAATGACATTACTAATATAAACGGACAAGTAATTGAATGTAAAGGTATTCGAATTGCTGCAATAATGGGATCTAATAGATATAAAAGTGGAGATTATGGCATGCTAACACAAGAAGAATGTATTGAGTTAGAACAGAATATGAAATCTGCTGATATACTAGTTTCTCACGATAAAGCATATATTTATAATAAACATGATAATGTTCATGATGGATTAAAGGGTATAACAGATTACATTTATAGAAATCATATTCCGTTACATGTACATGGTCATCTACACGAAGAATATGAAGAAACGCTAAAAAACGGGACAAAAAGTATTTGTTTATATCAAATAAAATTACTTGAAATATGATATATATAAAGGAAGTCTATGTTGGCTTCCTTTTATCTATTTTTAATTTTCTTTTTATCATTATTAGATAATTCTTTAAACTTTTCTTTTTCTAATCGTTCTTTTTTTATTTCTTCATAAATCTTATTATAAGTATCAATAATTCTATTACAAGCATTTCTTTGACCATATAAAGTGCTAATTTCATCAGAAATCAGGTTAATTCTTTCCAAAATAAAAGATTTATTTTCTGGAGAAATTGCTTTCTTATGTTTAACCCATAATTTTTCTTTTTCTCCTTTTAATACAGGTAATTTATCTTCAATTTCTTTTTTATGGATTTTAATATCTTCGATAGATTTAGAATGACTTCGATTAATATAGTTTAATTCTTCAAATACCATCTTTACTTTATTTTTCGCTTTATAATCTTGAACAGTAACTTCTTGTATTGTAACTTTTGCAGGCAATATTCCAAGCCAAAACAATGCTTGAATATACCATCTATAAAAAATATTCCATTTATATTTCTCTTTATCAATTTTAGGTCCTTTGTAAATTTTCTTATAATATTTCTTTTGATAATTTGCAAAAGGTGTTAAATAATTATTTGTTTTTGGATAATAAATTCTTTCTTTGATACCTTGTACAGAATATTTTTCTCCAAATGCTCTATCGATTCGGACATTTCTTTGAAAATATGGTGTCTTTAATGAAAAATATTTGCCATTATCTTTAATGTTACTATAACCTTTTGCTTTTAATGCTAATTTGAAGTCAGAATACTTTTTAACGGATTTTATTGTCTCATCTATATCAGTTATCACTTTTTGCATTTTTTCGTCTCTACGGTTAAAATTATCAATCCTCTTTTCAGCAATTTCTTTTTCTTTTTTTGATTTTGGTGTATCTATAATTTTTAATCCATTTTCAAAGCATAATCTATCAGAAATCTCTCTAGTAAGTGCAATATTTGTTTCACTATTGTGATATTTTTTTCCATTTACAAAAGAAACAGAATTTAAAATTATATGATTATGAACATTTCGTTTATTAACATGAGTACAGATTACTACTTGATATTTATCGGCCCACATTTCTTCAGCTAGTTGTTTTCCAATTTTATTTGCATTTGCAGGAGGTGTTTCAAATCCATCAAATGATTGAATTATGTGATAGCCTAAAATTTTATCTTCTTTATGATAAAACTTTTTAGTTAATGCCATTTCTTCATAGGCAGTTGCAACACCACAATTTATACTAGATACTAACAATCCTTTTTCAGTTTTATCTCCATTTTTACCATAATTAATAACATGTTGTAGATTACTTTTTATATTTTTGAACTTAATTATCGCCATTAAAATCATCTCCTCTTGAATATATTTTCTTTTCAAAATTTATAATAAAATTTGGAATTGTATTCTTGATATATTCTAAATCCTCATCTCGAATATATTTAGTAGCATTTACTGCTCTTGCAATTTGATTTATGTTATTTGCTATGCCTGTAATTTGTTTTATAAATTCTCTAATTTCGTCTGTAGGTTGTTCTTTTATTTTGTATCCCTTAATACAACTTCTTAAAAATTCAGATTCATTTATTCCTGCCTTTTTAGATTTTGCTTTTAATAAATCATCTTCATTTTGATTTACATAGAATTGTTTTTTTATTGAATATTTTCTCATAAAATTATCAGCTCCTTTCAAAATTTTTTTATGGGGTTTGGGGAAAGAATTTCCCCATTATTCCTTTTTGTCAAAAAAGGCAAGCAGTATTTGTACGGGAGTATAAATGCGTCGCTTGCTTTACTTATTTCATCTGATTAATTTTTTTGGTTTTATACTGTTTTTTAAATAAAATATGCGCAAAAAAAGAAGAAATCTCGTTTGAAATCTCTCCTTAAAATTTAATATTTTGTTACTTTATTTGTACTTAAAACTGTAAAATAAATTACAATTAAAGTGCAAAATCTGTTCCTTATTTTTCTTTTATAACACCTGTATCTTTTAAATAATAAAACATTTCTTTACCACCTAAAAGGAATATTTCTTTTTCTTCTAAATCACAAATATCCATATAAATAGCAACTAATTTTTGTAACATTTTGCATTCTGTTTCATCTAAAATCATTTGTCTATTTTCTTCTAAAATAAGTTGTAAATTTGGATATTTATTCATAATATCATTAAACTTTTCTCTTAACTTTTGATATTCAGTATTCTTATTTATTAGCCCTGCTTTTCGCTCTTCAATAGCTTCATTTAAGTACATTTCATATAATCTTATTTCATCCATATCTGTATCCTCCTACATATAAATTAATTCATTAAATGCAATTTCTTCAGCACGATTTTTAATTGAATTCATTTTGCCAACCCATTCTAATTGATTATTTATCTTCAATTCTTCTGTAACATTTTCTTGCTTTACTAACTGGGAAATAATTGTCTTTACTCTATGAGAAACAGCAATATCTATTTCATGTAAGTATCTATTTAATTTACCTTCCATAAGCAAAATTGTATATTCAGCCTTTTTGTTATTCTTTAAATAATTCAGTTTCATTCTGCCATATTTGCCAATAGAATAATTTGTATCTTCTACAGATAATTTTAAATTTGGCAAATAATAATCTCCACATCTTACATATTCAATTTTTGTTTTCTCATCGATAAACCTATCTTTAACTTGTTCCATCTTTCAATTCTCCTTTACTCATTATTTTCTATCAAATCGTTTAAATTAGTGATTCAGTTTGATTCTTTGTAATTTTCAATATCTCCGTTGATTAAATCTTTGTTGGCATATAGCGTTTCAAAAAATTCTGGTGGATAAATTCTGCCTTGATAATTTTTTTCTTTATGCGTGCCTTTATTGTTATTAATTATATTTATATTATTATTGCTATTATGGACTGCTGATTTTCGACACTCGGGATTGTTGAATTCCTGCATCCCTGAATGTTGATTTTCAGCATTCCTTAATTTTTCTATATTTTCACTTTCTATCATTCCTATGGTTTTGCCTAAATAAATAATATTTGGCATATTTTTGCCTTGCTTTTTCTCTTTTATAAGATTACATTCTTTTAATTGTAATATTGCACTATCAAGTGCAGCACGTTTTATATGCATTTTTTCTTGTATTTCTTCTCTCTTAAAAATTACATACATATCGCCTTTTGCATCATAGAATTGTATTTTTTTGTTACTTTCTATTTGTTTAAATGATAATTCTAACCTATCGGTTAAAATAGAATATAGTAACATAGCATTTGGTGATAGAACTTTATATTCTTCTCTTTTTAATAATTCTCTTGGAAATTGTATAAAACTTTCATAAGAAAGCTTGTCTGTTTTCTTAAATGGGGTGAATTCATACATTATAGACCTCCTTTCATCTAACTTAAATCTAAATTGTTCTAGAAAAGTTCTAGAAAATAATCTTAAAACACTTGATATGACTGAATTTTATTCTTCGATAAATTTTATTTTTGAATTTTTTTATTTAGATTTCTGTTCTGGAAAATTTTTCTAGAACAAAATTTGATGATGTAGAAGGATTTTAAAAGACTTTAGACGGAAAAAATACGTTATCTCAATCTCTTGAAATAACGTATTTTATGCACTTTTGATATAATTTTCGTACTTCTGTAGTTTCCTACAGATTTTACATTTTATGGTCGAGG
>CAWVJG010000128.1:0-15726 GCA_963929465.1 Bacillota bacterium
AAATACTTTTTCTGAAAAGTTGCCAAAATGGCACGTCCCCTTTGGCAACTTTTACAACATGATTAATTAAAATATTATCACAAATAATTGTATTCATATTTAATATTTGTTATAATATATATGTATTTATTAAAGTGAGGTGTTATAAATGCCAATAGAATTTAAAAAATATTTTTGGGATGTGGAATTTGAAAAATTAGATTTAGAAAAAAATAAAAGGTATATTATATCTAGGTTATATTGTTATGGTGATTTGAAAGCAATAAGATGGATAAAACAGACATATTCGAAAGCAGACATTGAAGAAGTGGCAAAAAAAAGTAGAAATTTAACTCCATTAGTTGCTAATTATTTAAAACAACAATTTCATCTAAAAAAAGAACAAATGATGTATTATAAGACAAGGAAAGCATTAAATTATGAATTTGGAAGGGAGAATTACTAATGAATTGGAATATATTAGATGAAAATAGATATACGTTATTAAAAAAAATTACAGATAATCTTAGTTTATCAAATTACTACATGATAGGAGGAACTGCATTATCATTACAATTAGGGTTAAGAGAATCTTTTGATTTTGATTTTTGTGTATCTGTACCATTTAATAATGAAGTTATCATAGAAGAGTTAGCAAAAATGGGAGAAATAGAAATACAACAAAATCAAAAAGGAACATGTGATTTAATATTAAATGGTGTTCAAATTAGTTTTTTCTATTATCCAAATCCTTTAATAGATAATGTAATAAAAGTAAAAGAGATGCCAAATTTAAAGATGGCCAGTATTATAGATATAGCAATTATGAAAATAGTAGCAATTGGAGGACGAGGTTCAAAGAAAGATTTTTTTGATTTATATTATATTATTCAAAAATGTCATATTTCTATATCTGAATTAGCGGAAGGTTTAATAAGAAAATGTGGTAATCATATAAATTATGTAAACATAATTATGGGATTAAGTTATTTTGAAGATGCGGAAGAAGAAATATTGCCAAAAACTTATGTAGAATGTGATTGGAGCAAAATCAAAGAATTCTATTTAAAAATACAACCTGAATTTGAAAAGGAACTAGAAAATTTGCGGTATTTAATTTTTTTAAGATGTGGATTTATAAATGATAAAGACAATTAGGGATAGAATACTTCTAATTGTCTATTTTTGTGCTTGTGTTGCATTAGGTGTCGCATTAGGTTCGTTTGTTGATGTGACATTTTTGCTAGGTTTGTTCTAAAAAGGACAAACAAATAATACAATAGGTAATAAATAAAATTAATTAAAATTGAAAGAAAGGAATGAAAATAACATGAATAAGAAAATAGTGATTATTTTTACCATTTTATTAATTATCATATTAGTAGGAGGATATTTTATTATCCAATATTTTAAAGGGCAAGAAGAGGAAACAACAATAGAAGAATATACACCAGAAGAAGAAATTACAGAAGAACAAAACAGGCAAACAATCGTGAGTTTATATTTCTTAGAGAAAGAAACAAATGAATTAGCTCCTGAAGCTAGATTAGTAGATATTAAAGAAATTATGAATACACCTTATGATAAATTGGTAAATATGTTAATAGAAGGCCCTAAAAATGAAAAATATACAAAATTAATTCCTGAAAACACAAAATTGAATCAAACATATAAAGAGAAAGATATGGTATATTTAGATTTTTCAAGTGAATTTTTAAATTTTAATAAGGAAGATGCAACTGTAAAACAAAATATCATTGATAGTTTAGTAAAAACATTAACACAATTAACAGAGGTAAATTCTGTTAAAATTCTAATTGATGGGGAGGAAAATGAAGAATTTAATGAAGTTTACAGTTTGAATCAAAATGAATGACTTCTAAAATCTTCGTTTTGATATAAATACAAAATTAGTAAGTTTGAATAATTGTTGTGAAATTTTTTATCCAATGATATAATATATAAAAAGTTAAAGGAAATAGGGAATAAAAGTGGGAACAAGTAAAGAAAAAATAAAAATGGGAATTAAAAATCAATTGAAAACAATTTTACATATGTTGACATTTAATATTATGACGATTGTTATGCTTATATTGGGAAATTATGGCGCAACAGGGATACAAGAAGTATATGGGATAATTTTATATGCCAATATATTTGTGTTTCTATGTTGTATGATTATACTTCTTTTCGTATATACAATATTTTGGAGAAAGCTTTTAAAAAAGGATTTAAAGAAGGATATAGAGATACATCAGATTTGT
The DNA here is from genome assembly GCA_963929465.1 of Bacillota bacterium. Classification (GTDB taxonomy): domain Bacteria; phylum Bacillota; class Clostridia; order TANB77; family CAG-508; genus CAG-269. The sequence goes on from CAWVJG010000128.1 coordinate 2,244, forward strand.
GTAATAGCATTTATCATTTTGTATATTCTTTTTCTACTAGTGCAATGTTTTATATTTCTTTGCTCTTATAATCTTTTCTATGCTATAAATAAACCAAATATTATAGAATTTATCGTGTGTGTAATTTATCCAATAGGATATTCAATCATAGATATTATAATAGACAAGAAAAAACATAAAGATAATGAAACAGAAATAGAGAATATTTAAGTACATACAAATCTAAAATATTATTTTAGTATTTTATACAATTTAATATATTTAATAAATCGATGAAAATGATTTAGAAAATATTCAACTTCGCGTAAAGACTTAATGGTATTATCTTTGCAACATTTAAAATTAAATTTCTTTTTAGGAGGTGGACATTTTCCACCTCTGTTTTCTATATTTTTAATTACTTTTTTATCCATACAACCTTCACCTTTATTATTTAATATAAATTTTTTAATTGTTATTATAGCATATTCTATATTTTGAAGAAAGGTGAAGGTTTTTACAATTTACAATGTATCTAAACAAAAAACACTATATAGAGGAATACATTTTATATTATTTTCAAATCCAAAATTTTTGCTCGATATTCGAATAGAATACGGTATTTTGTATAATGATTTAAAAATATTTAAACTCTTTGATCTTGTATGAATACTTGATTTGACTTCAATTGGAATAATATTACCCATTTTATCTTGTACAATAAAATCTACTTCTGCTTTTCCATTTGATTCCCAATAATACGGTATTAATCCACATTGAATTAAACTGCTACATACATAGTTTTCTGTTAGAGCACCCTTGAAATTATTTAAGTTGTCATTTTCAACAATAACAATATTAGGTGGTATTCCAAACTTGTTACATAACAAACCAACATCGCTCATATAAAGCTTAAAGCTTTCAGGCTCTACAAATGCAGAAAGAGGTAATTTTCCTTCTCTAACTTTTATACATTGAATAATAATTCCAGAAGCATTTAACCAGTTAATGGCAGTTTCATATTCATAAGCTCTAGCACCAGATTTTATTAGTTTGTATTGAAACTTTTTATTTTCTTTTGCTAATTGAGCTGAAATGATATTATAAACTGCGATAATTTTTGTAGTTTCAGTAGGTGTGGCATATTTTGCCATATCAGCAATATATGAATTATTGATATCTTTTAAAATTGCTGTTACAAAATCCATATCTTCTTTTTCCTTATATTCTAAAATTGCTCTTGGCATACCACCTATTGCTAGATATAATCTATAATATTCATTGGCTAAAGTATGTAATGAAAATTCTTTATTATTTGAAAAAGCTTCTCTAATTAAGTTGGCTAAATCTTTTCTATCTAAGGCCCATAAAAATTCTTCAAAATCTAATGGATATAGTGTAAGCATTTTTACTTTTCCAACAGGAAAAGAATATTTTTGTCTATTAACAGCAATTCCAAGTAATGAACCTGCTGCTATTACATTATACTTCATGCTGCTTTCAGCAAAATATTTCAAAGAAGTTAAAGCTCTTTCACAAGATTGTATTTCATCAAAAAATATTAATGTATCTTCTTCAAATATAGTAATACCTAATTTTACGCTAAGTTCTTTTATAATACGTTCTATTTCTAAGTCTTGTTCAAAAATTTTAGCCATTTCACTATTATCTTCAAAGTTTATATAAGCAACATTTTTATAGTGTTCTTTTCCAAATGTTAAAATAGTATATGTTTTGCCTACTTGTCTAGCTCCATAGATAATTAAAGGCATTTTATCTTTATCATTTTTCCATTCTTGTAATTTTTTCGACATTTTTCGTTCCATTTTATGCACCTCCTATACACTTATTGTAACATAACGCAAAAATAAAGTCAATCAAAATGGATGAAAGCTTTTTTATATATTTATAATGAAAAAATTATAAATACATGCTATAATAACAAAGGAATTAGATTTACAAGAAAATTGTTTGAAAAGGAATATATTATAAAATGGAAAAAGATATAAGGTTAAAAGAAAATGAAAGAATTGATGACTTAGAATATAAAGGTTTAAAAATAATTCAAAATAAAAAAGGATTTTGTTTTGGAATTGATAGTATATTGCTTTCAGATTTTGCCAAAGGGATAAAAAAAGGGGCAAAGGTACTAGATTTAGGAACTGGAACAGGTATTATTGCGACTTTATTATGTGGAAAAACAGAATTGTCTGAAATAACAGGAATAGAAGTCCAAGAAGAAGTTTATGAAATGGCAAAAAGAAGTATACAATTAAATCATTTAGAAGATAAATTTAGAATCATACAAGATAATATTGTAAATTTGAATAACTATTTTGAAAAAAACACATTTGATGCCATTGTAACAAATCCACCATATAAAAAGAAAGAAACGGGAATACAAAATGAGGATACAAGAAAATTAATTTCTAGGCATGAAATAGAAGCCAATATAGAAGATTTTATAAAAATTTCTAAAGATATGTTAAAAGATAAAGGAGAATTATATATTGTTTATAGACCAGAAAGATTGGTAGATTTATTATCTCTTATGAGAAAATATAAAATAGAACCTAAAAGAATTCGATTTGTGTATTCTAATATTCATACTGTGTCAAAACTGGTTTTAGTGCAAGGCGTAAAAAATGCAAGACCATTTTTAAAATTAGAACCTAATTTATATATTTATGACGAAAATGGAGAATATACAGATGAAATTTTAAAAATTTATCATAAAAAATAAAAAAAGAGAATATATACGGAATTTTTATTTTATATTATGGGAATTCCATTAATAATAGATGATTATAAAATAAAAAAGAAAGGACAAACATATGAAAGAAATCAATCAAAAAGAAATAGGAACATTATATATTGTAGCAACACCAATTGGTAATTTAGAAGATATCACATTAAGAGCAATCAACATATTAAAAGAAGTAGATTTAATAGCTGCAGAAGACACAAGACACACCTTAAAATTATTAAATCATTTAGAAATATCAAAACCATTAATTAGTTATCATAGACATAATGAAGATGTAAAAACAGATATATTAATCAAAGAATTAAAACAAGGAAAACAAATAGCACTTGTTTCTGATGCAGGAACTCCAGGAATTTGTGACCCAGGGGAAGAGGTTATAAAAAAATGTATAGAAGAGGAAATTCCTGTTGTGTCGATTCCAGGAGCTTGTGCCATGATTAATGCATTAATTTGTTCAGGATTAGATACAAAGGAATTTGTATTTATAGGATTTTTACCATTAAACAAGAAAAATAGAAAAGAAAAATTAGAAGAAATCAAAAATACAACAAAAACAATGATTCTTTATGAAGCACCACATAAACTTGAGACAACATTAAAGGATTTAAAAGAAATCATTGGAAATAGAAAAATTGTATTAGCAAGAGAATTAACCAAAATTCATGAAGAATATATCAGAGAAAATATAGATGTATTAATTGAAAAAGCAAAAGAATTAAAAGGAGAAATCGTTTTAATCATAGAAGGGACAGAGAAAAAAGAAGAAAATGATTTGTTACAACTATCTTTACAAGAACATTATAAATATTATGAAGAAAAAGGGTTGAGCAAAAAAGAAATAATTAAACAAATAGCAAAAGACAGAAATGTTAATAAAAATGAAATATACCAACAATTTATAGATAAGGATTAAATAAAATAGTGAATAATGGCAACACGAGAAAACAGATTTATATATAATATAAACCTAAAAGAAGAAAATAATACAAAAAACAAAAAGGCCAAGCAAGCAAGAGTAAAACTCTTACTTACTTGGTTTTAATTTACTTATTTTTTTTGAACAATCTTCACAAATTAATTTATCATTATAATTTATTAAATTCTCGGTGTTTCCACAAAAAATACAATTTGGTTCATATTTTTTTAATACAATTGATGAACCGTCAACATATATTTCAATAGGATCTTTCTCAGCAATGTTAAATTGATTTCTGATTTCGATAGGAATAACTACTCTTCCTAGTTCATCTACTTTACGAATAATTCCTGTTGATTTCATAAGTTTATCCCCCCCTTAAAAAGTTAATTTACAATCCTATATACATTGTTACTATATCACAAATACAAGGTCAGGTCAATTAAAAAGTAATAAAAAATTGATAATAGAATAAAATTATTTAGGTGATACATATGTTAAATTTAGTTTGGCCAATTTTCATAATAATATCATTTTCCTATGCAATTTTTTCAGGAAATTTACAAAATTTGAATGCTAGTATATTTGATAGTGTGGAAAGTGCAGTAAATTTAAGTATAACAATGTTAGGAACCATGTGTTTGTGGAGTGGAATTATTAATGTTGCAACAAATACTAAAATAATGGAAATTATGAATAAATTGTTAAAACCAATTATAAAGTTTCTTTTTCCAGAAATAAGAGAAAACCAAAAAGCACAAAATGAAATTTCAATGAATATGGTAGCCAATATTTTAGGACTTGGAAATGCTGCAACACCATTAGGATTAAAAGCAATGGAGACTTTGCAAAAAGAAAATAAAAATAAGCAAGAATTAAGTAATTCTATGATTATGTTAATTGTAATAAATACGGCATCTATTCAGATTATTCCCACCACGATTATTGCTATAAGAAGTTCTCTAGGTGCTGAAAATCCAACTTCTATTATTGTACCTGTATGGATTGCAACAATTTGTGCGGCAATCGTAGGTGTGACAGTAACAAAATTGCTTATTAAGCATGCTACCAAAAGGGAGAAGATATGATAAATATTATCAATTTTTTATCAAATTTGGCAATGCCATTGATTATATTAATAATTGTATTTTATGGTGTTATAGAAAAGAAAGAAGTTTTTGATAAATTTATAGAAGGAGCAAAAGAGGGAATTAAGATTGTAGTGAATATTTTTCCTACTTTAATAGGTCTTTTTTTAGCAGTAGGAACATTGAGAAGTTCAGGTGTGATAGATATTATCATTAACCTATTAAATCCATTATTAAATATTGTGCATTTTCCAACAGAAATTATGCCATTAGCACTTTTAAGACCTATATCAGGGAGTAGTTCAATTGCTGTTGCAACAGATATTATGAAAAATTTTGGAGTAGATAGTCAAATTGGAATCATGGCAGCCGTTATTATGGGAGCAACAGAGACAACGTTATATACGATTGCAGTATATTCTTCAAGTGTAAAAATAAAAAAGACAAGGTTTGTTTTAATAGCAGCATTGACGGCAGATATTGTTGGAATTATAACAAGTATTATCATATGTCGTTTTTTGTCGTAAAGTTTTTTGTCGTTTTTGGTCGTAAAGTTTTTCTTGACAATAATTTACATATATTGTATAATTATGGAAATTAGATAAATAAGGAAATTAAATCAATGTTATTAAAAATAGTATTATTTATTTCAATATTTTATATAGTAAGAATTGCAGTAGTCAACATATTATTTTATGAAATTTTAAAATCAGAAAACAATTCAAAATAAATTCAGTTTTTAATTTTGTAGAGGAAATAACAAATCCCCCATAATTAGTATTTAAAATTTTTTTGCCCCTATAATTCTTTTAAATATTTTTTTCTATGTTATTTTCTCTACAATATAATATATAAATTTTAAGAATAGTATAATTTTAATAAAAATAAATTTATCTATGGTACGTTTCACCATTTGCGATTTTAAATCCTCTAAAGATTTGTTCTAATAGAAAGACACGAATTAATTGATGAGGAAAAGTCATTTTTGAAAAACATATCTTTTGGTTTGCCTTTTTTAATAAATCAGAAGAAAGTCCTAAAGAACCACCAATGACAAAAGTAATATTGCTGGTTTGTAAAGACAAGTTTTCAATATTTTTCGAGAATTCTTCAGAAGAAAGCTCTTTACCAGTTAAATCTAAGCAAATGATATAAGAATCTTTTTTGATATGATTTAATATGCTATTAGATTCTTTATTTTTGATTTCATTAGAAAGACTTTCATTTAATTTATCAGGTATTTTTTCATCAGGTAATTCTATAATATTTAATTTACAATATTTACTTAATCTTTTAGAATATTCCTTTATAGCATCTTTTAAATAGTTTTCTTTTATTTTTCCAATGCATACAATATTAATATTTAACATATTAGACTCCTTTGCAAACTTTAAGTTTATGAAATAGAGAAGATTGACTGTTAGCTAGACAATCTATAAGCATTTTTCGTATATAAAAAATGTCAGTGGCATATAAAATGTTTAGGTCATGGTAATGTAGGCAAAACAAAAAAGGGATTTTTGAGTCCGTCCCCAAAATCCCTCAAAATGTCCCAAACAGAAACGTCCCCAAATGGACATTTAAATTGTAACTAATTTGCTATGCGTATCTCTACCAGCAACAGCTAATGTTAAAGAATTTTCATTATAATTACTAGCAATTAATTCTTCTACGACTGTTTTATAGGCAAGTTCTGGAAAATTGCTTTCTTTACTTAGATGACCAAGCATTGCATTTTTTAACCCTGATTTTAATAGAAAGGAAATGGTTTTTCCAGCAATCTGATTTGACAAATGTCCGTGATGGTCCAGCAATCCTAGATTTAAGTGAAAATGGATATGACGAACATTTTAATACTTCTGGGTCATAGTTAGATTCTAGCATAACAAATAGGCTTTCTTCTAAATTTTTTAAAATGTCGTTTGTCATATGTCCAATATCTGTTGCAATACTAATTTTTTTATTTTCATTTAGTATGGTAAATCCACAAGGATTTGCTGCATCATGTGGAATAGAAAATGGATTAATATCCAAATCACCTATTGAAAATTTTTCTGCAACTTTAAATTTTTTTATATTTTTATCTGCAATTTTATCTCTTTGTTTTGGCATAGCATCTAATGTTTCTTGATTGACGAATACAGGTAAATCGAATTTTTTAGAAAAAGTTCCTAATCCTTGCACATGATCAGAATGTTCATGAGTAACTAAAATCCCATCTAAAGTACAAGGGTCAACATGTATATCATTTAAAGCTTTTTCTATTTTTTTACTACTAACACCTGCATCAATCAATAATTTTGTATTGTCTGTTTCAACAAATAAGCTATTTCCACTACTTCCACTATATAAACTACAAAAATTTAGCATAATTTCTTCAATCTCTTTCCTTTGTTTATTTCTTTTAAATAAAAAATATATATTTTCATTTTTGTTTTTTCTTCATGTTTTTTTCTTGTATAGAAAAATCGGCTTATCTTTTAACTATGTAACATTATTCAGTTACTCTTTCAATTTTTGCACCTATTTTTCTGAATTTTTCTTCTATATTTTCATATCCTCTGTCAATATGTTCCAGATTATAGATTTCTGTTACACCTTCGGCAGCAGTACCTGCAATAACTAAAGCTGCTCCAGCTCTTAAATCTGAAGAATATACAGGTGCACCTGATAATTTTTTGACACCTTCAAAAAAGGCTGTTTTACCATGAGCAGTAATTTTTGCTCCCATTTTATTTAGTTCTTCAGTATATTGGAACCTAGAATCCCAGATACTTTCATTAATTGTGCTTGTCCCATTAGCAAGTGATAAAACAACACCCATTTGTGGTTGTAAATCTGTAGGAAAACCAGGATATGGCAATGTTTTAATAATTGCTCTATTAGGTCTTTTATTACACCAAACACGAATACTATCACCATTATCTTCTACATTACCACCAATTTCCAATATTTTGGCTGTAATAGATTCTAAGTGTTTAGTAATACAATTTTTGATTAATAAATCACCTCTTGTTGCAACTGCGGCAAGCATAAAAGTACCTGCTTCAATTTGATCAGGAACAACAGAATAGGTAGCATTTCCATGTAATTTTTCAACGCCATTAATTTTGATAACATCTGTACCTGCACCTCTAATGTCAGCTCCCATTGTATTTAAAAAGTTTGCAACATCAACAATGTGTGGTTCTTTAGCAGCATTGTCAATAATAGTTGTTCCTTTGGCTAATACGGCAGATAGCATAACATTAATGGTAGCACCTACTGATACAATATCCATATAAATAGGACAACCTTTTAATTTTTTTGCTTTTGCATAAATCTTACCTTTTTCAACGGTGACATTTGCTCCTAATAATTCAAAACCTTTAATATGTTGGTCAATTGGTCTTGCACCTAATTTACAACCACCTGGCATACCAACTTCAATTTCACCTTTTCTACTAAGCATAGCACCTATAATATAATAAGAAGCTCTAAATCTACTTGTTAAATCTAAAGGTGCCTTGGTTGTTGTGATATTAGATGTATCAATTGTGATACTATGTGCATCATTCCAAGTAATTTTTGCACCTAATTTTTCTAATATGGTACAAGATATTTTTATATCACTAATATTTGGTAGATTTTCTATTGTACATACACCATCAATTAAAAGTGTAGCTGGTAAAATGGCAACGGCAGCATTTTTTGCACCGCTAATGGCTACTTCACCTTTTAGTGGTGTGGGTCCTTTTACAACTAATTTTTCCAATTTATATACCCCCAATAAAATTTATTTATATATGAACTTTAACATAAGAACCTGACCAGACAGAATCATCAAAGATTGCAGTCAAGTGGTCCGAACTTTGTTATTTTTGACAATAAAATAGAGTGTATATTATTTTACACTCTACTTTTCCTATAAACTATATCATAAACCAGCTTAGATTGCAACTATTTTTTAGCAGTAATTAGACCTGTATCATTTAATATTTCCAATATTTTAAATTTTAATTTAAAAGTAAGATTTTCTTCATTATCAGAAACAATAGAAAATTCTTCATCTGTTAAGGAATTTTCCAAATCCTCTTTTGATTCTTCAGGGACAATTCCTGAGGACGTATCGACAAAACATAAAGGAGGGAACATAACACACCACCAATTTTGACCTTTGGCTTCACCAATTTCAACTTTTAAAGCATCATAATATCCTGCAGGAAGAGAAATATCTCCATAATGTTTTGTTGGGAATTCAAAATTTCCGATACTAACATTAACAGAATAATCAAATCCTTCATCTTTAATTGTATTTAATGCAATTTCTCTAAAATCTTCTAAATGTTCATTAGCAATTGTAATTGCTTCTTCTTTAGAGTTGCAATTTGCACATAATGTATTCATATATTCTAATAAGTTATCTCTAACAATATATTTTAAATTTTGATCAACATCAGAATCACTGTTAGCTATAACATGTAAACGAAAAACAGAATTAGCGATGTCACTAGAAACATCATTAGCATAGGATATAGCACAAATGGTAGTGTAGGCAAAAAATAGAAATGTTAAAATGATTACCATTTTTACCTTGGAATGATTACATAGATTTAAAAATTTTTTCATAAGTTACCTCCAATAAACTTTTTTTGTAAAATATTCTTTAAGATAAGTATTAACAAAAAAAGAAAAAATATACATTGTCGAAAAAAAACGATGAGTTTCTTTGAAATATGATTGACATATTTGTAATAAAATGGTAAAATTTACCAGTAAGCAAAACAAAGAAATTAACAATTCCGTATGGTTATATGAATTTTGAAAGGAATGTTTGTGATGGAAAATTTAACAAAAGAAAAAAGTTGTGCATTTTATGCAAGTGATTATCATTTTGAAATGATTAGTTTACCATACATTAGTAAAAGTATGGATGAAAACAAAGATATCATTATATTAACAGAAAATAATTTAAAAGATACAGTAAATACATTAATAACAAAAATGAACTTAAATGAAGAAAAAAGAAAGAAAATATTATCTTTAGATTGGAATAATAATGATTTAAAAAAATTTAAAGAAATTAGTAAAAAAAGTAAAGAAAATTCAGATATGATTATTTTTATTAAAGGAAAACAAAATTATATTCAAAATATAAATAAAAATATTGAAAAGTGGGTAAGTACTAATAAACACGTTAAAATTATTGATTGTTATGAGTTTTTTGAAATAGAAAATAAAATAGATACCATTGCTAAAGAATATGGGAAAGTCTTAGGGACTACTAGGTTATAGAGTAAATAAAAAGTAAAAAATGAGAAGTAAAATGACAGGTAAAATTTTTACCTGTCAATAATTGACTAATATAAAATTATGGTGTAATATAAGTGTGGTTTTAAATTTTTAGAAAGGATGAAGTTTATGGATACAGAATTAGAAGAAGTGAAAGATATATTAAAAAAATATGGTCAAGAACATTTATTAAATCATTATGCTGAATTAGATGAGCAGAAAAAGGAAACTTTATTAAAACAAATTAATCATATAGATTTTGAACTTGTAAATAAATTATATGATAGTACAAAAGAACAAAAAATAAATACAAATGATAAAATCACACCAATTGATTATTTAGATAAATTCAAATTAAATGACCAATACAAATATTATGAATCTATAGGGAAAAAAGCAATTAAAGAAGGAAAATTAGCAGCAGTGACAATGGCTGGAGGACAAGGAACAAGATTAGGACATAGTGGACCAAAAGGAACCTATGATATTGGATTAGATTCACATAAATCTTTATTTGAATTATTAGCTGACAATTTAAAAGAAGAAGGAAAAAAATATGATGTAATTATTCCTTGGTTCATTATGACAAGTAGAGAAAATAATAAAGACACAGTGGAATTTTTTGAAAAACATAGATATTTTGGCTATAAAAAAGATAAAAATATCTTTTTCTTCGAGCAAGGTGAACTTCCAATGATGGATACAGAAGGTAAGATACTAATTGGAGAAGATGGATTAATTAAACTTGCAGCAGATGGTCATGGAGGAATTTATGAATCATTAGTAAAAAGCAAGATGACTAATAAAATGAGAGAATTAGGTATCGAATGGGTATTTATTGGTGGAGTAGACAATTGCTTAGTAAAAATGGTAGATCCTGTTTTGATGGGAATTGCTATTGATAAAAAAGTAACAGTAGCTTGTAAATCAGTTGTTAAAGCTAACCCTCATGAAAAAGTAGGGGTATTTTGTAGAAGAAATGGAAGACCAAATGTAATTGAATATTCAGAAATTACAGATGAAATGGCAGAAGCTACCGATGAAAATGGTGAATTATTATATGGTGAATCACATATATTATGTAACCTATTTAGCATAGATGCAATTGAAAGAATGGGAGCAGAACCATTACCATATCATGTTGCATTCAAAAAGGCAAAATATATAGACAAAGATGGAAATTTGGTCGTACCAGATTCACCAAATGCCTATAAATTTGAAGCATTTCTATTTGATGCTTTTGGTGAAGTAGATGATATGGCAGTTTTAAGAGTTAAAAGAGAAGAAGAATTTGCACCAGTTAAAAATAGTGATGAAAAAGGTGTGGATTGCCCTAAGACTGCAAGAGAATTATATAAGAAATTTTATCACTTAGATTAGAGAGAATTATATAAAAAATAAAAATGATGTTGTAAAATATTACAGCATCATTTTTTTGTTAGCATAAGCTCAGTATGATATTAAATGAATTGTAAAATAAAGAAAATATTAGGATACCATTTTCTTTATTTTATAGTAGATTATTAAGAATCATAGAAATTATTCTTTTAAATTTTTGAAAAAAGCTTTTTTTATCATTTTATTTATGGTACGATAACAGAAGGAAAATAATAAATATTTAATAAGAAGGAGGTCATTATATGAATTACTTAGAAGAATATAAGAAATGGTGTGAAAGTCCAGAATTTGACGAAGAAACCAAAAAAGAATTATTAGCAATAAAAGATGACGAAAAAGAAATAGAGGATAGATTTTATAAAGAATTAGAATTTGGAACAGCAGGACTTAGAGGTGTCATTGGTGCAGGAACAAATAGAATGAATCAATATACAGTAGGAAAAGCAACACAAGGATTAGCTAATTACATATTAGAACAAGGAACAGAAAATAAAGGTGTAGCGATTAGCTATGATTCCAGAAAAATGTCAAAAGAATTTAGCATGCAAACAGCTCTAATTTTATGCGCAAATGGAATTAAAACATACTTATTTAAAAGTCTAAGACCAGTTCCAGAATTATCTTTTGCAATAAGAGAATTAAAATGCACGGCAGGAATTATGATAACAGCAAGTCACAATCCTCCAAAATATAACGGATATAAAGTATATTGGGATGATGGAGCACAAATTGTGTCACCAAGAGATAAAGATATTATTGCAAAAGTAAGAGCAGTTGAAAGTTTTTCTGAGATAAAACAAATTTCAGAAGAGGAAGCAAAAAATAAAGGATTATTAAACTTTGTAGGAACAGAAATGGATGATAAATATATTGAAAAATTGAAAAGTTTAATATTAAATCCAGAAATCGTAAAAGAACAAGGAAAAAAATTAAAAGTAGTTTATACACCATTACATGGAACAGGAAATATGGTGGCAGAAAGATTATTAAAAGAAATAGGCATTGAAAATTTATATGTTGTTCCTGAACAAAAAGAACCTGACGGAAATTTTCCAACAGTAGATTATCCAAATCCAGAAGATCCAAAGGCATTTAAACTAGCTCTAGAATTAGCAAAAAAAGTGGATGCAGATGTTGTATTGGCAACTGATCCAGATGCTGATAGATTAGGTATTTTTGCAAAAGATACAAAAACAGGGGAATACAAAAATTATACAGGAAATATGTCAGCATTATTAATTGCAGAATATAGAATATCTCAAATGAAAGAAAAAGGTATCTTGCCTAAAAATGGAATGATGATAACCACAATTGTATCTTCAAACTTAACAAAGGCAATTGGAGAATATTACGGATTAGAAGTGTTTGAAGTATTAACAGGATTTAAAAATATTGGAGCAGTTATGAGAAAGGCAGAAGAAAATAAAGATAAAGAATATGTATTTGGATTTGAAGAAAGCTATGGATGCTTGATTGGAGATTATGCAAGAGATAAAGATGGAATTGCAGCAGTTATGGCACTTTGTGAAGCAGCATGTTATTACCAATCAAAAGGAATGACATTATGGGATCAAATGATAGCTATCTATGAAAAATATGGTTATTATAAAGAAACACAAGTATCTATTGTAAGAGAAGGGGCAGAAGGAGCAGAAGAAATTAAACAAATCATGACCAATACACGCAATAAAGACATAGAAAAAATTGGGGATTATAAGGTTTTAACATTTAAAGATATAGAGAAAGACTATGTAAAAAATATGATAACAGGAGAAGAAAGTAAAAGTGGTCTTCCAAAATCAAATGTCTTATATTATGAATTAGAAGATAATAATTGGTGTTGTATAAGACCATCAGGAACAGAGCCTAAAATAAAATTATATATGGGCGTAAAAGGAAAAACAGATGAAGAAGCAAGTAAAAAATTAGAAGATTTAAAACAAGCCATGTTAGATGTTGTTAAAATTTAAAGAAAAAGGTTGCAAAAATCGGGAAATTGGGGACGGACTCATTTTTCCCTTTTTTGTATTGTAAGACACTTAAAAAATATAGAATATAAAAAAG
>CAWVJG010000129.1:0-8289 GCA_963929465.1 Bacillota bacterium
AAAATAAGTACCAAGAACAGTTAAGAGAAAAATATAATCCTGATAATTTATTTGAAAATAGAAAGAAAGAATGTATGAATCCTTGTGTTGAAAAAAACACTAGCTTACTTGTTGTAGAGAGAGAAGAAAACTTTTTTAAAAAATTGATAAATTATGTTAAAAAATTGATATTTAAAAGATAGAAAATAAGAAAGGAAAAATATTATGAATAATGAAGAAATAATAAAAGAATTATCAAATGAGATTGTGAAAAGATTGGAAAATGACTACGAATTTTCTAATATAAAAGAAAATATTGAGGGATTTATAAATCAAAATTTAGATGAAATCAAGAAATTACAGGTATTACAAATATTATATAGTTTTACTTTATATAGAAATGCATATATTGCAATAGACCCAAGAGTTAGAGAAAAAAATATATTTAAAATAAAATCTGTTTTAAATATAAAAACAGAAAGTGATTTTGAAGAAAAAATTAAACAAGCTACAGAGAGTTTGAAAAAATTTGAGGACGCTGAAAAAAATCCAATACAAACTATACGAAAAAAGATTGATGATAAGAAAAATAGTAATTATGTGTTCTAAGAGGAGTTAGGGATGTTAGTTAGAAATGAAAATTCGATTGATATAGTTAAAGATAAAGTACCAAAAGGAACAAGTAAGAAAATGTTTTTATATGCAATAATTTCATTTTTTATATTATTAATGCTATCAATGTGTTTAAAATTTAACTTTAAAATAATTGAAACATATATATTCATATTTGGTGTATGGTGTTTTCCAAGTTATTTATTTATAATAGCAGGAATTATTTATGTAAAGAAAGAAAATGAAAATGAAAAATTGATAGTTTCTGTTTCAAAGGATTATGTTGTTTTTTTTACCAAAAGAGAAAATAAAAATATTTTGTTGAAGGATATAATTAAAATTAATAATGTCTCATCTATTTATGGAAATTTTTTGATTATCTATTACAAAGAAAAAGATAAAGAAAAAAATATCAGTTTGAAGTTTCACGAAGTAATTTAAATTTAGTATGTATTGCAATCAAAGAATTTAATCAAGATATTATAATAAACTAAGGAGCGAAAATAACAAATGGCTGATTTAAAGGGAATTTATGAAACAGCACTACAAGAAGGAAAAACTTTTATATTAACAGAAGAAATGATTAATAGTGGTATAAAGAGAATAGATAAACCAATTCAATCTATAGAAGATTTGATTATGGTACATAAGACAAGTTTCTTCCCTGATGGAGCTATTAAAACTCCAAGAGAAACAGGAAAATCAGGAACAACGGTTATTAGGTGTATGGTTGATGGAAAAGAAAAAGAATACGATATTCCAGTCATGAGCCATAGAAACACTGTTCATTTTTGCCTTAATGGTGCTGTTGAAAGTCATGCTTATGGAGAGTGGGATGAAACAAAATATGCTATTCTTATGCCATTAGCAGAAAACAAAGATAAAATAGTAGGTGGAACAGAATGTGATTTGTTTAGTTTTGGAAGTGTACCAATTACTGACACTGCATATATCCTTTGTCCAGAAAGCGAAATAGATGTGGTGAGAAAAGCTAACCCTGATGCTCAAATAATAGGATATCAAGGGATTTCTGTTTCACCATATGTAAATATATTTTTAAACAATATCCTAGGTTATAAATATAAAGAACCGACTGAAAATTCTAGAAACTGGAATAGTGGCTTTGGAAAAGACCATGAAAATGCATGTAGGATAATACAAGAGAATGGATGGCAATATGTTGATCATAATGGTTCAAAATGGGATTATGATGACTATACACAACAATATATAGAAATATTAATTGGTTGGCTAAAAACAATTATTAATGAAAAATTATTATATTCTGCAAATAATATAGAAGAAACGAAAAAAGTACTTATTAAAATATTTAATGGTGGAAGTATTTGGAATGGTTTTAATTTTGCTAGTATGTTTGCAAACAAAGACCAATTTATACTTATTTGTAATAGAGTCAGAAATGAAACTGGTATTGATTTAAGTAATTTTGCTGGGACAGAAACACAAAGAGATTTTGATTCGTTAACTAAAAGAAATAATTCACAATTAGTTGTATCTGACTATATTGTTAATAAATTAAGAATTAAAGCTTTAAAAGAAAAGATGCAAACCGAAAATCAGACTGAAGAAGATAAATTTGAGCTACATTATTATGAAGAGTTTGGAGAATATGCTAATATTTCTCCAGATAAAAGAAAATTATTAAGTGATTTAGAAAAAATGCACTCAAAGCCGATTAGTGATTTATCTACAAATGAGTTAGAAACTTTGATGGCAGCAACAAACTTTAAATTACAAAACATAAATAAATTGTCTAAAGATAATCATTATAGCTTTAGAGTTGAATATTTTGAAGGTATAACACCAGAACAGGCTAGTGAAGCAGCTAAAATTGGATGGTATAGAAAACCTATAAAACCTGGAATATATTTAACAATTCAAGTACCAAATCCTTCGTGTATATTTTCAAAAGTCAGCAGAATAGATATTCAAGAGCTATATAAAAAATCAAATCTAGCAAAAACGGAAATGGAGTTATACTCTATAGACGAACAAATTGCTAATATTCCTAATTGTCATTTATTGGATTTTCGAGAAGGAAAAGCTAGTATTACAGACTGTGATTTAAGCAGTTGTAAAACAGTAAATGACTTTGAAACATCAGTTATGAAATATTCTGAGCTTTTCTCTAAAACAATTTCTGGTCAACAAGTTAATTTTGATTCAATGGGTAATGAGTTGTCAAATGAAGAAAATACGATAAATATTGAAACACAAGTAAAAAATGCATTACAAAGTGGAGTTAGGAGTAGCACAATATCATCGGTTGAAATACAATCTCAAGTTTTGAAAAAAGAACAAGAAGAACAGCTTGAATAGAAAAAGTTAATATATTTTTATAAACTTTTTGAAGAATACTAATAAATTATCCTCTAGTTACACTAGGGGATAGTTATTATCTTACTTTAATTTTCTTATTTCTATCAATTTTTATCAACTCATCTTCTCTTTCCTTTTTTTGTATATTTATATTATAATCGTCTCTAATTACAGAATATTTTTCAATAATCCTTTTACAAGCATTTTTCTGAGCAGTAATAGTATCAATTTTTTCCGTAAGTTCATCAATTGCCTTTTTTATTATATTTCTATCATTTTCATTAGTAGCTCTATGATATTTTCTCCATAAATCTTCTCGTTTTCCTTTTAATTCAGGCAATTGCTTTTCTAAATTAACTTTGTATTCTTCAACTTCCTTGATTGATTTAAAACTGTTTCTAGCTAAAAAATTTAGTTCCTCAAATATCATATTATTTTTTCTTTTTTGCTTATAATATTCTGAAGTAGATTCCTTATATTCATTTTTTGTAGGTAAGATTTTAAATGCATATAAATAATGCACATATAATCTATATAAAGAACTTGTCTGAAGTAAAAGTCTATTTATTTTTAGTCCAGTATATATTTTCCTATAATATTTCTTTTTTAAATTCGCTACAGGTGGTAATTCTTCTTTCTCATATCCATAAATTCTATTTTTTATCCCCTGAACAGAATATCTTTCTCCAAATACTCTATCAATTCTAACATTTCTTTGGAAATATGGTGTTTTCATTGTTAAATATTTGCCATAATCCTTAATGTTTTCATACCCCTTTGCTTTTAAAACTAATTTGAAGTCAGAATACTTTTTAACGTTTTTTATTACTTCATCTATGTCATTTATTATCTTTTGCATTTTTTCGTCTCTAGAATTAAAATAATCTATACTCTTTTGTCTAAATTCTTTTTCTTTATCACCTTTAGGTGTATTTATAATAGATAGTCCATAATTTAAACATAATCTATCCGATGCATCTTTCATAAATGCAAGCTCTGCATTAGAATTATGATATTTCTTTCCATCTATAAAAGAAACAGAATTTAAAATAATATGGTTATGGACATTTTGTTTATTTATATGAGTACAGATAACTACTTGGTATTTATCTCCCCATAGTTCTTCAGCAAGTTTTATTCCTATTTGATTTGCTTTTTCTGAAGGTACTTCATTTCCTTTAAATGATTGTATTATGTGATAACCTAAAGTTTTACCTTCTTTATGAAAAAATTTTTTAGTAAGCGCCATTTCTTCATAAGCAGTATCTACATTACAGTTAATACTTGATACTAAAATTCCATGTTCTGTTTTTTCTCCATTTTTACCGTAATTTAAAACTGCTTGTAAATTTGTTTTTATATTTTTAATTTTTATAACAGCCATTATATCAGATCCTATTCTCTTGAATATACTTTCTTTTGAAATTCTAAAATAAATTGATTAATAGTATTTTTTAAATATTCTAGTTCTTCTTTTTGGATGTATCCGCTAACATTAACTCTTATTGCTATTTGGTTTATGTTATTTGCTATACCAGAAATTTGTTTTATAAATTCTTTTATTTCTTTTGTAGGTTGTTCTTTTATTTTGTATCCTTTAATACAACTTCTTAAAAATTCGGATTCATTTAACCCTGCCTTTCTAGATTTTAATTTCAATAAATTATCTTCTTCTTGATTAATCCATATTTGCTTTTTAATTGTTCTTTTTCTCATAAATTTTATCTCTCCTTCCAACTTTTTATGGGGTTTGGGGAAAGAATTTCCCCATTACAAATTTCTATTGTATAAATTTGTATTTTGTATTTATACGGGAGTATAAATGCGTCGCTTGCTTTTAAAATATCGTAAAGTTATAAAGTAGTTAAAATACAGCAAAAAAGAGAAGAAAGTTTTAAATTTCTTCTCTTAATTAAGTTATTTTATTTTATTCTTTAATAATTCCTGAATTTTTAAAATAAAAGTAAAAGTTATACATAAATTAATTCCTTTAAAACAATTTCTTCAGCTTGATTTTTAAAATTATTCATCATTCCAACCCAATAAAGTTGGTCAGTGTTTTTCATTTCTTCTGTTAAATTACTTTTCTCCTTTAGTGATTGTATAATTTCTTCTACTCTTTTTGATGCAGTTTCTTGTACTTCTTCTAGATGATTTATCAATTTGTTATCCATAAAAAGAATTGTATATTCTGCTTTTTTATGTTTTTTTAAATATTCTAATCTTAAATGTCCATATTTATTTAATTGTATTATCTTTTGATCTGCTAATACTAGATTTGGTAAATAATAATCGCCATTTCTTATATATTCTATTCCTGTTTTTTCATCAATAAATTTATCCTTTAATTCTATATTTCCCATATTATTAAATCTCCTTTTCTATATATTACAATATAATTTATTTAATTCTTCTTGTGTATAAACTCTTTGTTCATAATTTGAATATAAATTTTTTCTTTGAGTCATATTACTATAATTAGTCTTATTATATTTATTATTATTACATCGTAAATTCTCCGATTCTTGAACCGTAAAATTTCCGTTTCTTGAATCGTAATTTTTACGACTCATAATTTTTTCGGTGGATATATGATTTATTTTTCCAACATAGATAATATTATTTTTTCTAAAACCCTGTCTTTTTTCATATATCAATTTAACAGATGTCAATTGCTTAAATGCTTTGGTAACAGTCTTATCTGACAAGTTTAATTTTTCTTGTGCTTCTTTTCTTGAAAATACTAAAAATATATTTCCATATTCATCAATCCATTGATTTTTCATTGAAACAGATAGTCTATCAAGTAAAAGTGCATAAAGTAATTTACTATCTGAAGATAAATTTTTGTAATAAGGATTAATAAATAATTCTTTTGGAATCTGATAGAAAATATTTTCAAGACATTCATTTGCTTTATAAGGTATAAAATCCATAGCAATAGTTCTCCTTTCAGTTTTTTTGAATTTTGCTGAAAGTGTTGAAATATCAATTAAATTTGCTTTGCGGAACATTGCGGAACATTTTTTTATAGCTAAAATTGTTTTGTGGAACATTTTGCGGAACAAAATTATCGGATTTTTAAGAATTTTTTGAAATTTTTTAGAATTAAAGTAAAAAAATACTATTCTCTAAAATCCTAGAAAATAGTATCTTTTAATATTAAAAGCTGTTTTCAAGTTCTTTTAAATTTTCTTGAAAACAGCCACATTTCTGGTCGAGGCGACAGGGATCGAACCTGCGACCTCATGGTCCCAAACCACGCGCGCTACCAACTGCGCTACACCTCGATTTATTTCATGCTTATATATAATAGCACATTTTTTTTTAGTTTGCAAGACTTTTTTTAAAATTTTTACCGCATATCCTCAAAATTTTTCTTCATTTAAACCTTTACGAAGAAACCTAATCTTGTCGTATACAAAAAAAGAAAATCCCAATTATTTAGGATTTTCTTTTTCATATCTATTTTTATTGTATTAACGGAAACCTCCTCCGGCCTCCGCCTCCACCGAAGGAACCTCCTCCTCCGCCACCTGATGAAAATCCACCTCCACCAGATGAATAATTTCTTGCTCTAGACTCAGCACTTCTTGCAGTAGAAATTCCATGTGCTGCATAACTATTAATAATAATGATATTATCATAAGATGTGAACTTAGATTGCTCGATAATTTCTGGATATACGTCCTTAAATTCTTTTGCAACTTGTTTTGCAATTCCCATCATTTGCGCATATATTAAATATTCTTCAAACAAGGTTACTTCAATGGCTTCTCTGTCTTTTATTAATGTATATTCCTTCAAAAATTTTTTTAAACCTGCTAGTTGTATTGCTTCTTCTTTTAATGCTGGTGTTGCCACATCAATTTTATTTTTAAAGATTTTAAATGTTTTCTTTTCTTCTACAGTAATTAATCCCTCTTCTATTAATTTTCTTTTTTGCTCATTTAAAATTTTATCAAACCATTTTAACACTCTTGAATAACTTTTATTACACCATTTTTCAAATTCTTTATTTTCCAATATTCCATCATGACTTGCTGTATACAGCATATCAAATAATCTTCTTTCTGTTTTGTTTGAAATGGAAACACTTGGATTGGTTTCATTTAAATAGATGATCACATTTTCTTTTTTGAATATTCCTTCCCCTTCTTTTTGTTCTATTCGAATAACAGAGTCTTTAATCCATTTTAAAATAATAGCTCCTAATAAATCTGTTTTGTTTTTTAATAATCCATAGTTATATCCAATATAATATGCCCTAAAAATGTCTTTATTGCATGGTATATCACGATAATATGGTAAGTCAGATGGCATCTTTTTACCTTCTTTTCCAAAATGCAATCTAGAGGCATTTATTGCTGAAATTCCCATTCCAAATGCAAAAATAACAATAAGTACTGGTATAAAATTAAACAAAAATGTAATAACATGTAAAATCTTTGATAGTATGCTTTCAGGCTTTTCATTATATTTTGTAGAACCCTCTTCTGCCATTTCGTAATAATAGTCAAAATTATGATTTAGTGAATTTGAAGTGTTAAATGTATTACTTGGAAATTTAACTAACATTGTCATATATTCATCTGTTGCTAATCTTCCATCTGATTGCATTTCTATATATCCATCATATACATATGCTGTTCCACCATAATTACCATATCCCCAGACATCTACAGAATCTGGTATGTCGAAATCAGTATGTACTTTAATATAAGCACTCCCTATTGAGTCTGAAAAATCATATGGTATGAATGTCCAATATAGCATTTGAGAATCCTGTAATTCTGCTATAAAGTTACTAATTGTATAACTTACTTCATATACATGCGAATCATAAGAACTAATTCCCCAACATAATTCTACTCCATTGGTAATTTTATTAATTCCACATTTATATGCTTTTTCTGATAAAGTCCCTGATGTATTCCATGAAGATAATGTTTGATAGGTCCTTCCATTTTCTTTTACTGTTAAATTTTCTATTTCTGATTTTCCTAAATTATAGTATGGATGATAGACTTCTGTTCCGCTATTTGTCGTACAAGTCCATGTTTCATTAATTGTGGCATTTCCATTATTATCCACATAAATGTCCATTGCAATTTTACTGATTGAATTTGCTTTGACATTTTCAGAAATACTAAAAATCAACAAACAAAATATAAATAGCAAAGATATTTTTAATATTTTTTTCATATTTTCCCCCTTTATTTTGCTTAAATTATTTCATAATTATTTGTTTTTTACAATAATTATTATGAAAAGGTTAATTGCAAAAGTAAATTCTAGTTTGAAATACAAGACTAAATGCTAGTTTTAAAGAAAAATGGTAAAATATGTAAAGATAAA
>CAWVJG010000130.1:0-8909 GCA_963929465.1 Bacillota bacterium
TAATTATATCACATATTAACATAAAGTTCAAATTAATCTTGTCTTCTTCCTACAACTGCAAATCTCCCGTCTTCTACATAATATGAACAAGTTGATAATGTAATTAATTGGTCCCCATAGCTTGCTGTTGCATCAATAGAATATAAAGAAACATTTTTAGCATTTTTTACAAATTGATTATATTCTTCTTCTGATTCACTGTTAAGAAAAAAATAATATCGAAATACATTTTTCTCTGATTTATGATACACTCTTGATTTAAAAGCTGAAATAATCTCATATTCTGCATCTTCCTCTGCTGTTGTAAAACGAATTACTGGATGCTCTTGATAAAAACTTTCTTTTTCATATTTTAATAGTTCTTGAAACATCATTCCATTTCCTAAGTTATGCCCATAAATTAATAAATTATTACTTGGTATATTCCAGTTATAATTCGCATCTAAAAAAATGGACCCGTTTTTACTATTTTCTTTTTTATAATTGTGTGTCATATAATAACTATTATCTGTTCCTTGTAATACAGGATAATTAATATTTGTATTTTCAATTTCTAACCAACCGACAATGTCTGTATTTTGTGCTTGTAATTGTTTTACTTGTAACATTCTCTCTGTTTCTTCATTTTGCTCTTTTGTATCTTCTGTTGTTATTGTTTCTCCTTTCTCCTCTGATTCTGACCCAATATTTTCTTCTCCATCTTCTGCTGTATTTTGCATAATTTCTTTCGTTCCTTCCTTTTCATATATTTCTATTGCACTTAACAGTTTACTTTGTTCTTTTGCTTCTTGTTTTAATGAAAAAAAGTTTATGATATAAATGAGAGATAAAACTATCAATACACTTAAAAGTAAATAGATAATCACATGTATTCCTTTTCTTTTCGCTTTTGTTTTTTCTTCCATGATGATGACTCCTTAATCTCACTAAATATGGATAAAATAAGGATAGACGCTCTTGCCTATCCTTTGATATTTTTCTTTTTCATAGAAATCATGACAGTTGATGAGAATATAATCACTAATACAGCTAATCCTAAATAATTTTCTATACCTGTTTTTGGTGTTTCGTCTTTTTCCTCAACTTCTGGCGTTGTTTCTTCTGGTACAGTTGCTTCTACAGTAGAAATTTTTGCATAAATAGTTGTATTTGCATTTAATGGGTCATTAAAATTAAATTCTGTTGTATAATCAGCACTTGTATAGAACCCATCAATTTGTTGATTATCTTCTAATACAATATGTGATGATACTAAATCAGCTGTAATCATAGTTCCTTCATTTGCAGTAAATTTGATTTCTTGTTCATTAACTATAACAGTTACAATTACTTTTTTATCACCAGCATTTCCTGTTACCTTATCTGGCACAGCTGTTTCAGCAATGACATTATTAAATTTATCTGTTAAAACAATACTGTCATCAGTTAAAGAAATTTTATTAGTTGTATTTGGTGTATTAGTAATTGTGAATTCTGTCAAACTATCATTTTCAGCAACTTTTACAACATTTTCTGTTGAATCAGATGTTAAAGTACCATTCATTGTTAATGTTGGATTATTGGTTGCAGCTGTTCCTTTTGCGATTTCAATACCATTATTGGCAGTTGTTCCATTATATCCTAAATGTAAGTCTATAACTTCAACATTACCACCATTGGCAAGAACACCACCATATTTGAATCCTGTTATAGAAACATTATTTAGTATGACAGTTGCTCCATCATAAGATTGTACTCCATATTTAGGTCCATTTTGTAAGTTAACATTTTTTAATGTTAATTTACCAGCTGCTAATTGTGCTGTAAACATTGTTTGGTTTCCTGATGTTGATGTCCAATCACTAGAACCTGTGATTGTATATCCATTACCATCAATTGTAACTTGTTTTTGTATAACAATTGGTGCCTTTACTGTAATATTGTTTTGTAAAGTAATTGTTTCACCATCACCAACACTAGAAATAGCACTAAGTAAAGAACTTTCATCTGTAACTGGTGTTGCTGCCTTTGTAAAATTTGGTATAAAGAAACTAATCGCAAGAATTGCTATAAAAAATATAATGAATTTTATTGTTTTATTCATTTTTTCACCTCCACTAAATGTATTTTTACCTTTTTTTCTTTTAATTATTTACAAATTTTCTAATTAAATTTTTCCAAATTTTTATCTTTTGGGCACGTTTTTGTCCTTTTGGGGACGTTTCTGTTTGGGACATTTTTATGTTAATTTCTTCATTTAATAATCTGTTTTATTAAATCTTTTTAGTTATTCATGGATACTGGGAAACATTCCCGTTTAGACAGTTTTTATTTAATAGTTTCTTTTAATAAAAATCTTTCAAATCTTTTATTTATATTGTATAGTTCTTCACATGTGTGCGTCAAAATCTTTGATTTCGTTAGCACACTTTTTAGAAAATAGCATATTTTTGAAAAAACTTTATGATTTTTTTCACTACAACTATAAAAATAAATTTTATTGGAAAATATAATTTAAAAAAATCCTAAAGAATGAAAGTAAAATAACTATTAAACTTAATCATATAACTTTAAAAAGAAATAAATTTGTTTTCTAAAAAAATAAGTAGTTATATTATATCTTTAATGATAATAACAAAACTACTTTTCCTTACATAAAATATTGATAAAATAAATTTATTTAAAATGTCCCAAACAGAAACGTCCCCAATGGGACATTTTCTATTTGATTATTCAATTGGAATATATTTCTTTTCTGGTAATTCTTTTTTGTCATCTTTTTTAGGAACTTCAATGGTTAATGTTCCGTTTTTGAATTTTGCTTTAATTTCATCTTCACTTACATTTTCTCCTACATAGAAGCTTCTTGAACATTCACCTACATATCTTTCTTTACGCACATATTTTCCTTTTTCTTTTTCGTCATCTACTTCTTTGTTAACGCTTGCATGTACTGTTAAATATCCATCTGATATTTCCATTTTAATATCTTCTTTTTCATATCCTGGTAAATCAATGTCAATTAAATATTTGTCTTTCTTTTCCTTAATATCTGTTTTCATTACCTTACTTTCTGATCCCTCAAAAAATGGATCTCTAAACATTTCATCAAATAAATCAAAATGATTTCTTCTTGGTATCATCATCATAATAATCAACTCCTTCATTAATTATACATTTATGTGTTGACACCTTTTTTCGGTAGCACATATTTAGATTAAAAGTACTTTTATCTTTTTTCATTTATTATTATATACCTATTTTTAGCAAAGTCAATAGAGGAGTGCTAAAATTTACAAAACTTTCACATTTCTCATGAAACCTGCTTATTTCTCACGTTTTCTCTTCTTTTTTATAGAAAAAATTTAACTTTTACCTTAATCTTATTTATAATTATTCTCATTTTTTTAAATTTTTATTCAAATTTTTTCTATTTGCTGCTATGCACTCTAAAATATATTTTAGACTGCATAATAATCTTTATTTTTATATTTTAGGAACAAAAAATTTTTCCATATTGACATTTTCAATTTCTAATAATTTTATCTTTTTATCAATTCCTCCTGCATAGCCAGTTAAATTTCCATTTTTTCCAACCACTCTATGACAAGGAATTATAATTGAAATGGGATTGTGTCCAACTGCATTTCCCACTGCTTGTGCAGACATAGATGATTTGTTTAATTTTTTTGCAACTTTTTTTGCTAAATCTCCATAAGTTATGGTTTCTCCATATGGAATTTCACATAAAAATTCCCATACACATTGTCTAAACATGTTTCCTTCTGGCTTTAATGATAATTCAGAAATTTCAGGTTTTTCTTGTTTAAAATATCGATCTAACCAATTTCTAGTTTTATCAAATATTTCTAAATTATCTTTTGCAATACCTTCTTTTTCTATTTTATCTAAATAATATTTTTGTCCTTCAATACATAATCCAATAATATTTTCTCCATCACTTGCAATAAATAACTTACCCACTGGTGAATCATAATATGTTTTATATACCATAATATTGTCTCCTTCTTTCAATTAATCATGCCAATTTCTAAAATTCATTTTTATTATACAAATGAAAAGAAAAAAAGACAAGAACTTTTCATTCTTGTCTTTATATATTAATAATTTTCAGCTTTGATTTCAAAGAATGCTTTTGGATGACTACATACTGGACAAATTTCTGGAGCTGATTTTCCAATAACAATATGTCCACAATTTCTACATTTCCAAATTCTATCTCCATCACGGCTAAATACTAATCCACCTTCAACATTTTCGATTAGTTTTTTATATCTTTCTTCATGTTCTTTTTCAATTTTTCCTACTTCTTCGAATAAGAAAGCAATATGATTGAATCCTTCTTCTCTAGCTTCTTTAGCCATTCTGTCATACATATCTGTCCATTCATAGTTTTCTCCCTCAGCTGCTGCTTGTAAGTTTTCTACTGTAGATTTAATATCTCCACCTTGTAATAATTTGAACCACATTTTTGCATGTTCTTTTTCATTTGCTGCTGTTTCTTCAAATATAGCTGCAATTTGCTCATATCCTTCTTTTCTAGCTTTAGAAGCAAAATATGTATATTTATTTCTAGCTTGTGATTCTCCTGCAAAAGCCTCCATTAAATTTTTCTCTGTTTTTGTTCCTGCTAAATTAATTTCCATTCTAATTCCTCCCTATTTTTTATTATTTGATTTACAATCTTCACATATTCCATAAATTGTAATACTATTTATATCCATATTTTGTCCTATTTGTTTTAATAATTCTTTTGAAATTTCGTCTTTATTAAAATCATAATAGAAATCAAATATGTTCCCACATTTCTCACAGATTGCATGAGAATGTTCTTTATACAAATAGTCATATCTGTCTGGTCCTGCTGTCATATTTAATTTTTTGATTTCTCCTAATTCTACTAAGATGTTAATGTTCCTATATACTGTACTTTTACTTATCTGAGGTTCTTTCTCTAACACTAAATGGTAGATTTCCTCAGCTGTCGGATGTACTAGGTTTTCCTTCATAACATCTAGTATCGCTTCTCTTTGTTTGGAATAGTTGTTCATAAATCTCTCCTTAAAATTAGGAATAATTCCTAATTTCGATTTTATCATATATCTTTTTTTTGTGTTTGTCAAGAAGATTTTGTAAAGATTTTATGAACATTTAAATTTTTGTTACTTATCAGACCTAAATGCCAGAAAGGTTACATATATATGTAAGGCTAAACTGTAAGAATTGTTTACATATCTTACTTTTTTCTGCATTATATATTTTGACTTTTTTCTACATATATATTTTGACTTTTTTCTACAAATCTTGCCATTTTTCCTTCTCCTATGATATAATAGTTTTCATAAAAATATATTTAGGAGCTGATCTTGTATGGATTTATTAAAAGAAAAAATTAAGAATGATGGTATTGTTATCAATAAAAATGTTTTAAAAGTTGATAATTTTTTAAATCATCAAGTAGATACAAAATTAATGGATTTAATCGGAAAGGAATTTGCTGACTACTTTAAATCAAAAAACATTACAAAAGTAGTTACCATTGAATCATCTGGAATTGCACCTGCTTATGCAGCTGCATTAAAATTAGATGTACCTTTAGTTATCTTTAAAAAACAATCTTCTGCTATTTTAGATACAGAAACAACGATTCAAACACCAGTCCATTCTTTCACAAAAAACACAGATTATATCTTAATGGCTTCAAAAAAATATTTATCTGAAAATGATAATATTTTAATTATTGATGACTTCCTTGCAAATGGACAAGCTGCAATGGGTGCTTATCGAATTTTAAAAGAAGCTGGTTCTTCTGTTGTAGGTATTGGAATTGTTATTGAAAAGTCTTTCCAAGATGGAAGAAAAAAATTAGAAAATTTAGGTTTAGATGTTTACTCTTTAGCTAGAGTTTCTAAAATTTCTTCTGACGGTATTGAATTTTTAAACTAAATGTCCCATTGGGGACGTTTCTGTTTGGGACATTTTTGAGGGATTTTGGGGACGGACTCATTTTTTCCTTTTTTTATTGTTGAACAAAATATAGAGAATATAAAACCATTACATAATTTTGTATAAGCCAAAATTTCATAGAAATTTAAAAAGAAAAAAGTGAGTAGTTCTTATTATTGCTATAAACCTTAAGCAAAAATGAACAACTCACTTTTCTTCTTTATATAGAAAATATGTTTATCTATCAAATAAGAATATTGTTACACAGAGAAATTACCAAGCAATTTTTTGTGTTGACAAATCTTTATATTTCTTAAAAATTAAATAAAGTAGTTAAATTAAAAAAGGGAAAAATGAGTCCGTCCCCAAAATCCCTTATTGTTTCAAAATCTTTTTCAATTCTTCATTTCTTTTGGTTTTATGTGTCGTGGTTTTTATTAATGGTTCATCTGTTAATATCATATGCACGATATATTTATATCTCGGTAATGTTTTATTCACTTCTTTTATTTTGTTCCAGATAATTGGAAATAAATCTTCTTCTGAAATATCTCCATATTTTTCTTTTACAATTTCTTTATTATATACAACTTCTACTGCTACTTTTATCTTGCTTTTATCTTCTTTATCTGGCATACCATATACAAAAGATTCTTCTATTTCTTCATTTCGATTGATTAAAGTTTCTAATTCTTCTGGGAATACTTTTTTACCATTTTTTAAAACAATCATGTCTTTTTTTCTTCCTGTAATGAATAAAAATCCATCTTTATCTAAGTATCCTAAATCTCCTGTATGAAACCAACCATCTTCTAATACCGCTTTTGTTGCTTCTTCATTTTCATAATATCCAAGCATGACATTTGGACCTTTTACAGTGATTTCTCCAATTCCTTTTTCATCTTTATCTACAATTTTTACTTCTGTATGTTTCATTGGAATTCCCACTGAGCCATATTTTGCATATTTATCATTTTCTGCTGCAATAACTGGTGATGTTTCAGTCAACCCATATCCTTGTACCATATGAATTCCAAATTCGTTAAATTTTCTCTCTGTCCTACTGTCAAATGGTGCACCTCCTGCAACAACAAATCGCATTTTGCCACCAAGCCCATCAATGATTTGTTTGAATAGTTTTCTTCGAATATCGATATGGAATTTTAATAAAAAATTACTAATTTTTACTGCCACCTTAATTAATTTTGTCTTTCCTTGTTTTTCGATTTCTTTTTCAATATTAGCATACATTTTATCCACTAATAATGGTACACCTACAAATACAGATACTTGATATTCTAATAAGTTTTGCTTAATATATCGTAAACCATCTGGAAATACAGTTTTTACACCACATGCTAACATCACTACCATAGCTGTTGAACCAAATATATGATGATATGGTAAAAAGGCAATATTGACATCTGTTGGCAAAAATGTTTCTACAATTTGCATATCATATACATTTGTTGCAATTCCATATTGTGATAACATAACAGCTTTTGATTTAGATGTTGTTCCAGATGTAAATAATAAGATGCTCATTCCTTTTGAATCAACCTCATGATTGATAAAGTCTTGATTTCCTTTTTCTAAAATTTCTTTTCCTTTTTGTAGTAATTGCTCAATATTTTCAAAACCATCTATGTTACTCATGCAAATATATTCATGGATATTTGTTTTTTGGTTTTCTTTAATCACTTGTATTTTATCTGTTAATTTTTCATCAAAAATAATAGCATCTACTTTACTTCTGATTAGTGATTCTTCTAATTCATTTTCTTGTAAATCTTTATCTAATGGAACAGAAACAATACCACCTAATAAACAAGCTAAGTGTGAAATTGCCCAATGATATTGATTTTTTCCAATAATAGCAATTCGTTTTCCTTGTAAGCCCCTGGCATATAATGCAGTACCAAGTGCATTTATATCTTCTAGTAATTGTGTATAAGTAATATTTTTGTATTCTACTTTTTCTCCGTCTTTTTTCTCTTTAATGGTAAACGCTATATTTTCTGGATATAACTTTACAGAATTATAAATAATTTCTTTTATATTTTCAAATTTTGGAACTTCTCTTAATTGATTTTTCATATTCAAATATCTCCTATCTGGTTTTCTAAACCAGATTAACACATTGATATAACTTTGTCAATATTGACTATCCATTCCAATCATGGTAATATATATGCATATATATTGTTTTATAGGTTTTTAAAAGATTATGAAAATTTTATAAAATATTATAAATATTTTATTGCATAAAAATTTTTGATTTCATTATGCCTGTTTTTCTTATAAAACAAATTTTTAAATAAAGGATTGAAAAAATATGAGTAAAGAAACAATAAAATTGCATATTCCTCGATGGAAAGAATTACCCAATGTGGATTTATATTTAGATCAAGTCGTTACTTTAGTAAATGAAACACTATCTACTTTCTTATCTAATCCAGATTCTGAGGAAGATACGCTTATCTTAACAAAAAATATGATTAATAATTATGTAAAAAATAAAATTATAGAGCCACCTGTTAAGAAAAAATACAATAAAACGCATTTAGCTAAATTTTTTGTTATTTGTGTTTTAAAAGAAGTTTATAAAATAAATGATATAAAAATATTGATTGGATTAGCTTTAGAAAGTGCACCAATTGAAATTGCGTATGATAATTTTTGCAAATTGTTTGAAAAGGCTTTAGATTGTGTATTTAATAAAACCGATTTCATTGATAATTATTCAACAAATGATCGTAAATATTTATTAAAATCTGTTTTACTTTCTTGTGCTTATGCTATTTATACAAAAAAAGAAATAAGTGAAAATTAATTCATTTATTTCTTTTAGTAAAAGGTTGCCAAAGGGGACGTGCCATTTTGGCAACCTTTATATTTTTTATTTTAATTAATATAATACATATATCAAAATGTTGCCAAAATGGCAAGTCCCCTTTGGCAAC
>CAWVJG010000131.1:0-14222 GCA_963929465.1 Bacillota bacterium
ATTCAGAAGGGCTTAAGCCCAGAAGTGCCAGTACAAAAGCCTTCTAGGCGCAGAGCAAACCACCCGTTTTACGGGTGGTTATGATTTTGAAAATAAAATGTTAAATTTCTATTTTCACTTTGAGCCCAAGTAACTTAAAGTTTCATATTGTAAAAACAACGTTATACAGAAAAATCTTTACAATCGTGTTTTTGGGTGATAGAATAATCAAAAAGAGAAACATAATATTTATTGAAAGGAAAAACGTGGAAATGAAAATATTAATGGGAACAAAGAATCAAGGGAAAATAGAAGGTGTAAAAAGAGCCTTTGAAAGATATTTTGATAATGTTGAGATAGAAGGAATACCAGTTGATTCAGAGGTGGGAGCACAGCCTATTAATAAAGAGATTATTATTGGTGCGAGAAACAGAGTAAAAAATGTAAAAGAATATGCTAAGAAAAATAACATAGATGCAGATTATTATGTAGCGAGTGAAGCAGGGA
This sequence comes from Bacillota bacterium, assembly GCA_963929465.1. GTDB lineage: Bacteria > Bacillota > Clostridia > TANB77 > CAG-508 > CAG-269. Next base: position 487 of record CAWVJG010000131.1, read on the forward strand.
TTACAGATTTATTAGATGACTGGATAGATATTAATACAGTTGTGATTGAAAATAAAGAAGGAAAACAAAGTGTAGGAACTAGTCAAGGATTTCCAATTGATGCCAAATATATAGATGAAATAACGAGTACTGAACTTGGAAAAGTAATGGATAGAATCTTTAAAAGTCATGGATTAAATACGGGAAAAGGTGGAATTAGTATTTTAACACATGATGAAATATCTAGAATTGATTTAACAGAAAATGCGTGTATTATGGCTTTAATTAAATTTATTAACCAAGGAATATGGGAATAGATACGAAAGCAGAAAAAATAAAGAAAGGAGGAATTTTTTATGGAAAGAGAGGTAAAACCAGGACAAGTATATAGACACTTTAAAGGAACGATTCATAAAATTATTTGTATAGCAAAACATTCAGAAACGAAAGAAGATTTAGTAATCTATACTCATGAAGAAGATAATGAAATATGGGCAAGACCATTAAATATGTTTTTATCCGAAGTAGACCATGAAAAATATCCAGATGTAAAACAAACTTATCGATTTGAACTAATAGAAGAATAAATAAAAATAAAAGGAGTAATGATTATGAAAATATTAGTGATTTGTAGTAAAACATTTTATAATAGAATTAAACCAATTAAACAAAAATTAGAAGAAATGGGACATAGTATAGAACTACCAAATTCATATGATAACCCAGGAGCTGAAAAAGAAGCATGGGAGTTAGGAGATAAAGCACATTCTGAATTTAAGAAAAGAATGTTTCAACGAAGTGAAGCAACCATTTCAAATATGGATGCTGTATTAACCTTAAATTTTGATAAAAACGGAAAAGAAAATTATATTGGTGGTGCAACTTTTTTAGAGTTATATGAAGCTTTTATGAAAGGTAAAAAAATCTATATGTATAATCCAATTCCAGAAGGTATGTTATATGATGAAATAGCAGGATTTTCACCAATTATTATAAATGGTAATTTGGATTTAGTAAAATAAGGAGAATTCTATGGAGTTATTTTCGAATGAAGTAAAAGATATGAAAGAATTAGCACAAATCTTACAAGATAAAAAAGAAGTACCAAAAGAATACAAAGTGGCAGTGATTGTATTTGTGTTTGATAAAGATAATAAAATTATTTTACAAAGAAGAGGACCAGCTTGTAGAGACGAAAGATTTAAATTAGAAGGAATTGGAGGAGGAGTTAAACTAACAGACTCTAATTTTAGAAGTGCACTACATAGAGAAATCACCGAAGAAGTTGGAGAAAATGCTTACATTTCTATTGATACATTTATTACAGCTATTGGAGAAAAAACATTAGACTTAAGAGATAACAAAGAAAAATATTGGATATTATTAGCATATAAAGGAACATTACAAGGTGGAGAATTAGAAGTTGCAGAACCAGATAAAAATTTAGGATATGAAAGATATGACTTAAATAATATAGAGGAAAATGAATTAAGCATTGCGGCTAAAAAGTTTTATCAAATCATGAAAGAAAATAGGAAGCATATATTCTAATAGATAATTAATTTTTAGGAGATATCAATATGGATAATATAGTAGAAAAGGTAAAAGAGGAATTACTAAAAAGATGTCAAATATATAAAGAAAAAAATGGGTATGACTTTTGGGGTGATCATATACAATATGTTGTAAAAAATGCAGTGTATTTGGCTAAAAAATATGGAGCAGATATAGAAGTTGTAGAATTAGGTGCATTATTGCATGATATTGCTATGCCATCAGAATATGGGGAGAGGGATAAACACCATATTTATGGAGCAGAAATAGCAGAAAAATTATTAAGTCAATATGGATATCCAAAAGAGAAAATAGAACATGTAAAAAATTGTGTGTTAAATCATAGAGGTAGTCAAGATAGACCAAGAAATACCATAGAAGAACAATGTATAGCAGATGCAGATGTTATGGCTCATTTTGATTGTATTCCTTCTTTATTTCATCTGGTATACAAAGAAAAACAGATGAATATTGATGAAGGAACTGAATATGTGAAAAAGAAATTAGAAAGAGACTATAATAAACTAAGCACTAGAACAAGAGAAGAATTAAAAGATAGATATGAGAATATTAAGAAGGTCTTATTTGTAGAAGAAAAATAGGAGGCAGTATGAACATACTAGAAATATATAACCAATATCATTTACCAGAAAATCTACAAATGCATATGTTAAGAGTAGCAGCATGTACGAACTTGATTCTAGATAATTGGACTGGAAAGCCAATAGATAGAAAAGCAGTTACAAGAGTTTCTTTATTACATGATATGGGAAATATGGTAAAAATATCAGAAGAGGAAATACAAGATAAAGATTTCATAAAGCTAAGAAGAAAATATTTTAAAGAATATGGGACAAATGACCATGAAATCAATATGTTAATTGGAAAGAATTTAGGATTAACCAATAAAGAATTAGAGATTTTGGATGGAAAACGTTCCAGAAAAAATGAGCAAACGGCAAAATCTGATAATTATGAAATCAAGATATGTGCCTATTGTGATCAAAGAGTTGCGCCAGATGGTGTAGTTAGTTTAAAAGAGAGATTAGAAGATGCAAAGATACGATATAAAGATAAACCATTATCTGTGTGGTCTAATGAAGAAAAAGCAAATCAACTGATAAAATTGGCATTAGAAATTGAAGAACAAGTCATGAGGTATTGCAAATTAAAACCAGAAGATATTAATAATCAATCTATACAAACATATATAGATAGATTAAAAGAATATGAAATATAGGAGTAACAAATTTTTGATTTTTACCTGGTAAAAACAGAAGTGATAGATGTATCGAAAATAAAGATTCAGAAAAGTGAAATAGAGCAAGTAAAATTGTGTGATTTAGAAGAAGTACAACATATGCTTTCTAATAGCTTAGTAGTAGAAAGAAAACCTGTATATGAAGTGTTAATAAAATATTTAAAATAATATAAAAAGGAGAAAATAAAATGGAAGAAATTAACAAAAAATTAGAAGAATATATTGAAAAAAATGTGTTACCACAATATGATACAAATAATGTTGGAGGTCATGGAAAAGAACATATAGAGACAGTTATTAATAGAAGTTTTGAAATTGTAAATGAATTTCATTTAGATGTTAATAAAGATATGGTATATACGATTGCAGCTTTTCATGATATTGGATATAGAGAAAATCCAGATCAACATGAAGAAGTATCAAGTGAAAAATTTAAACAAGATAAAGAAATGGAAAAGTTCTTTAATGCAGAAGAAAGAAACATTATTGCAGAGGCGATTGTTGATCATAGAGCAAGTCTAGAATATGAGGCAAGAAGTATTTATGGAAAAATCGTTTCTTCAGCAGATAGAGAAACATCAGTAGAAAATATGCTTACAAGATCAATATTATATCAAGCAGACAAACATAAAGCAGAAAATCCAAGCTTAGAACAAGTAATAGAATATTCATATAAAAAATTATCAAGCAAATATGGAAAAGGTGGATATGCAAAAATGTATTATCCAGATGAAAAATATAAAAACTATTTAGATAAAATGCAAGAATTATTAGAAAACAAAGAAAAATTTGTAGAAGCAGAAATGAATTTAGCAAAAAAATTAGGAAAGGTATAAAATATGATAAAAGTATTATTTGTATGCTTAGGAAATATTTGTAGATCTCCTATGGCAGAATATGTATTCAAAGACATGGTAAAAAAGAAAGGTTTAGAAAAGCAATTTTCTATCGCTTCAGCAGCTACAAGTTATGAAGAAATAGGAAATGATATGCATTATGGAACCAAAGATAAATTAGATGAAAAAGGAATCCCATATACAAAACATAAAGCAAGAAGAATTGAAAAACAGGATTATGAAAAATATGACTATATCATTGGGATGGAAGAAAGTAATATTCGAAATATCCAAAGAATTGTAGGAAATGATAGAGACAATAAAATATATAAACTTTTAGATTTTTCAAAAAATCCAAGAGATATTGCAGATCCATGGTACACAGGAAACTTTACAGTTACTTATCAGGATATTGTAGAAGGATGCACAGGTTTTTTGGATTATTTAGAGAAGGAAAAGATTGTAAAATAAGAAGCAAAGATTGAAAAATAATTACAATTTTGGTGTTGGGCAGTGGCGAACTTCATTTGAAATTTAATTCTTTTCCAATCAGATTTAAAACTAAGAAAAGGAATTGAATAATAATGGCAAACACATATATAAAAATAAAAGAAAAAGAAATTCCAGTTATTATTAGAAATTATAGACATACGAATTTAATAAAGATGTATTTTCGAGGAAATGTTTTGAATATTAGTAAATCTAAATATTTATCCAAAAAAAGAATGCTGGAATTTATTAAACAAAATGAAGAACAAATATATGAACAATATCTAAAAATCATTTCTAAAGAGAATGATAAAATGAAACATTGGTATACGGGAGAGAAGATAAGCTATAAAGGTGAAGATTTTTGTATACAGATAGAATATGTTTCTAAAAAGAGAATCAAAATTATCTTAGATGAAGAAAATAAACGATTTATTATCGAAATACCAGAGACTTTGAAAGATGAAGATAATAAGGATATTGTTGATAAATATGTAAAAAAATTTCTTTGTGTGAAAACAAAAGAATATTTAGAAAAGCGATTACCATATTGGAGTCAAAGAATGAAAACAGAATACTATGAGTACAAAGTAGGAGATGCAACAAGTAAATATGGTAGTTGTATACCAAGTAAGAAAGCGCTTCATTTTAGTAATAGACTTATCATGTTACCAGAAGATAAAATTGATGCCATTATTGTTCATGAATTGTCGCATATGACATATGCTAATCATAACAGTAAATTTTATGATTTAGTCCAACAATATATACCAAATTATTTCGAAATTGATAAATGGCTAAAGAAAAATGTAAAAAGGGTTATGATATAAGAAGAGTCTTAAAATTTTTGAAATGAGGTATACTTAGACAAATTCTAGATTTTATGTTATAATATATATACGCAAAATTTGCTGTAACTATTAATGCAAGAAAGAATTGTGATTATTATTTTGGGTGAAACGATATATCTCAACTATAATAATCAATGACAAGGATTTCTTGTAGCTTTTTAGGAGGAAAAAAATGGAAAAAAAGATGAGGTTATTAGGAATCAATCGTTGGACTAAAGAAGTAGTTCGGACTGAGATTACAATAGAGATAAAAGACAAGAAGATCTCAGTCAAGTTTAAAAGCAAAGAAGAGCTGCCAACAACCCAAAATTTATTTTGGGCTCTGTTGGCGGATGAAGATGTCCGAGACCTGATACGGGAATATCAGATCTCCGACAGAGTTCCGTTTAAGCTAAGAAGGACCACACCGATCTTTGGTGGTCCTACCCAGTATTGGGTACTAGAGACAGGACAGGAGGCGAAACTCATATATGAGGAGTCCACTCCTGAAAACATAAAAGCGTATCCCTACGCTTATAAAAAAGGAAAACTCGAAATAGAAATCGGAGATTTCGTCGAGTTGGCTGCTTTTTTAGAGCTAACAGATGATATGGACATACAGTCCCTCCGAAAGAAGGCTGCAGTTTCATATGTATATGACTGCGGTGCAGATGAAGAGGGGTACCATTTTACCCCCTCTAAAATCCTCCAATAAAAGGTTAGGAAAGGAGAATAGTTTTCTATTCTCCTTTCCCATTGGTAATTTTCCTTGTAGCTAAATCATCAAAAATCTTTTCCTTGATACAAATTTTCTTCTTTTAATTTTTTATCCAAACCATTTAGAATCCACTTTTTGTGTAAATCCCATTTAGGGGCAATTAATATATCTTTAGGAGCATCACCAGATATTCTATGAATCACAATATCAGGAGAAATATGTGAAAGAATATATACTAAGCAATCTAAGTAATATTCTAAAGAAATAGGCTCATACTGCTTTTTCTTATACATATCAGCTAAGACAGTATTTTCTACTACATAAGTATTATGAATTTTTAACCCTTGGATATGATGGTGTTTTATAAAATTTACCGTATTTTGTATATCTTCAAAAGTTTCGTTTGGTAATCCTACCATTATATGAGTAATCACATCAATATGATATTTATTAAGTAATTCAACAGCTTTTGTGAATTGTTTATTTGTATATTGTCTATTAATAAATTTTCCAATTTCTTCATTATAGGTTTGTAAACCTAATTCTACAGACACATAATATTTATCAGTATAAGAATGTAATAGTTTTACAATATCTTCATTAATACAATCAGGTCTTGTAGCAACTGACAATCCGATAATTTTGGAATTGATTAATGCACTATCATATTTTTTCTTTAAGTTATCAATAGAATCATATGTATTTGAAAAATTTTGAAAATAAACAATAAATTTATTAGCTCTATTAGAACGAGGAGAGTTAAAATAATCTTCTACTTGTTCTGAAATATCTTTAAATGGATCTAAATGTTCTCCAGAACCACATTCACTACAAAAAATACAACCAGAATGACTTAAAGTTCCATCACGATTAGGACAAGTAAAATGTCCATTAATACAAATTTTTAAAACTTTTTCTCCAAATCGTTTTATATAATATTCATTTAATTTTGTATATCTATATAAACTTTCCATAATGTATAAAGTATATCAAAAATAGGAGAAAATAACAATCAAAAAGATGATTTTTTTCTCCGTCCCCAAAATCATCATGAAATTTTTCCCTTTTCATTTTTTGATAATATGAAATCTAAAAGTGCAGAGAAAAAGAATAAAACCAAAAAGAAAATAAGAAATATGAAAAGCTCTTTGGTTTGTTCATTTTGAGGTAAAGTATATAAATATAACAAAAATTTACTTATCATAAAACATTCCACCTTTTACAGTATCTTATATGGAATATCTTATGAAAGTAATATATTAAAATCAATATAATATATTCAAAATAATACAAAAAGCACAAAAAACTTTAAGAAATCGACTAATTTTTTATGAAAATGGAAATGTCTTTAATAATATTCATAGCTGTCTTAATTTCTTTATCACTATATCTGCTCAGAAGTTCTTTAGTTTTATCAAGAATTGTATCATCAAGACCATATAAAATATAATCAGCAGAATGTCCACTTAAATCTCTAAGTTTTCTAATACTTCTATAAACCAAATTACCTCTACCTTCTTCAACTAATCCAAGAAACTGGCTAGATATACCAATTTCTTTTGCTAATTGTGTTTTATTCATATGTAATTCATTTTCTCTAATATATTTAATTCTTTTACCTCTTAAAATTTGTTCTTGTTTTTCTAAATCTAAATCAGATTTATTCATGTAAATTTCCTCCTATTATAAAATCCTAAGTATTAAATCATATAAATTTTACAATATAATATATTTGAACGCATGGTAAAATATTTGTAGAATTATGGTATTTTATGGAGAAATATGGTAACATTATGAAAAAAGAAGAAAGGGTGTGTATATATGACAACAAAATCTATGAAGATACTAATAATAGAAGATGATAAAAATGATTGTAACAATTTTATTAATAGTGTGAAGAATAGAAATGATGTAGAAATCATTGGAATCACAGACTCAGATGTAGAAGGACTAAAGTATGCAGAATTGAAACAGCCAGAAGGTATTATATTAGATTTAGAACTAAATAACAGTATAACAGGAAATGCAGATTCTTTGGAATTTTTAACAGAACTGAAAAAGCTCAATTTAGGTTATGAACCAATTATTGTTGTAACAACACATATTCATTCCCAAAGAATATATGATATGGTTCATAAAAATGGTGCAGATATCGTATTATATAAAAATCACCCGAGATATTCAGCTGACTATGTTTTGAATAAAATGATGAGCTTAAGGGAACTAGCACCACAAAAGACAATGGAAATATTAAAAGGAGAATTAGAAGATAATAGAAAAAGGATATCAGACTGCATTGTTAGGGAATTAGATTTAATAGGAATACCTGCTAAAATGGTAGGAAGAAAATACATACATGATGCAATCTTATACTTAATTGAGAATAAAGGGGATAATACAAACGTTATTAGACATTTAACAAACACATACAAAAAATCTGGAAATACAATTACAAATGGTATTCAAAATGCCATTATACATGCTTGGAATAATACACCAGTAGATGATTTATTAGAATATTATAGAGCAAGAGTAAGTCTTGAAACTGGTATTCCAACACCAATGGAATTTATATATTATTATATAGAAAAAATTGAAAGAGAAATATAAAAAATATAAATACAAAAGGAACATATCATAGGTATCAAATCAAATAGTTGATATTTATGATATGTTTTTTTCTATTTTCGACAGATTTCTACCATTTTTTTTCACCATGAGTTACCGTCTTTTTTTTACGCGAAGATGGTAATTTTTTATTTGTAGAAAATGCTTAAGCTTTCTATAAATACGAAAGAAAAAAGGTGGTGAAAGGCATGCTAGATTTATTCGATGCAATGGTAAAATGGCTTAGTTTTTGGCTATAATAAGATTAGTGAATAGTGAAATAAAAGATGAGATAATTGATAAAAAATTTATTGATTATCTCTTTATTTTTATATATAATTTAAAAAACAAAAATGAAAAGGAACATGAAAATGGAATTTATAATGGGATTAGGATTAACTGATATGACAAATATTGTTGATATTGTTAAAATATTCTTTTTATCTATGTTTACATATTATATAAATTTTAAACTTATAAATGAAGAAATGAATTTTAGAGTAAGAAATGGTTTAATAGTAATTATATGTATGATGGTTATAGCTATTGTTTGTAGAAGTATAAAAAATATATTGGGATTTTCCTATAATTTAATCTTTATGGTTTTATTAATAAGTGTTATATTTAAAATGATGACTAAACAAAGATTCGCATATTCTATATTAATAACAGTTATATCATTAGGTATAAATTATATTATATTCTCATTGAGTGTGATTTTAACATTTATACCTACACTTATATTGAGCATAAATAACATATATGTAGGATTAATTTTAATAATAGTTATATATTCTGTATTAATTTTTAACTTGTATAAAATACAAAGATTCAAAAAAGGATTAATATTTCTTCAAGAGAATAAGAAAAATGATTACATGGATATATTAATATTAAATGTTAGTGTAGTGGTATTATTTTGCACAATAATATTATCAAGTTATGACAAAATTATTGGTAGAAAAGCATATGTGAGTTTTATAATTTTATCTATCATCATGTTCATCACCATCCAAAAATCCTTGCAGTTATACTATAAACAAAAACTACAAGAAAGAGAAGTAGAAGAAATCAAAGAAGAATTGAAAAATAAGGATAAAGAAATAGAGGAATTAGAAAAAGAAAATCTAAAGTTAAATAAAAAGAATCATTCAATAGCACATAAGCAGAAATCATTAGAATATGAATTAGAGCAAATGATATTAAATAATCAGATAGTGAATGGAAATCAAGTAAAAGATCAAATAGAAAATTTATCAAAAGAAATGCAAAATGAAACAGTTAGTGTAGAACTAACGAAAACGAATATTGATGAAATAGATAGTATGCTAAAATATATGCAATCAGAATGTATAAAGAACAAGATAGAATTTGAGCTACAAATAAATGGAAATATTCATCATATGGTAAATACATATATTGGAAAAGAAGATTTAGAAATTTTAATTGCAGATCTAATAAAAAATGCAATCATAGCTATAAAACATTCTGAAAATATTAATAAAAGTATTTTAGTAAGATTAGGATTAATTGATGGATTTTATAGTTTATATATTTATGATTCTGGCATAGAGTTTGAAATAGAAACATTAAAGAATTTTGGAATAAAACCAAGTACAACACACGCAGATGAGGGTGGTACAGGAATGGGATTAATGAATACATTTGATACATTAAAGAAATCTAAAGCAAGTTTGATTATTGATGAATACGGAAAACCTGTAGAAGACAATTTTACAAAAGTAATAAAAATTATTTTTGATAATAGAAATGAGTATAAGATAGAATCATATCGTAAAAAGGTAATAGAAGAAAATAATATAAATAAAAAGATTTTTCAAGATAAATTTTAGGTGAACTTTGGGAATTTCTAAAAGTTCACCTTTTGTTTTTTATATAAATATATTAAAGAGTGTAAATAAATATCTACAGATGAAAAAACTCTATTTTACATAAAAATGTCCCAAACAGAAACGTCCCTAAAAGGACATAGAAACGTCCCCAATTGTCCCAATTGGATATTAAAATCCAATAATATCGTTATAAATTTCTATGGCAAATTTATCTGTCATACCAGAAATATAGTAAATAATGCATTTATAAAAGTCTTTTTCATTGTTGAAATCAAAGATAACATCATTGATAAGTTTTAGTTGATCTCGATTTCCTAAATCATAATAATTGGTTAAAAATCCAAGAAAACTATCATAAAGTTTTATAGATATTTTAGATAATTTATTTTTAAAAGTGGTAATTGTATTTTCTTTATCATAACAAGACTTTAAAGTATCATAAATTTCATTTAAAACCAATTCAAAATATTTAATAGAAGGTTTTAGTCTATCTGAGAAATAGATATTTCTATAATTAAATTCTTTAATTTTGTTTAATAAATCAAAAGCTTCTTCTGAAAAACATAATCCTTTTTCAGGAGTTGAATTTTTAGCTAAATCACATACTAAATAATTAATAATGATAGTATTGTTGATTTTCTTTTCAGGTAAATCATAGTGTAGTAATTTGTATAGCTCATCTAAATGCTCATCAATAATACCTAAACTAATGGCATCTTCAATATCTCTTCCAATATAAGAGATTTTATCAGATATTTTTACAACACAGCCTTCCCAAGTATATGGAGCATATTGATTAGGTCTAATGTAGGTGGTTAAATCAATATATTCTTTTCTAGGTTTTAAACAATTTTCGTCAATTTCACCGCAGTGAGAAATAATGCCATCTCTAACCGCATATGTTAGGTCTAAATTGTCTTTATATTGTTCTCGATTTTCTAATAATTCTATTCTATCGACAAATTCTAAACCATTTTTTTCATGCCAAAAGTTGCAACCTAAATCTCTTTGAGAGATTGTTGATAAAATTTTCTCTCCTGCATGTCCAAAAGGGCTATGTCCAATGTCATGTGCAACAGAAATTGCTTTTGTTAATTCTGTATTTAACCCTAAATAACTTGCGATTGTATAGCTAATAGATTCTACGTGTGCAACATGTTCACTTCTGGTGCAAATATGATCACTTTCTGGTGAGAAAAATACTTGTGTTTTATGTTTTAGCCTTTTATAGGCATTTGAATGTGTAATTCTTGTATAATCTCTGTCAAAAACAGAACGAATATCATCAGGACTGGTTAGTAATGGCTTTTTTCTTTTTGATATATTTTCCCAATCTGGATGATGTGCATTAGCTGCATAATCTTTAAATATATTTTCCATAATGTAAATCATTCCTTTCTTTATATAGATACAATTATTCTATAAATCTGTCTTTGTATAGAAAATTTGATTTTTGCTATACAAGGATATTGCTTGATTTTAAATCTAAACTTAGTTTATTATAAAAAAATGAAAAAGTCTATAAATAGATGAAAATAAAATATTGAAAATAAGAATATGACGTAGTATAATGAAAAAAACTAAAGGAGGAGATAGAAGTGTTACATGTTATAAAAGATGATTTTGATGAAAGTCCAGAAGATATTTTAAATTCTATTAATAATATGCTAAAAAATAAAGGACAAGCTAAAAAAGAGGAAAATAAATCAGAAAGTAATGAGGAGACAAAAGAAAATAATAACTAATTATATAAGTATCAATAAGACATAGAAATAAATAGTAATAAAGAAAAGTATAAAAATAAATCTATAGAAATAAAAATTTTTAAAGGAGTAACAAACATGGCAAATTCAAAGTTAATTGTAGTAGAAGGTGCACAAGGAGCAGGAAAAACAACAGTAACCGATTTTTTGAGATATTCATTAAGTTATACAAATTTATATAGATTATGTGGAACCTCAGATAGTTCTGCAGAAGGTAAGAAAAAAGCAGAAGATATGTATATTAATTTATTAGAATATATAAAAAAGATGGAAAATAAAAGTATTAATCTAGTATTTGATAGAACATTTTTTACTGAAGAAAATTATTGCAGACTTGGAAAAAAGGATTATACATTTACAGATGTATATGAAAAATTATTAGAAGAATTTAGCAAACTAGATTTTGAAATATATTATATAACCTTATATCTAAAAGATGTAGAGAAATATCATACAAGATTAGACAGAAAAGATAAAGCAGCTTTTAAAAATTCTAAATTTGAAGCTGAAAATAGCATTAATCAACAAAGAGTATATTTAGAAATGGCAGAAGAAATACAAGAAAAATATCCAAATATTCAAGTAAGAAATATTGCAAATGATAGAGATTTTGAAGAAACAAAGAAAGAATTACGAGAATTTATAGGGTATTAAAGTTTAACTAATGAAAGGGCAAAAGACTTATTGATGAAAAAACAAGAAAAACGAAGCAAAAAAGAGAAAATTAGTGAAATAGTAAAAAATAGGATTACCAGAAACAAAGAAAATCCCTACTTGTTAAAATATGTCAAAAATGAAATTTGTCATATTTCACATCTATACTGTATAATATATATCGATGGTGCATTATTCTAGTCACACTCAAGTTTATGAGGGTGGGGCTAAAAATCCACTAAAGGGCATATCGTTGAAGTTCTTTGAATGTGCGCGAAACGCCAAGTTTGTGTGTGTTCAGGGAGTAAGAGATTAGGGTATTATATAATGGCATATATAAGATTCCCTGGTTTCGCGGAGGCTTAAATTTATGATAAATGTATCTTTTTATACATAATTTAAGAGTAACCTGTGATGAGTGCCAAGACACAAAAAGCACAGAGTAGCCTGTCTTGAGTGAATGTATTGGGATTAAATCATTAGTAAAACGTAGTTCTGGCCAAATTAGTTTTACTGTACTTATGAAATTTCATTTGCAAAAAAGACTAATAAACTTATCAAGTGTGTTAAGGAAAACTTCTAGAATGTTTGCTTCCATAGAAGCATAGAAGTCTTTGGATTAAGGTACAGATTTAAGTGGCAATCTGGTAGCTATAGTTTCTATAGATATTTCCCTTAAACGGAAACGGCAATAGCAGTAATGCTATGCGGGAAATAGAGAAATTCAACCAGACCTAAACTGTAAAATTTACTTAGACTTTTACCATCTCAAATAAAAAATATTAAGAGGAAATCTTGGGAAAACTCAAAATTTCCTTTTTTGTTAAAAGTTGCCAAAGGGGACGGGTTAAAATGGCAACTTTCGGTATAAATGTAATAAATTATAATTATTATAAATATGTTAAGTTGCCATTTTAACCCGTCCCCTTTGGCAACTTGAAAAAGAAAGGATAGAGAAAGAATTGAAAGAAAAGACAAAAAAAGCAAAAGGAAAACCGTGTGAAGAAGAAGCTGAAAAAACAAGACAAGAAATGAAAAAGGCTGTAAGGCAAGAAAGTGCCAAAACAGAAAAAGAAAATGAAAAAGAAATAGAAGAAGTCAAAGAAAAAATAGAACAAACAAAAAGAAAAAAGGAAAAAGAGAAATAGAAAGATGAAAATATTAAATGGTTTATAGAAGTTTTCATTATGAC
>CAWVJG010000132.1:0-3360 GCA_963929465.1 Bacillota bacterium
TATCTTTCTGTTCTTGTGTTACAATGTTATTTTCTCCATTAAAATATACTTTATCTTGATACAAAATCCTAATCCCAAATATATCTATACTTTTTTCTTCATATTGCTCCTGTGTTGCTTTTACACTTGATATTCCCATTAAAAGACAAATACACATAATCCCAATAGTACAAATTCTCTTTAAAAATTTTTTCATAGAAATCTCCTTTTTTCAGTAATAAATATATAATTGAAGTTTTATATAACACTTATGATTTTTGTTTTAATTCTTTATAAACAATTTCCTCTATATATTCTTTATTTTCATTTACATCTTTTCTAATTTTGGTTCCACTAATGGCATATTTTTCTCTAAGTCTATCGACTTGTACCTCTTCTATATGTAAATCTCTTGAAACATATTTTCCATAAGGCTCGCTGTTATAGAAATGGGTAACTGGAATACCTCTTATAATATTTTTTAAATAATCCATTTGAATTTTTACACTTTCTTCATCTAATCCATATTGTGATGGTGGATTTTTAGCTAGTAAAATATTTACTTCTGGATACAGTTCTTTTATCCATTTGGCTCTTTGTTCCAAAGGTATATCTATGACATTTGTTTCATATACAATGACATAAAACTTGTCCATTTCTTTAATGCCTTTTTCTATTAAATACTGATGCCCTTTATGTAATGGTGCAAATTTCCCTATCGTAAATCCAATTTTCATTTCTTACTTCCTTCTTTTTTGTTTTATTATATCATAAGTCGTTTACTATATCAATTCTATCACAGCTACAAGGCTTTTTTCATATTATACTATGAGGTGTTTTTATGAATTCATGTGCTTTTGTCAATTTTATTTCTTTACTTGCTTGCGAAATTGCAAAAGATAAATCTCAAGATGAGCTTGCCATTTTATCTGCTTTTTTTACACAACTTGGTGATACATTAGCCACCCTTACTGCTTTTAATAGCAAATAATTTTTTGAAGTCATTTTTTTTACTTTTCTTTTGTTAATAGTTTCTTAAATGCTGTTGGTAGTGGATATTCTTTTTCCATTTGCTTTTCTGTTACCCATGTCCATGTCTGATTTTTGTTTTTTACTTCCACTTCATAAACTACCATTTTCCATTCTATATGTGTAAATATATGTTTTGCATGCTTTTTTATATGTAAATTTTTAAATTGTATTTGCCATTGTTCTAAAATTTGTAATATTTCCTCTTCTGATACTTCTCCGAATTACATTTGGAAACTCATATAGATTTGCTAATATTCCTATTTTTTTACGTTTTCTAATTGCTATTTCATTTTTATATTTTAATATAAAAACGGTTTTATTTTCTATCTTTCGTTTTTGCTTTTTTACTCTAACAGGTATCTCATTTGTTAGATTTTTTTTATTTGCCATACAAAATTCTTGAATGGGACATTTTTCACACAATGGAACTGTATTTGGCAGACAAATTTTTTCTCCTAATTCCATTAATCCTTCATTAAAATCTCCTGGTTTATCAGGCATCATTTCTAATAATTTCTTCGTAACTTTTCTTTTAGTTTCTGGTAATAACACATCTTCTTTACTTGCAAGTACTCGAGAAACTACCCTTAATACATTTCCATCTACTGCTGGCACTTTTTCATTGTAACTAATAGATGCAATGGCTCCTGCTGTATATTCTCCGATTCCTGATAATTTCAATAATTCTGTATAACTTGTTGGTAGCTTTCCATTATATTCTTGTTCAATTTGTATTGCTGCTTTTTTTAGATTTTTCGCTCTACTATAATATCCTAATCCTTCCCACAATTTTAATAACTTCTCTTCTGGTACACCTGCCAAATCGTGTATGGTTGGTAATTCTTTCATAAATCTTGTATAATATTTTTTTACTGCTTCAATTCTTGTTTGTTGTAACATAATTTCTGAAACCCATATATGATAAGGTTCTTTATCTTGTTTCCAAGGTAACGTTTTTTCTTGCTTTTGATACCACTTTACAATTGGTTCTACAATTTGTTTTAATTCTTTTTTCATCTTCTGCCCCTAAATTAATTATTTTGCAAATTTTATTATTCTATTTTTATTTCCATGTTCTGTTGCAATTCTTCTTTTCTTTTTCTTTAAATGCCTTAAATATATCTACATGATTCATATTGGCTATACTAAGTAAATATATAAAACAATCAGCTAATTCTTCCTCAACACTCTCATCATATTTTTTATTTATATCTAAAGAGCCGTTTGTATTTTTTCTAATAGCTTTAGCCAATTCTCCTATTTCTTCTATAAATAACATCATTTCTCTTTCAATTGTAACACCATCAAATTTTCTAGCTTTTTTCATATCTTTTATATATTTTTGAATATCTGCAATTGTACTGTTCTCATTTAATAATTCTAATTCTTCTTTTAAATCCATATAATTGTACCTCTTTTCAATAATTTTAGCTTTATTCATCAATATCATGTTCTGTAAAATATTCTTTCAAAAATTTATATTATTTCTATCTCTTTTCCTCTTCCGTCATCCACTTCTGCTATAATAACATCACCATCATGAAGTGTTTTATATTTAATGCTATTTTTGTCACAATATGCTACACAATCATCTATTAATTTTGTTTCTTTATGGTCTGATTGATAATGCGGAAGAAATAGATAATCAAAATATCCTAATCCTTCCCATAATGTATCTATTCCATATGGATTTATATTTGGATTATCACACATTTCTAATCCATGCATATCTTTTGCTAATACACATATTCCTGCACTATATCCTACATATAAGTAGTTTGGATTATCCTTTATTGTTTTTAAATATTTATCAAATCTACTTAAATACATTGCTTGTCTTAAGGCAAATGCATTTCCACCAATTACATAAAAGGCATGAAATTCTTTTAGCTTTTCTAGTAATTCATCTTTTTTATTAAAATACTCCTTTAATGATAGTATTGTAACCTCAAAACCTAAATCTGTTAATTCTTGTAAGTCTGAATAAATTTTTGATGTTTTTTTCTCACCATCAGGATAAACATCTCTTGCATTTGGTATTAAACATATTTTATTGTCATGCTCTTTTATCCATTTTTTCAACTCTTCTGTTTTATTACCTAATTTATATGATGATAAATATAATTTCATTTTTTACCTCCGTAAAATTTATACCTAATTTCTTTTATCTTCTAAATACTTTTTTATTGTCTCAATCACCTCATTATGTACTTTTCCATTGCTAATAACAGCACCATTAATACTTTCATTATATGGTTGTTCATTTCCAAATAAATCAGTAACCATTCCTCCTGCCTCTTCAACAATTACTTTTACTGCTGCAATATCACAATTTTTATGTTTTGTACC
>CAWVJG010000133.1:0-3369 GCA_963929465.1 Bacillota bacterium
TGGTTTTCTTTTTAATAATTCCTCTACTGTCATTACAACTAATTTATTATGTATTTCGTTTTCATATCTGATATATCCAAATCCACCAATTACATTACCTCTATTAAATGGATTTGTTATTTTAAATTCATAGCCTTCAATATTATTTTTATATACTGGTTGGAATGTATCATTTTCTCTTACTAATTCTACTTTTATATCTACAATTTTATATAAAGAAAACTGTGTTGCTATATATTTAAGTCCCTCATATCCTGCCATTAAATTTAAATCATATTTGCCTGTTTTTGAGTTTTTATATGGTACTACATGAAGATGATTAGCTATTGACATGTCAAGCCCTAATTTTGCATTCTGGACAACATCTGTAGCTAATTTATTCATATTAACATTGTTCCAAGTTACTGTTGGATCATCTTTTTTCTTTGTGCTTAATTGTCTACTTGTTTCAGCATTTCTTAATGCATTATCTATTCCAATGAAATAATTTCTTATTAATTGTCTTTGATAATCATTTAAATTAAGTTCTCCTACATTTCCTTCAAATTCCTTCATTACCATTCCTGTAAATCTTTCACTTGCTGTCAATTCTTTTTTTTGTAATTCTGTTTGTTCTTTTTTTACAACATCAGTACTCATAATTACTTATCCTCCTTTATAATAAATTTCATACCTGTTTTTTCCTCATTTTCTACTATTACTGTGCAAAAAGCAGGTATGCATGATAAATCCACACCAATTGCAGCTACAAATGATCTAGCAATTGCTATTGCTTTCATTGATTGGTTTACAGCACCTGCTCCTATTGCTTGTAATTCTATTTTTTTATTTTCTTGTAATCCTCCTGCAATTGCTCCCGCAACACTATTTGGATTTGATTTACTTGATACTTTTAAAACTATTTTATTTTCCATAATAATTTCCTCCTATTTTATTCTTAAACTTGTTTTATTATCTATTATTCTTATTCCTGGTATTATTTCCCCAGTATCTTTAAAATGATTCTTTATTGCCGTTTTATCAATTTGAGTTGTTACTACTTCTTTTTTGAATTCTGCTGGTATTTCATCTTCATTTTCTATTTCAATACTCATAGGATTTTTGGTAATCTTTAATCTTCCCAATTCTGTAGGAATCTCTTCTAATCCTAATCGTTGCATATTCTCCTTTACATATTGATAGAATTTTTCTAGTTTTTTCTCTCCTTGCTTTCTCATATCCGCAAGTCTTTTTTCTTCTGCTTTCATTGCTTCTAATAAACTTTCACTATTTTTTATATATCCAATTATATTTGAACTTTTATTTTGCAATTCTAGTGCCAGTTCATTTCCTAATTCATTATACTCATCTTCTGTTAATTGGCCTTCTTGTGCTTTATCCATTAATTCTACAAATTTATTCGTTATATTATATAAACTCAAATTACTCACTTTATACCACCTCAATTCTTAATTGAAAATCTGTAGATACAATTAAACTAATTATTTGTGTATTAATTGGGTAAATTTCATTTATTGATTC
The DNA here is from genome assembly GCA_963929465.1 of Bacillota bacterium. Taxonomy (GTDB): domain Bacteria; phylum Bacillota; class Clostridia; order TANB77; family CAG-508; genus CAG-269. The sequence continues at coordinate 1,522 of CAWVJG010000133.1, forward strand.
TCTATTATCTATAAATATTGGTGCAGATGTATTGTAAAATTTTATAAGAGTATTTATAATATCTAGTCCTGCAAGTATTTTATGTGCATTATTTACATCAGAATATGGAACACCATTTACTAATGTATCGCAGCATTCTATAAGTCCTCCATTAATTTGAGTATCAAACAACCTAAATTTTACTATCTGGAATTTACTATTTATTGCATTTTCTAATAATTCTACTTTGGTTTTTGTAAATTCTTCTAATGCATATTGTTCGCCCTCTAACTCTTGTATTTTCATTGAAATATCTTTTTCTTCATTTTGTAATTCTTCTATACGTAGTTTTGTTTTTTCTTGTATATCTCTTTCATTTAATATTTTATTTAATTTATTTATTTCTTCAGTAATTTCCTCTTTTTTATTTTGCAAATATGATATATCTCCATTTGCTAAGTTATTTACTTTTTCCTCTAATTCTTCAATTTCTTTAATCTTGTTGTTGTACTCTGGAAGTGAAGTTACATCAAATGAGTTATCATTTTCTTTTGCTTTTTCTATTTCTGTAATTTTATTACTGATTTCAGTTAATTTACTATTTAATTCTTGAATTTCTTGTTGTAGAATTTCTCTAGCTTTTGTATTTTCATCAAGCCTTATATTAATTGCCTGGCCTTCTTTATTTATTGCATCTTGTTCACTTTTTATATGTAAAGCAAAATTATTTTCAAATTGTTTTTGCATTTCTTCAATCTTTTCAGTTTCATATTCTCGTTTACAAGTTGGACAAATAAATGAATCTGGGTCAAATGTTAATGTTTTATTGCTAACTTCATCCCATTTTTTATACAATTCTTGTTTTCTGTTTTGATCTTGTTTAATTTTTAATAGTCTTTCACTATCTTCATCTTGTTTATTTCTAATTTTACTTTCTAGTATTCTTTTCTCATTTTGCAAATTAATTAACTCTGAAGAATATTTTTGAGAGTATTCAGTTTCTTTTTTCACTTTAAAGTCTGATAACTCCTTTTTTGCTGCAGTTAACTGGTCTGCAATTTTCATATTTTCTTTAGCTCTTGCTTGAACATCTGTCATCTCTAATTCTGTATTTTTCAATTGACTGTTAAGTTCTTCTTTTTCTTTTTCAATTTTTTCATAGTCAATATTATGTTCTGTAATTAATGTATTTGTAAGTTCATCAATTCTTACAGGTATTGATTCCTTTTGTTTATTCAATTCTCTTATTTTAGCTTGTACTACTTTTTTATAGTCATCAATACTTCTACCTTCTATGTTTTTTCTTATTGCACTAAATTCTTCCTTTGAATTTAATATTTCTTCATCTGATACATCTACTCCAGAAATATTTATGAGTAATTCTCTTCTTTCTGTCCATTTTAATTGATTATTGAAGTATGATGGATCTGTAATCAATTTGAATAGACTCTCCGGTATTAAACTATTTATTTTTTCTTCATAATCTTTTTTCTTTACAGGTACTTCATCTATCCAATAATTAGTTTCGTGTCCAGAGAACTCTTGCTCACTTTGTCCTCTCTTTTTAACCCATTTTTCTTGAAATACTTTCTTGAATGTCATATCTTGACCATCTATTAATAAAGTGGCCTCTACTTCATGTTCTAAAAAATGAATTGGTTTATTGTTTTGATCTAAGGTTTTTATATTGAAGTCCTTTTTATCATTGCTATCTTTATCAAAAAACAACCATTTAAATGCATCAAATATTGTTGTTTTTCCAGTTGCATTTTTTCCATATATATTGGTATTTTGTCCGTTAAAAACAACTTCTAATTCTTTTATTCCTTTGAAGTTTTTTAATTTTAAATTGAATATCTTAATTTCCAT
>CAWVJG010000134.1:0-2742 GCA_963929465.1 Bacillota bacterium
AGTTGCAAGAGGATATAGTCAAAAGCAAGCAGTTCTTATTTTATATGGTATTGCTGCAATATTTGGGATTTTTGCTGTAATATTAGTAGATAGTGGAATATGGAAGGCATTGTCATTCTTATTAATAGTAATTGTGGCAATAGCAGCAGGATACAAAAACTTCAGTGTACCAAAAACAGGAAAAGAAAGATATGAATGTACACAATGTAAGTATATATATAATCCTAAGTTTGGAAATGAAAAGGCAGGAATTAAACCAAATACACCTTTTGAGGATTTACCAGATGATTGGGTATGTCCAGTTTGTGGAGAAGGAAAGGATGTATTTGAAATACATGAATAAATATTGATAAATAAATTATAATATTTATAAATTAAAGATTTTTCAGGAGGTGATTTAAATGTACGTTTGTATAGCTTGTGGTTATGTATATGATCCAGAAAAAGGAGATCCAGATAGCGGAATAGCTCCAGGAACAGCTTTTGAAGATATTCCAGATACATGGGTATGCCCAATATGTGGAGTTGGAAAGGATATGTTCCAAAAACAAGACTAATAGTAAAAAAAGAGTAATAGGAGCATTTTAATAAGGACAATTCTTATTAAAAATGCTCCTAATGTTTTTATGTTATTTTTATTTTGCTTTTTAACATATTTTGAAATTCTTTTTCAAAAATGTCATATCTAGTGACAACTATGCTATATCACGAATCGACATAAAAATAGGTTAAATAAAATTCAAAATGCCCGTTTTACATAAATAACGGGTATTTAACATTGGTAAAATAGTAATACATTGTCAATGAAAGAAATGTATAAAATGAATTTGCTACTTGGAATACTTCTTTATGCCATTTCTGAAATTGTACAATGTGATAAAATATATTAAAATTATGCAAGGCGATTAAGCAGTTTCTTTGCTTAATCGCCTTAAATACAGTATAATATAAATAAGTCTGCTTGTTGTTTGTTAGGAGGATTAGATTATGGAAATAAAGAAAGAGCCTAATAAACATCTAACATATGACGAAAGAGAATTTATTGAAATCGGATTAACAAAAGGAAGAAATTTTACAGAAATAGCTAAAGATTTAAATAAGGATAGGAGAACGATTTCGAGAGAAATATTAAAGCACAGATTTAAAAAAATGCCTAAAGGATTCAATAGGAAAGAAAACTTATGTAAAAATAGATACGAATGTAAAAAATTTGATTGTAGTAAAAAAGATAAATGTTATGAAGAAGATATTTGTTACAAATTATCAGGAGTACCATATGTATGTAACGGATGTGAGCAAAAGAACCAATGTAGAAAGATTAAATATTACTACTATTCAAAATTTGCAAATGATGAATATGAAGAAACTTTAAAATCATCAAGAATAGGAATAAATCTATCAAAAGAAGAAGCATATGAAATAGACAAACTAGTAGCACCACTAATAAAAGAAAAGAAACAAAGTATAAGTCATATATATGCAAATCATCCAGATGAAATATGGTTTTCAAGAACAACAATGTATAACTATGTTGATTTAGGAGTTTTCTCGTTTAGAAACATAGATTTACCAAGAAAAGTAAAATACAAAAAAAGAAAAGAAAACGAGAAACAAAGGATAAGGCGAGAAACAGCAATACGTAAAGGAAGAACATATGAAGATTTTGAAGAATATATAGAAAAGCATTCAGAATGTTCAATAGTAGAAATGGATACAGTAGAAGGAAGAAAAGGTGGAAAAGTATTTTTAACGCTACTGTTTAGGCAAAGTAAATTCATGCTGATATACTTAATGGAAAATAAAACGATGGAATGTGTAGGAGAAGTATTTAGAAAAATAAAAGAGATAGTTGGAATAGAAACATTTAAAAAAGCATTTGAAGTAATTTTAACAGATAATGGTTCAGAGTTTTTTAATCCAATGAGTATAGAAAAAGATGAAGAAACAGAAGAAATAGTAAGTCATGTATTTTACTGTGATCCAGAAGCATCATGGCAAAAAGGAGCAATAGAGAAAAATCATGAATATATAAGATATGTATTGCCTAAAGGAAGTTCATTTGATAAATTAACACAGGGAAAAGTAAATATCTTAATGAGTAATATAAATAGTACAAGTAGAGATATATTAAATGGAAAAACACCATATAATGCAATATTATTAACATTTAATGAAGAAATAATAAATAAATTAGGTGTAATAAAAATACATCCAGATGAAGTTAATTTATCACCAAAATTACTAAAAAGAGGTGATAAATAATGGAATATAAAAACTTTTTTAGATGGTTAGAATTAGCATATAGAATCGATATAAATAGTGAACTCCGAAACACTTTGGCAGAGCATTTCGGAGAAAACCTAAATATTTATACCGATCAAGATTTGTATGAACAATCACGAAAAATCCTACAAGATTATAGAGAACGATATATAACTAGGTATAAAAAATATAGGTTTGAAAAATAACCCTAAATAAAAATAATAAAACAATAAGCAGACGAGTAACTGAATAAATTAACATAGCAAAAGGGCATTTAACTTTGAATTTTTTAAAAAAATTAATGCAATTTTGCTTTTCGTCATGCAAAAAAATATAATTATTTTTATTTAATCTAAAAATATTATACCAGATTTTATGAAAAAAATAAATAAAAAATGAAAAAATGCTTAAAAAATGGGCATTTAATCGTAGATATGCTGTTTAAGGAATACAAAAGGGCATTTTCAATTTAATTCAACG
>CAWVJG010000135.1:0-2501 GCA_963929465.1 Bacillota bacterium
TTCTGAAGAAGAAATCGAAAAATACAAACCAAAAACATTGATAACAAAAGTATATTTAGATTTTGACAATCATGATTATTTAATAGCAGATGTAAAATTTTGTTATGATAATCAGGAATTTAATCCTTTAGATGAAAAGCAAAAAATAGAGATACCAAGAAACATGATAAAAGAAACAAAAGCATTAAATATTTTTCGTAAAACAGGATTTATGTTAGATGTAAAAAACTTAAGATTTATCTTACCAGATAATGATAAAATCTATCAATTTTTAACCCAAGATATCAATTATTATATGCAAAACTTTGAGGTTTTGGTAACAGAGAATTTTAAGAAAAAACAAATTAGACAACCTAAAATGGGGACAATCGGTGTAAAAATTGAAAACAATTTACTTTCTATTGATTTAAACCATTTAGACATAGATGTCAAAGAACTAGAAAAAATCATGCAAAAATATAACTTAAAGAAAAAATATTACAGATTGAAAGATGGAAGTTTTTTAGAGTTAGAAGATAATAAAGAATTAGATTTTATTGATAAATTGGTTACTGGAATGGATATTGAATATAAAGACTTAGAAGAGGGAGAGGTCAATCTTCCTATGTATAGAAGTTTATATTTAGAAGAACTATTAAAAGGAACAAAAGGTAAACAAGTTATCAAAAATGAAAATTATAAAAATACTGTCAATGAGTTAAACAAAGATAATGAAAATGATAACATCAAAGTTCCAGAGATATTAGATAATACCTTAAGATATTATCAAAAAATCGGATTTAAATGGCTAAAAACATTAGATAAATATAAATTTGGTGGCATATTAGCAGATGACATGGGATTAGGAAAAACGGTACAAATGTTATCAATTATCGTAGATTATGTGCAAAATATCCCAAAAGAAGAAAGAAGAACGAGTATGGTGGTATCACCAAGCTCTTTAGCATTAAATTGGCAAAATGAAGCAGAAAAATTCACGGGAGGATTACAGACACTTGTTATCAATGGTACATTAACAGAAAGAAAAAGAAAAATTGCAGATATTGAAAATTATGATCTAGTCATTACTTCTTATGATTTATTAAAAAGAGATATAGATTTATACAAAGATAAAAATTACAAGTTTAGGTATATGATTGCAGATGAGGCACAATATTTAAAAAACAGTAATACCCAAAATGCAAAAGCCATTAAAAAAATTAATGCAGATACAAGATATGCTTTAACAGGAACACCAATTGAGAATTCTCTAGCGGAATTATGGTCAATAGTTGACTATATTATGCCTGGATATTTATTCTCATATAAAAAATTCAAAACTCTTTATGAAACACCAATTGTGAAAGAAAATAACACACAGGCATTAAATAAATTGAAAATGTTAATAGAACCATTTATTTTAAGAAGAACAAAAGCAGAAGTATTAACAGAGTTACCTGAAAAAACAGTAACCGTTTTAAACAATGAAATGGAAGAAGAACAAAAGAATCTATATGTTTCATATTTAGCACAGGCGAGAGAAGAAGTCGCAGAAGAAATCAATTTAAATGGTATTGAAAAAAGTCATATTAAAATATTATCTGTTTTAACAAGACTAAGACAAATTTGTTGCCACCCAAGTTTATTTATTAAGGATTATACAAATGGAAGTAGCAAATTAAATCAGTGTATGGAAATTGTAGAAGATGCTGTAAAAGGTGGGCATAAAATATTACTATTTTCTGGATATACCTCTATGTTTCCAATTATTGAAAAGGAATTAGAAAAATTGAACGTAAAATATTTCAAACTAACAGGAGCAACAAAAGTAGATGAAAGAATTGATTTAGTAGATGAATTTAATGAAAATCCAAATATTAAAGTCTTTTTAATTTCTTTAAAAGCAGGTGGAACAGGATTAAATTTGACAGGGGCAGATATGGTAATTCATTATGATCCTTGGTGGAATTTATCTACAGAGAATCAAGCAACAGACAGAGCATATAGAATTGGACAAAAAAATAATGTGCAAGTATATAAATTAATTACGAAGAACTCTATTGAAGAAAAAATATATGAATTACAGCAAAAGAAGGCAGAATTAATTGACAATATGCTTGATACGAAAACTTCATTTATTAGTACATTATCTAAAGAGGATATTATGAGACTATTTGAGGAGTGATGATTTTGGGGACGGAGAAAAAAATCATCATAGAACAGAAATCACCAATCAGAATTATCTTAATTATGGATGATGGAAAAGAGAGAATAGAAAATAAACAAATTTCTTTCGAAATGCCAAAAACTTTAGAAGAATATATAACAGGTACATATGAAATGTTAGAAAAAGCAGAAACAATAGCGAAAGAAATCAAAAAAAGAAAATTAGACAAAAATACAATTGGAAAAGAGATGGAACATTAATATGAAAAATTATATAACAATTATTGGTGGAGGTTTAGCTGGGACAGAGGCTGCGTATCAGATTGCTAAAAGAGGTATAAAAGTAAAGTTGTATG
>CAWVJG010000136.1:0-3335 GCA_963929465.1 Bacillota bacterium
AAATTTAGGAGTACAAACATTAACACAATTACCAATGATTATTTTATTAGCAACATTAGCATTTGCAATTAGTACTTTATTTACGAATAGTACACTTGCCATAACCATTTCTTTATTAGGATTTATGTCAGCATCTATTATTAATCAATTGGCTATTGGATATGATTTACAATTTATGAAATATTTTGTGACTATGAATTGGGATTTGAGTATATATGCAAATGGGGCTTTACCATATATGGAAGGAATGAATATGACAATGTCAATCATCATCTGTGTGGTATATTTCCTAATTATGATGATACCAACATTTATAGTGTTTAAGAAAAGAAATATTAAGAATATATAAAAAAGATTGAACCCCAGACTCTTGCGAGAATGGGGTTCTTTTGTAACTACCAACATATTACGAATTAAATAAAAATCAAAAAAGCATATCCATTTTTTATCTATTTATCCTGTTTAAGTTCCTTTTCATATTGTAAAATCCTAAAAAATAGTATATAGTTATGATAAGAAAAAATTAAAGGAGAGAAGTTATGAATTATCCAGAAAACTTAAAAAAAGGAGATACTATAGGAATATGTGCACCATCAGGAGGAATTTCTGAAGAAGATGCAATCAAAAAATTAGAACTAGCAGAAAAACAATTACAAGAAATGGGATATAAAATCATAGAAACAGAAAGTGTAAGAAAAGAAGAAAGAGGAAGAAGTGCGTCGGGAAAGCAAAGAGCAAAAGAATTTATGGAATTACTAGAAAATGATGATGTAAAACTAATCATATTTGCACAAGGTGGAGACTTCCTAGTAGAAATGATACCATATTTAGATTTTGAAAAAATAAAAACCTTAAAACCTAAATGGATGCAAGGATATTCTGACATTACTGGTATCAACTATTTGTGGAATATGATGTTAGAAAGACCATCTATTTATTGTGAAAATGTAAAAGATTATGCTATGAGACCATTGTTCAGAAATTTAACAGATGCTTTAAAAATTGCAAGTGGAGAGGAAATAGAACAAACATCTTTTGAAAAACATGAGGAAATTGTTGATTTTAGAATAGAACAGCCAGAAGAAACTCTTGAAAATCAAGAAAGTATAGAAGAGGTTGAAGATAAAATAGAAGAATTAGAAAAAGAATATAACTTAACACAAGAAACCAAATGGATCAATTTAAAAGGTGAAGAAAAAATAGAATTTAGAGGAAGAGCCATTGGTGGTTGTTTAGATTGCGTAAAAGTTTTTATTGGGACAAAATATGATAAGGTAAAGAACTACATTGAAACATATAAAGAAGACGGAATTGTATGGTTTTTAGAAGTTTTTGAAATGAGTTCACCAACTGTACTTTTAACATTATGGCAAATGAAGGAAGCTGGATATTTTAAAAACTGTAATGGAATCATATTTGGTAGACCATTGTTTATTAGAAATGATTATGATACAGATTTCAATCAAACAGTAAAAGATGTTTTAGGAGATTTAAATATACCAATAATTTGTGATGCAGATGTGGGACATGTTTCACCACAATTTGCCATGGTAAATGGAGCAATATTAGAAGTGACTTCTCAAGAAGGAAAAGGAAAAGTAAAAACAATTTTGAAATAGTCACTGAAAAATAACCAAATAATATATTAATAATGGATAAAACGATTAAATATAATAAAACTGAAAGGAAAGTGAATCATATGAAAGTATTATTAGTCAATGGAGGACCACATAAAGAAGGATGCACATATACAGCCTTAAAAGAAGTAGAGAAACAATTAAACAAGCAAGATATAGAAACAGAAATCATTTGGTTAGGGGTAAAACCAGTAGCAGGTTGTATTGGTTGTGGTAGTTGTAAAAATACAGGAAAATGTTTTGTAGATGATAAGGTAAATGAATTTATTGAAAAAGCAAAAGAAGCAGATGGATTTGTATTTGGAACACCAGTACATTTTGCTTCAGCAACAGGAGCCATTACTTCATTTATGGACAGAGTATTTTATGCAGGAAAACCAGTATTTCAAAATAAATTAGGAGCTTGTGTAGTAAGTTGTAGAAGAGGAGGAGCTACTTCAACTTTTGACCAATTAAATAAATATTTTACAATTAATAATATGCCAATTGTATCATCACAATATTGGAATATGGTACACGGAAATACTCCAGAAGAAGTAGTACAAGATGAAGAAGGTATGCAAACGATGAGAACATTAGGAAATAATATGGCATGGCTATTAAAATGTATTGAACAAGGTAAAAAGGCAGGAATAGAAGTATCAGAAAAAGAACAGCCAATCAAAACAAATTATATAAGATAAAGGAAATATAAAATGGATATGGCTTGGAGACGGGAAAAAATCATGAATAAACATAAAAATGGAGACAGATTAAATTTCTTAAAATAAATATGAAAAATAGAATATAAAAATAGAACAAAAATGACAAGAGGAAGAAAAAATGAACAAAAATGAAGCAATTGCAATCTTTGATTCAGGGATTGGAGGAATCACTGTATTAAAAGAAATTTTAAAGGTATTACCAAATGAAAAATATATCTATTATAGTGATTCTAAAAATAATCCTTATGGAGATAAAAGTGATAGAAAAATCAATGAATTGTGTGAAAATATAGTAAACGCATTTATAAAACAGAATTGTAAAGCAATTGTCATCGCTTGTAATACAGCAAGTGCCAAATCAGCTCAATATCTGAGGGAAAAGTATACAAATATACCCTTTATAGCAATTGAACCAGCATATAAAATGGTGTATGATTATGCATATAATGAGCCAACATTAGTAATGGCAACAAAAGGAACGATTGAAAGTGAAAAATTTAACCTTTTATATCATACATATGATAATCATAAAACTATTTTACTTCCATGTGTAGGACTAGCAAATATCGTAGAAGAGGGAAATAGAGAAAAAATAAAGAAATATTTGAAGGAACATTTAGAATCATATAGAGGAAAAGTAAAAAACGTAGTTCTAGGTTGCACACATTATCCATTGATACAAGATGAAATACAAGAAGTGTTAGGAGAAGTTACATTTTTTAATGGAGCACCATATTTGGCAAAACACTTAAAAGAGGTTTTAGAAGAAAAAGATTTGAGTAACAATAAGGGGAAAAAAGGTACAATACAATTTATAGATTCATCTAATGATGAACAAAAGAAAAAAAGATTTTTTGAAATCTTAGAGAAATAAAAAGCATTTCAGATAGGACAGTTTAAAAAGGAAAATAAAATATGAAGGGTGTAGAAGTATGAAAATATTAAGAAATGAATTAAAAAATGAACTACATATTAGAACACAAAAAGATTTTCC
>CAWVJG010000137.1:0-3557 GCA_963929465.1 Bacillota bacterium
AGCTTCATATTCTTCAACTTCTTTCTTACATATCTTTTCTAGTTTTATATATTCCTTTATAGCCTGTTTTTTATCTGAATAAATTCCTATAATTTCCTTTTTTAAGTCATAGATATCTGGGCCTACTGTAACACTTACTTCATAAACTTTCATAATTTTTACCTCTTTCTCTTTCAATTTTAGGTATTGAAAGTAACCTTATTTTTATAAATTTTTTTACTTATAACATAATTAACAAATGTAGATAGTTTTTCTTTTATTGTATCTGAATATGACAAGAAATTATAATTTAAAGAATCACATAATTCAAAGTAACCCAATTTATGTTACATTCTGGCAAACTGTCTTCCAATGGTATTTCTATAAATATATTTTTCTTTAGCTCTTCTTGTATGTATTCTTTAAATCCTACTGCTATTCCAAGTCCATTTAATACAAAATATTTTCTTATGTTTATACTTTGAGTTTCAATTGTATAGAGACATGGCATTAAATTTTTAAGCACTACTACTTGCAATTTTTAATTTCTATTTTTTCCAATATCTCTTATTGTAATCACCATTTAACACTTTATTAATTACTTCTTTTTCTGTGCTTATATAAATCTATGCCTATTTAGGATATTTTTTGAAAATTCTACAATTATATTGCATAAAATTAGATTGTCCCTTTAATTCGTTGTCTTTATCTTAATATGATAGTTGGAAAATATATCATTCTGCTGTTGCTTTGAATATATTTTTGTATTTTGCTTCACCTCTTTTCTCATAAAAACCTCTTCTATTTTATCTTTATTACTCATTTTTATCAACTCATTTATTTTCACACTATATTTTTCGCTTTCACGATATTTTCACAGCAAAGATATCCTGTTTTTTTTCTGGTTTTTAGTAGTTTATTTTATCTCAAGTATTTTTTAGTGTAAAATTATTTTTTCCTATGAAGTTTATAAGTTTGTCAAATATGATAAATTTATACTTTTTTGTTTTACGTTAATATATTTTGTATACAAATTTAAATAAAAATAGATAACTGCTTTTTTACAATTATCTATTAAAAATTTTATCTACAAGTTTTTGAAACCAATTTTCATTATTGTCACTAATCTCTACTTTTTCTGTTGCAGATTCTATGTAATCTTTCTTTGGTAAACTTACATATACAGTTTGTTTATTTGTTAATTTTTGCATACCTAATTTTTCTTTTGCTTGTTTTTCTATATTGCTTAAATTCAAACTATTTTCTATAGTTACTTGTAATTGTTCATTTTCTTTTTGTAATGAAGATAATTGAGTTCTTAAATTTTGTATTTCACTAAATTTTTCATTAATTTGAGTATTTCGATAACTTATGGTAAATAATACAGCAAATATGGCCATAACTAATAAAGTTGCTTTTCTGTGTTTTTTCTTTTGCTCTTTTGATAATTTTACGTCTTGTTTTGGCAAGTCCTTTACAACTTTTATATTTGCATTTTTCTTTTCTTTTCTGATATCTGGTTCTAGCTTTCTTGGACTTGTCTCATATTGATATTTTGTTGCCATAGGTTATCTCACCTCCTTTTTACTTTTGTTTATATCTTCTCGAAAATTCTTAATTTCGCACTTTTGCTTCTAGAATTTTCTTCTTGCTCTTCTTCTGTTGCAATAATTGGTTTTTTTGTAATGATTTTTCCTAGTGTTTTTGCCCCACATACACAATATGGTAAATCTGGTGGACAAGTACATTTGCCTTTTGCTTCTATGTAAGCATTTTTGACTGCTCTATCTTCTAATGAATGAAATGTAATAATACATAATCTTCCTTGTGGTTTTAAGCAATCAATACAATCTTTCACTGTATTGTATAATGGTTTGATTTCATTATTCACTTCTATTCTAATTGCTTGAAATGTTCTTTTGGCTGGATGTCCATCATTTTGTTTTGATTTTGGAATGGATTTTTCAATAATATCTACCAATTCTTTTGTTGTATTAATTGTCTTTTCTTTTCTATAATTACAAATATTTTTAGCAATTTGTCTTGAAAATCGCTCTTCTCCATATTCATAAATGATATTAGCTAATTCTTTCTCTGAATAATAGTTCACCACTCTTTTGGCTGTTAATTCTTGACTTTTATCCATTCTCATATCTAGTTCATTTTCGCCTAAATAGCTAAATCCTCTATTTCTCTCATCTAATTGATAAGAAGAAACTCCTAAATCTAACAATATTCCATCTACTTGTTCGATTCCAAGTGTTTGCAATATTTGTTTTATATTGTCATGATTATCATGAATATATCTTACATTTTTAAATTCTGCTAGTCTTTCTTTTGAAGCTTCTAAAGCATCTTCATCTCTATCAATTCCAATTAATAATCCATCTTCTGATAATCTTTTTACAATTTCTATGCTATGCCCTGCTCCTCCCATTGTGCCATCTACATAAATACCATTTGGTTTTATTTGTAAACCTTCTATACATTCTTGAAGCAAGACTGGTTTATGCTCAAATTTCAATTTTACACCTCTTACTTTTTTATTGAATAGGAAAAATCACTTTTCCAATTCAATAAAAAAACATCATTGCACAGAAAAATTGCTATGCAATTTTTCGCGTCGACAAATCTTTACGCTTCTTCGAGAACTTAAATATATATATCGTTCATTTAAAAAGTAGAGAAAAGTTCTCGCGAATCGAGATTTGTCCTTATACTTAAACAACTGGTAATTTCGAAAACTACCAGTTGTCTTTATCTTTGTATATCGTCATTTTTCTTTTGGGTTTCAAATTGTTTTCACGAATTCTTTTGTAAATATTCGCTTTTGTATCCTCGTATTTTTTGATTTGTATCCTAAAATCTTTTGTACTTTAAAAAATTTATCTTTTGTATTTTTTAAAGCTTTTGTATTTTTATCTTTCGTATACTTATCTTTTGTTTTCTTCTCACTTTATCTTTTGTATCTTTTATATTTATCTTTTGTATTTTTGTCTTTTGTATCTATATAAACTTTTTCAAGTTATATACCTAAATTTGCCATATTTTCTGCAATTTCATCTGCTGATATATTTTCATCGCATTTTTCCCAAATGCCTTTATCCCATATTTCTAATCTTGTCCCAACACCGATGATAACTACTTCTTTATCTAAGTTTGCTGCATTTCTTAAGTTGTTTGGTATTAAAAATCTTCCTTGTTTGTCAATTTCACATTCTGTTGCACCTGATAAGAAAAATCTTACAAAGTTTCTGGCATTTCTATCAGAAAGAGGTAATGCTTTTAATTTTGTTTCAAAGTTTAACCATTCTTCTTGTGAAAAAGCAAATAAACATCCATCTAACCCTTTTGTTACGATGAACTTTTCTCCCATATCTTGTCTTAATTTTACTGGCATAATTAATCTGCCTTTAGCGTCTAGAGAATGCTCATATTCACCAATTAGCAATGGTCTTCCACCTCATTTCCTTTTTCCACCACTTTGTACCACTTCTCTCCACTTCACCTAAATTCTAATATAACTTTTTTGATTTTGCAATAGTTTTTTAAAATTTTTTTATTTTTTTTTCATTTTC
>CAWVJG010000138.1:0-6489 GCA_963929465.1 Bacillota bacterium
ATATAAAGGTAGAAAAGAAGTAGAAATGATAGATAAAGCAGCTTTAAAAGAAGCAGTTATAAATGCTATTGTACATAATGATTATTCTTATGGGAATTCTCCAATTATAGAATTGTATTCTGATAGAATTGAAATTACATCAGCTGGCGGGCTACCTCAAGAATTATCACAAGAAGAATTTTTAGAAGGTGTTACTGCTCCAAGAAACAAAGAACTTATTAGAGTTTTTAAAGATGTTGATTTAATTGAAAATATAGGCTCTGGAGTATTAAGAATATTAGATGCTTATGATAAAAGTTGTTTTAAATTTATGGAACATTTTTTGAGGGTTACATTTAAATATAGAGAAAATCCTTTTAAATATGAAAATATCACGCCAAAAGATGGCGCAATAAATGGCGAGATAAATGACGGTAAAAAGATTACCACAAATGAACAAAAAGTTCTTGATTGTATTATAAAAAATCCTAATATATCACAAAAAGAAATTTCTGAAAAAACGGAAATACCTTATAGAACGGTACAAAGATTAATAGCATCATTAAAAAGTAAAAATATAATTACAAGGATAGGTTCAAATAAATTAGGATATTGGAATATCTTTAATAATGAACAAGAAAAAATGTAAAATTTGTGTTTTTGGCTAAAAAATGCTATAATTTATATAGATTAGCGAAAAAGGAGTGGTAACTATGTTTACACTTGATGAACTAAAAAATATAAACAAAAATTATATATATTGGACAGATACCAAAGAATTAAAATTACGATCACAAGCAAAAGATGATGCTTCTGTAAAAAAAACTGAAGAAATGACACAAGAAGAAAGAAATAAAATTATTTCCGCAATATATGTACTACAAGTAATTAAAAGAATGTCACAAGGTATTTTTGGAACAAAAGGCAAAGAAGAACAAGAAGCTTTAGATGAGATACAAACTGAATTCTATCGAGAGGCATTAACTCCAGGAAAAAAGATGGCAACTTTGGCGTGTGCAATGTCAAATTCTGCTAAGGATAAAATATTAGGGGATTTAGTATCATCTAAAGAAGAAGTAAATAATATGGCAGAAATATATCTTCAATATATTTTAAACGAAAATGGAAAAAAAGCTATGAATATACAAAGAGGCATTGAAGGCAAAATGGCCCATACTATTACATATGATATAACTAATTTAGAAAAGAAAAATGAATTTATAAAGAGCTTGAATCCCAATAATCCAATGTATACTCAACCACCAAAAATGCAAATCTTAACACCTGAACAGAAAGCTAACAGACGATCATATGTTGAAAAAGCGATACAATATTATAATATGATGGAATATGATGAGTGGTATCAATATAGAGTGGAAAAAGAAGATGAAATTATGCAAAGAGTTGCTAGGATAGTTAATAATCACGAACAAATGATGCCAGTAAAAAATGGACCAGGATTGTTTTATTTGCTAAAAGCAGCACAAAATTTGAGTATTACAGGTGAAAAAGATTTTTTAGAAGAAATTTTATCTCAGCCAGAAGTAAATAAAACATTATTAGAATTTAAAACTTCAGAACAAGCAAAAAAAATGAAATCGGAAGCTCAAGAAAATGAGAAAAATGGAAAGGTAAATGCTGATGGATTATTAAGTGGACATCATATGACTTATGGAGAAAGATTACATAAAGAAGCAAATGAATATATTAGTAAGCATTCTAATGCAGTTACATTTGCAAAAAAATTATTAAATGAAAGAAGTTCATTTCCATTAGAGTATGGCAATTCAGAACTAACCCAAAAATCAAAAGTAATTGAATTAGTTGCAAGAACACAAGGAAAATATACTAACAGAACAAGAAATAGCGAAGGAAATATAGTATTACAAGTAAGCGATGGAAAAGAACAAGTAAAATAGATTGTAATGGAGTGATAATTTAGATATCACTTCATTTTTTTCATATTCATGTTTTTATTCATGGGTAATTTGTTTTATAAAATTAATATAAGTATTATTTTCAAATTTACTTTTATTGTGTCAATGATGGAAACAATGATCAGTATAAAAATTTACAATGATTTTTATATTGTAATTCAAGTTCCAATTTGATATAATTTAATAAAGTTTAAGTTGAGAATGTAGAATATGATTTGACTGAAAGGGGAAAATGTAATGTCATATACAATGGAAAAAATTTTAGAAGCATTCAGAAATGAAAATCCATCTCAATTTATTAATTCGTTAACAGGAGAAGACATAAAAAATTTTTTAATAGAAGTAAATCGCCAAGTTAGAGAATTAAATCCAGAAGAAGGTGGAATATATAAAGGAGATAGAATGATTGTCGGGGAGTGTATTTCTCCCAAAGGAGTAATACAGGAGAAATATTTTGATAAAATGGCAGAATTCTTAAAATGTATTAATAGTCGAGATGATATGGCAATTGGAATGTACTATTTAATCAATTATTTACATTTATTTCAAGATGGTAATGGTAGAACTTCTAGATTTGTATATGAAACTTTGGCAAATAGCAATTTTGAAGATTATAATGGGAAATTTTTTAGACATGAACAGGGAAAAGAGACTTCAAGCACTGGATTTTGTGATTTAAAAGGAATTAAAGAAATAACAGATGCAAAGAAATATAGTGGATATGCAATTTATCAGTATTTAATGTCAATGGATTTACTACCAGAAGAATTAAAAAAAGCAAATTTATATTGTGCTAGATCATATGTTCCTTCAGAGAATGATGGCGTATATATTAGCGAAAAAGCATTAGATGATGGGATTTTATCATCAGAAGTACGGTTTAGTTAATAGAGCACTAAAAGATAATAATGAATCATTTTCAGTTGCTGCATTAACAATCTTAATGATGATGAAACAAAAAGGAAAAAGTATAGCAGATTATAATACAGATTGTAGATGTTTTAGAGATTTTAATAATTCTACAGCAACTAGACTTAGTATAAGTATTTTTGATGAAGACGAAGGTGATCCTCATTTTTCTGAAGTGTTAGCAGATTGGTCAAGAGAGGATTATATAAGAGCCATAAGAATTGCAGATAAAGTAAAAGAAATGTTACTAGATGTAAATATGGATATAATTCAGTATCCGAACGATTTTACATGTGAAAGTGGAGAAACTTTTCTTGATCTTTTCAAATCGCCTACGAATATAAGACAACAAAAAGAAGATGCAGATAGGTTAATTAATTCTACTGTTAGAATTAATCCAGAGACTAGAACTTTTAATCATATTGAAACATTAAAAAAAATTATAGAAGAAGAAAGAATAGAATTAGCATCAGAAAATATTGGAGTAATTGAACTAGGTAAACAAACTTATGGTGAACAGAAAGATGTAGTCGCAAAACAAAATGAGCTTGCTCAGAGAAACAGAATGATGCAAGAAAAAGAAAATACTATTGATATTTGGAATTAATAAGGAGAATGAATATGATAACAGAAGATTATGCAAATGCTTGTGCTGAAGTAGTTAGAATTTTAGATTATATTCCATATAGGGATTATAAAAAAATACCGAAAGACATTATCTTACATTATGAAAAAAACGCAAATAATAATTACGATTTTGAATATGATATAACACGCTCTCTTGATGAACAAAATGTATCAAAAACAGCAAAAACAATAATTGCAATTTTTTTTAGAGATTATTGGGCTACTCCAGAACAAAGAAATAAAATTTTGAATTATGAAAAATATGAAAATATAAAAGAGGAAGAAGCAAAAAATGAAAAATATAAAATTGATGATATGTTTAAGAAAAATGAAGATAAGTTAATTGAGAATACTAAATTAAATAACGAAAAAAATATGCCAATTATACCAAAAAAACAAAAAATATATAAAATAATATTTGAAAAAATATTAAATTTTTTTAAGATTAAGTAAAAGCTATATAAACAGCATCAATCCTAAAAACTTCTATCTTAACCTTTATAGTACCTAGAAAATATTCTATATACAGGGGCTTTAGGAAAGATTTTGATTGCTTGATTTTGTCAAGTAAAGTGGCTCTTTGTCAACTAACTTGACAAAGAAGCCACAACATTTTGCATAATTTTCAAATTACATTTCCAATTCATTATATTTATCTTCTTCATGTTCAATCTGTTTTACAGGATCAATATAAGTATCGTTTTCAAGTTCAAAATTACTAATTAACTTATCTTCTTCAGAAATAGAAAATTTTACACAAATCCAATGAATAAATTTTTCTACTGTTTTCTGAAATGTATTTATAACTTTTCTTAAAAAATTATTTTCTTTTTCTAAAATATAAATTTTGTTTTCGTATTTATCTTGAATTTTAGTTTTTTCTTCCTGCAACTTAAGATTATAGGTATTTTCTAAAGTTTCGTATTTTTCTTTAAGTTCACTATTTTCTTCTAAAATGGGTTTAAATTCTTTTTCATATTTTACTGCTTTATCTATAGTTTTCATTTGTCTATTTAAAGTTAAAGTAAGCAAAGCGTTTTGCTCTTGTAATTCTTTTATTACTTTATCTTTAGGTTTTATAATTTGTTCTTGAATTTTCTCATCTCTATTTTTCATTAGTTTTTTAAAACTTGAAATATCAGGAGTATCAGGTAATTCAAGTTTTACATCTTGCAATAGTATTTTACTTTCTTCAAAATTTGTAATCTTTTTATAATCTTCAACTGATAAATGAACTCTTTCACTTGGATTTCCTCGTTCTAATTCAAAATTATTTGCAACCATATAATTGTAAAAAGAATCTTGTAACTGTCTGTAACTATCTTTTGCTTTCCAAAATTCACTACAAGCGATTTTATCAATACAATTTCCTTTTTTATCTTTGGTATGAACTACTGGAATAAAAACTAGATGCATATGTGGAGTTTCTTCATCCATATGTACTTTGGCTGATAAAATATATTGTTCTCCTAAATTTTTATATTCACATACAAATTTGTAAGCAGTTTCAAAATATCTTTTAGTTTCATTCATTCCAATACTATTAAAATATTCTTTATCAGAAGTAATAATATATTCACAAGCAATATTGCTTACTGTTTTTATTTGTCCTTTTAAATTATATTTTTCTTTTATTAAATCAAACTCTTTTTCATAAGAATGTTTACAATCTTTTAGTGAATAATTGAGATGAGATAATTCCGGATTTATATTTTTATTAGAATAATTTTTATTTCTTCTTTCATTATGGCGATATATACCTTTTAGGTTTTCTCTTTTATATTTTGTGTTTCTAATAATAGCATAACTCATTTATAAGTACCTCCTTTTTAGTCTGCTGAACAAACAATTTATGTTCTTAAATTTGTGCTTTTTTTGATTGTGTTGTAACACACTACAACACTTTTTTAGCCTTATGGCAAAAAGTGTTAGTGTGGCAGGGACACCCTGCACCCGTTTTCCTAAAAAATACACTTGGCATTTTTTAGGTTTTAACTAAATATGCTAAAGCAAATTTAGTTAAAAAATAGCAACACAAAAATTGATAACCAATTTTTATATTGCTATTTTCACAAAAGCATAACTACTTTTGTGTTTTATATAAGTTGTTATATATTAGCGTATAAGCTGTTTAAAAATTCAGGAGAATAATTTCTACCAGAATATTTCATTGAATTTTTATTTGTCTTATTTTTTATATAAGTATAATTATTATTAGTATTGATTGTTCGTAAATTTTCCGATTCGGTAATCGTAGAATTTCCGTTTATATAATCGTAATTTTTACGATTATGAGTATTTTTTAAATTTATATGTTGTATTTTTGCAACATATATAAGTTTAGGTTTGCTAAAACCTTGTTTCTTTTCATATATTAAATTAACATCTGATAACTGTTTAAATGCTTTAGTAACAGTTTTATCAGATAGATTTAATTTGTCTTGTACTTCTTTTCTAGTAAATATCAAATATACATTTCCGTTTTCATCATGCCAATTATTTTTTATTGATAATGACAATCTATCCAATAAAAAACCATATAACAATTTGCTATCAGAATTTAATGTGTTTTTATATAATGGGTTTATAAATAATTCCTGTGGTATTTGATAATATTTATGGTTTAATGTTTCATTAACTTTATAAAAACTAAAATCTTGCATATATTTTTCCTTTCCTTCGCACGACAATCGATTCTGTGGCGAAAAATTAGAACAGGTAATAAACTCTACACCTGTTCAGTTTGAATTTTAAATATGCAAAATTTCATTTTAATAAATGGGGAATTCTTTTAGAATAAATACTGTTTTAAATTTTCTAACAAATTTCTAACAAAACTTAAAAAAGTTATGATAGATTTATATAAATTCAAGAATGTTTATGTTACAATAAAAACAACGAAATAGTTCGAAATAAGAGAGTTTTGAATACAAAAATAACAGTATTAAAAAGTATTATTCATCACTAACTATTAAAATGATAGAATAACTTAAAATCCTGCGGTTGAATAAACCGTGCCGGTTCGATTCCGGCCATC
>CAWVJG010000139.1:0-5304 GCA_963929465.1 Bacillota bacterium
ATGAAAAGAATTCATCATTTTTAAAATATTCATATGTTAAATTAGCCATATTAGATAAAACAAATAAATTATATCCATTTTTCTTTAATTTTTTTGCTATTTCTACAATTTCTCTGTTAATTGGTTGTTTTTTATACCATTCACGTAAAAAATCCTCTGTTAATTTTTGATATTTAAATTCATTTCTTTTATTTATTATTTCTATTACTTCATCATTAGTAATATTTCCTAAATCCATTAATTCCCACTCTGGAGCATGAAAAATTTCATCATATATGTATTTTATTTCTTCTTCTTTTTTAGTAAAATTATTGATTATTTGTTTTTGATTATAATTTATAATCACATTTCCTAAATCAAAAATTATATTTCTTATCATTTTATTTTCCTTTCATATCGATTTTCAATAATACCATTAAATACATTCTTTTAGATTATTTAATTTTTTATCCTTTATATTATATATAATAACTTTCTACATTTTATAAATCACATCATAATATTGCAATTTTAATATTTAGATTTTTTCATTATATATGTATCCTAATTTACTATGTATCTCTTTATGGCAATTAGAACATACTAAAATACATTTTAAAGCTTCTTGCTTATATTCTCTCCATGACATTGTATTTCCTGAACCCAACTTGAATTCTTTTTCATTTGGATTTTCATGGTGAAACTCTAAGGCATCTATACATTTATTATAACCACATATAGAACATTTTCCACCTAATAATTTAATTGCTTGTATCTTCATATTTCTTCGTAATATTGTTTTTTGATGCTTTCTTGTTGCATTATCATTCCTTGTAGATTCTCCACTACAATTATAGCAATATATTCTTGTAGCAGATTTTGTTTCAAATTTACCATTACATATTTCACATATTTTTATCATATATTTTCACATCCTTATTTTTATATAATATATGATTTCTAATAAAAAAACTAGCGAACAAGCAAAAAAAATAACAGATAATTTCTTATCTGCTATTTTATGGCTCCTTTGCGAGAGACGTTTTCGAAAAGTCTATTGCAAAAAAGTTACTTATTTCCGTTTCAAATGTAGTTATAGCAATGTATTGAAAGAATTGTATATGCAGGTTGGCATTTTTTTGCTACAACTGTTGTTTATAATTTAACATAAGTTTTTAGATATTGCAATAATTTTCAAAATATTTTTTTGCATCTTAAATCTATTTTAATTTCAACATTGATTATTATATTATTTTACTATATCATAATCTATCAATATATTTACATTATAATTCCATAAATTTCGCCATATATAAACAAATACTTTTTGTACCATTTTTTAATATTTGTTCACTTTCCTCATGTAAATGACCATGTATATGTAATGCTATATGATTTTTGTATATATATTCTGTTATTCCTTTTAATCCATCATGTGCAGGATTATGTTTATCTTCAGTGAATGCTTTATCATGTGTTATTAAAATATCTGCATTTTCCATTCTATCTGCAATCTCAATACTCTCTTCGTGCATATATAATGCATAATCATTAGAATCTTTATATTTAAATCCTCCACTTATTCCTGCTATTCTTACACCATTTATTTCTATTACTTTACCATTTATATTATTTATTCCATATATATCATATTTATCCCAGCCATCATGATTTCCTAATACACCATAAATTTTATTAGCAGGAACTATATTTAAAATTTCCTCTAAATCACTTGCTGAATGGTCTCCTAATAAAATACAACAATCATAATTATTTTGTGCTTTTATATATTTTAAAGTTTCATTATTATTTTTTAAACAATTGTGTGTATCTGCTATAAATAATATCTTGAGATTATATTTTTTCAAATTGTTTGCATTTCCATATTTTTTTAATAACTGTTCTTCATATGATACATTTCTATTTAATATTTTTTGTAAATGTTTTGTAATTATATTCATTTTTCCTCATTTCATCTTCTTACAATCTTAATTTTTATTTTTCAAACTATCTCCATAAAGTTCTTTCTTCTTCATATATAGAAATAATTTTCATATTATATGTTGGAGATGGATGCATAGGTGGCTCAAAACTGATTCCTTCATTTAATTTAACAGTCATTCTATATACTCTTCTTGGAACATTTAAATTTGTTTTCTCATCTTTTTCAATAATATCAATATATTCTCCTCTATTAGGTTGAACTTCTAAAAAGTGGCAATTGAATAATAATACACAAGAATCATCATTTATTTCTTCAACTTTTATTGTATCCATTGAATCATTTCCTAAATTAAATTTTTCTCCTACCTTTATTCCTCCTAATTCTGTTTTTTCATATTTTCCCTTACCTGATATTATATATTCAACTTTAATTTTTTTCTCTTTCATCATTTTCTCCTTATTTTAATTATTTATCTGTAAATAATTTATTGCCTTTGCGTATCCTTCACTAGCAGCTTCTTTCATTAATCTTATACCTTTTTCTTCATTTTTTACAGTTCCATATCCTTGTAAATGCATATATGCTAAATAATATTTGGCTTCTAAATTCCAGTTACCAATTTCTGAAAACAATTCATAAGCTTTATCATAATTTATTTCTGTTCCTTGTCCAGTATAATACATTTTACCAAGTAACAATATTGCACTTGAATATGTTGATTGTTCTACTGCACTCTTTAACAATTCATAAGCATTTTTACACCTTTTTTCTGTTCCTCTACCATAAAACAAACAAGTTGCCTTTTTTATTATTCCTTTTATAAATCCTTTTTCCGCCAATTCCTCATATAATTTATATGCCTTCTCATACATTTCAGAACATTCGTACCTTACTGCTAATACATATTTAGCGAATAAATTAACATTAACCTCTTTTTTTAGTTCTTCAGTACCTTTATTTACATATATTATTTCATAGGCTAAGTTCTCCACCATCTTTTCAGAGCTTAATTCCATTAATGGCATTCCTGCTGTTATTTTGCTGTAATATCCAATTTTTTGCATAACTGATTCTATAATTTGTTTATATTGTTCAGTATTTATACCTATAAAATAGCTAGATAAGTTATTTATAGGATTGCCTCTATCAATTTGATATATTGGATGTCCATCCTGGCTTGCCCATATTTCATCTCTTAAAAAATATATACATTCATTAAGATAAAGATTTTGTTCTTCACTTGCTCTTGACATTCTAAGATATATTGCTATTTCTATCATAGATTTTTCCAAATTAATTTCATCATATTTATGATTATTCATTATAATTTTTATTGACTTTAAAAAACAATCAATAACATTTGGTACATCTTCAAAAAACAAGTTTCCACTAGCTTGTAATAATTTACTTCCATCATCATAGTCTACAATAACATAAAGGCAAGGCATATTCATATCTTCATAATTCTTTTCCTCATCATTTAAAGGAATTCTTACTGATTGCTCTTTGTCAAATTCAAAAAATCCATTTTCCTTATTGAAATTTCTTTCTATATATTCGGATATTATCCTTTCTTCATCATCAGTTAAATCAGCCATACAATAATTGTAATAATATTTCATTTTATTTCCTGTCATATCCAATTTAACATATTGTGGAAGATTATATTTATTTCCTATTCTAAAAAAAGTTATATGAACATTATTTATTTTTTTCAAAATTACTCCCCCCTTATTCTATAATTTAACTACATATATCATTGTTCTAAGACTATACTTTCTATATTATTTGTTAAATATGTTCTTTATTTTATTTAGTACTCTTTTGAACAACGGCTCTCTATATTCGACCATTGATATAGTTTTACTTGCTACTTCTTCTTGTTGAATATTTTGTTTTCTATTTTTGAAAATATCATCTGGATTATATTTTTGATATTTTTCTTTTTCTATTTGTTCTATATCATATTTTTCTTTAGCTTCTATTCTTTCTTTTTGATAATCTGTCGCCCAGTATTTTTAAATATATTGGCAATTATTGCTTTTGCTTCTTTTGACAAGTTTTGTTCTTCTAATGTTTTTGTTGTGTCTATTTTAAAATCATAATCCTTATTCATATTGATTCTCCATAATAAAATCCTAGATTTAGGTATTTTATTTACATCTTCTCTTTTTGTATATTTTAATACTTCAATAACTTCTTTATATGCACAAGCATAGTTTTCTGCTATCATATTATTTCCTCCTTAGTTAGATTTTAAAATATGCCTTCTAGTTCTTCTGCCATTCGCTCATATTCCGCCTGTAATTCTGCATCATCAATACCTATCTTCTTAGCAAGCTCCTCAAATTCCTTTCCTGTAAGTTCCAAACTTTGCTCTATACTTTCAGCTCCTTGCTTTTCCTGAGTTGGTGTTCCTATTGTATATTTACCTAAGTCTGATGCATTCCATAGTTCTCTTGGTTTTTCTTTTATTTCACTTTCTGCTATTGCTTTTGAAATTCCATCTGA
Source organism: Bacillota bacterium (assembly GCA_963929465.1). Lineage (GTDB taxonomy): Bacteria > Bacillota > Clostridia > TANB77 > CAG-508 > CAG-269. Next base: position 4,436 of record CAWVJG010000139.1, read on the forward strand.
TGGTACTCTAATTGAATCCAATATTGCTTTATCATCATCGTCTATTTGTTGATATCCGTTAGACATTTCTTCCATTTCTAACAACTCTTCTGGACTAAATAAATAATCATAGCTGTCTTTGTCATATTTTATTTCTTTTGCTCCATCTTTTTCTACATCTGCATCTAATGGCTTTACACTTTCTAATCCTCTTCTCATTTGATTCACCTCATAATAATTGTAACATTTTCATTTTTTGTTTTCAATATTTTTCTCTATTCTTTTGGTTGTAGTTATTCTGAATCATTTTGTTCTCTGTAATAACTAATATATCGAACTGTAGCTTGTGGATTTATATTAAAATAATATCTGCAAAGTTTTTTAAATGATAATAAAGTATCTGCATTTTCATAAAAAAGTAGTACATCTAGCATTCCATCTAATGTTCTTTGGATATATCTATCTTCTTTTATATTGTTTCTTATTATGTTTTCAATATCATCTTTTATTATAACATATCTTTGTTTATTCAAGTCTATAATACTCTTGCACATATCATATAATTCTTGTTTTACCATATTTACCTCATTAGATTATTTATTTTAAAATTTTCCATTTTCCTTTTTTAGTCGAACCTTCTCTCGAAATTATGCTCAGCTCTTTTAAAACATTCATATTATATTTTACCCCATCTCTTGTCATTTCCAATTCTTTTGCTATTTCTTTTTGAGTTATTGATGGATTTTCTTTTATCAATTTTATAATGTGCATTTGTGTCTCGTTTAACATTGCATAATTTTCTCGGGTAGTTTCTTGGGTAGTTTCTTGGGTAGTTGTTTTTTCATATTTGAATGGATTTTCTCTATACTTAAATGAAACCCTTAAAAAAT
>CAWVJG010000140.1:0-30795 GCA_963929465.1 Bacillota bacterium
TTTGTTATGAAATTAAGATTAGTTCGTTTCTTAAGAACACCTGAATATAATGAATTATTTAGTGGAGACCCTGTATGGGTAACAGAAAGTATTGGTGGTATGGGAATCGATGGAAGAACTTTAGTTACAAAAAACTCTTTTAGAATTCTTCATACACTAGAAAATTTAGGACCAGCTCCAGAACCAAACTTAACTGTTTTATGGTCTGTAAATTTACCAGAAGGATTTAAAAGATATACAACAGATTTATCTATCAGAACATCTTCTATTCAATATGAAAGTGATGATTTAATGAGAATCACCTTAGGAGATGATTATGGAATTGCTTGTTGTGTTTCTCCAATGAAAATTGGTAAACAAATGCAATTCTTTGGCGCAAGAGCAAACTTAGCAAAAACTTTATTATATGCTATCAATGGTGGTAGAGACGAAATGTCTGGAAAACAAGTTACTCCAAAATTTGCTCCAATTACTTCTGAATATTTAGATTATGATGAAGTTATGGAAAAATTCAATCAAATGATGGATTATGTAGCTAAAATTTATATTAAAGCATTAAATGCTATCCACTACATGCATGACAAATATTGTTATGAAGCAATTGAAATGGCTCTTCATGATAAAGATATTATCAGAACAATGGCTTGCGGTATTGCTGGTTTATCAGTTGTTGCTGATTCACTTTCTGCAATCAAATATGCAAAAGTAAAAGTTATTAGAGATGAAACTGGACTAGCTGTTGATTATGAAATCGAAGGAGATTTCCCTAAATTTGGTAATGATGATGAAAGAGTAGATAGTATCGCAGTTGATATTGTTAAAACATTTATGAATAAATTAAAAAGATATCCAACTTATAGAAACTCTAAACATACTTTATCTATTCTTACAATCACATCAAATGTCGTTTATGGAAAAGCTACAGGAAACACTCCTGATGGAAGAAGAATGGGAGCTCCATTCGGACCTGGTGCAAATCCATTACATGGAAGAGATACAAATGGTGCTTTAGCTGTTATGAATTCTATTGCAAAATTACCATTTGATTTTGCAGAAGACGGAATTTCATATACATTCTCAATCACACCTAAAACATTAGGAAAAGATGAAGATACAAGAATTACAAACTTAGTCAATATGTTAGATGGATATTTCAAACAAACAGGACATCATATCAATGTAAATGTTTTCGATAGAAGTTTATTAATTGATGCTATGGAACATCCAGAAAATTATCCTCAATTAACCATTAGAGTATCTGGATATGCTGTAAACTTCACAAAATTAACAAGAGAACAACAATTAGATGTTATTAATAGAACTATTCATGAAAAAATTTAAGCTTTTAATGGATTGAATAAGGGATTGAAGGATTCTCCTTTAATCCCTATTCTCTTCTAATTCATTTACATTTTCAATATATTTAAAAAATTTTTAAATATACAATCAGTATTTTTTATTTTGAAACCTTTATATGATTACATATAAGATTAAAAGAAGGAGCTATTATGGAAAACGATAAAACTACACAAAATAATGAAAAAGATTTAAGATATTATGCAAAAGTACATTCAATAGAAACCTTTGGTGCTGTTGATGGCCCAGGAATTCGTTTTGTATTATTTCTTCAAGGTTGTCATTTACAATGTAAATATTGTCACAATCGTGATACTTGGGATATGAAAGAAGGAAAATATCAATCTGTTGATGATATCTATAAAATGATTTTAAAATATAAAAATTATATTACTCCAAACGGTGGTGTCACTGTCTCAGGTGGTGAACCTTTATTACAAGTAAACTTTTTAATTGAATTATTTACAAAATTAAAAAAGAAAAAAATTCATACTTGTATTGATACTTCTGGAATGGTCGCTTTAACAGATGATATTAAACAATTATTAACTTTAACAGATTTAGTTTTATTAGATATTAAACACATTGATAGTGAAAAATGTAAAGATTTAGTCGGATTTGATAATAAACTAGAATTAGCATTTGCTAAATATTTGAGTGAAAATAATATCCCTATTTGGATTAGACAAGTATTGGTTCCAGGGCTTACAGATGATGAAAAAGATTTACGAAAACTAAAAGATTTTATTTCTACCTTAAATACAGTTGAAAAAGTAGAAATTTTACCATATCACAGTATTGGTAAATATAAATGGACAAAATTAGGTTTAAAATATGATTTAGAAAATACTAGGGATGCTACTAGTGATGATGTCAAACGTGCAAAAGCAATCTTAGGAATCAGCTAAAAAGGGAATTTGGGGACGGACTCATTTTTCCCTTTTTGAATTTAAGAAGAATAAAAAATATAGAATATAAAAAAATGAAACGATTTTGCGTATCTAAATTTGAAACTAGAAATTCTAAAAGAAAAAAAGGGAAAAATGAGTCCGTCCCCAAATTCCCTTTTTTGTTACATTCCTAACAATTTTAATTCTACATTTTCCATTTTATATTTTCCATCTACTAATTTAAAATCTACTAATGTATCTTCTAGTGTTTCTTTATTTTGTCTTAAATCAGTTGTAAAATATAATTTGATTTGTGGAATTTCCAATTTATTTTTAACAATTTCTTTAAATGTTTCTGCCATATGTTTTTCATCTTCGCAGATTAATATCAATTGTGGCATTGCTGCAAATCCAGAATCTCCTGGAACATAGTTTTCATAGAATTCTTTATATAATCTCATTCTTTCAACTAATTTTTTCTCCCAATCAGGTTCTCTTCTAATAACCTCAAAAACAAATTGAATTGATTTTTTATTTTTCGTAAGTTTTACTGCTCCACCACTTGCTTTAAATAGCTTTCCTGATACTTTTGCAGTGATTGCTGGTTTTACAATATAGCTGTCAAATGCTTTTACTTTTCTTAAATAAGCAATTAATGTTTGATTTCCAGCTAATCTCTTTTTAATCATTGGTACTGGTTTTGTATTATCAGATGGTTGCCATTTACAATCAATTTCTTTAGAATTTAATAAATATTTTCCCATCTTTTCTAAACAATAAATTCTATAAATTCCTTTACCTTCATCAGAAGTAAAGTAATATCTTGTTAAAATTTTAGATTTTACTAATTGATCTAATTTGTTATTTAATTTATCTTGTGACTTAGGGTCAATTCCTTTGATTTCTAGCATTTGATATAATTGTCTTGATGTAATAAATTCAAATTCATTTACTAAGTCTAAAATTGCAAAATGGATTTCATTAATATGTCCAATATTAATCTTATGTACGATTTGATTCATTGACACATACCCATCTTTTCCATCGAAAGTTTTAATTTCACCTTCTCTGATAGCAAATGGAGATACTTGTGCCTTGATTTCATTATCTTCTACCATTTTTGTTTTCCCCCTTATAAATTTAGAATTATCTATATTTTTTAATAATAAACCACATTATTGTTCAATTAACAATTTCACTTTTTTCTTTTCTTTATCTATTTTTTTGATATACACATTTACTTTTTGTCCATATTCATATCCTTCGGCATATTCTGCCATTCCTACTAAGTTAGGTGTTAATTCTATAAAAATGCCATTTTTATTTTTTTCTGTTTCTCTAATAATTCCTTCGACTTTCATACCTGTAGAGAATTTTTCAGCATTTTCTTCCCATGTTCCTAAGGTTTCTTTATATGACAAATTCACTTTTCCTGTATACCTATCTATAGATTTTACCACAACTTTTACTTTTTGTCCAATTTTTAACCTTTCATATGGTGTTTTTATCCTTGCAACAGACAAATCTTCTATATGTGCTAGTCCAACAATGCCTCCTCCAATTTCTATAAAAGCTCCATAAGGTCTAATGTTTTTTACAATTCCCGTGACCTGTTCTCCAACTTGCATATCATTTTTTATGTATTGTAAAGCTTCCTGTTGCACACTTTTTCTAGATAATAACACTGTATTATTATTTTCAATATTTTCTATTTTAAACTGAACATATTTATGTACTTTCCCTGTACATAATCTTTCATCTGGTAGTCCTTGTTGAATATCTTCTACTTCACATCTTGGGATAATTCCCTCTATTTCATTACCTAGATGAATATGTAAATTATATTTTTCATCACAACTTTGTACAATTCCTTGAACAACTTTATTCTCTTGTTTATATTCTTGTATCTTTTGTAAACTTAAATTTTCTACTTCTTGATTCCAACCTTCTGGCACAAATTGAAATGTATTCATTTGTATTCTCCTTCATCTTATGTGTTTTAGCTTATTATATAGTGTATTAAAAAAATTTTCAATCCTTTTTTATATTTTTATTGAAGAACTTATAGTTATATCATACTCCCACTAGCTGTTTGAAGAAAATTTAGTCAAAATAACTACTAATCTCTTCTAATCCCACAAAATCTTTTTGCCTACAAATATCATATGCAACAATTGCAACAGAATTTGATAAATTTAATGATCTTAAAGTTGGTCTCATTGGAATTCGAATTGTTTTATCAATATATTTTTGTAAAACATCTTCTGGCAATCCTTTTGTTTCTTTTCCAAATAGCACAAAAATTTCTTCCATATTTTTAAAATCTGGTTCAGAATACACATGTTTTCCCTTTGTTGTTACAAAAAACATATTATGTTCTTCTGGTTTATATGTATTCAAAAATTCTTTAAAAGATATATGTTCTTCTATTTCTAACTTATCCCAATAGTCTAAGCCTGCTCTTTTTACAGCTTTTTCTGAGATGCTAAATCCTAAAGGATATACCAAATGCAACTTAGCGCCAATTGCTGCACAAGTTCTTGCGATATTTCCTGTATTTTGAGGTATTTCTGGTTCGACTAATACAACATGTAATTTCATTTTTTTATCTCCTTTTTTTAATTTGTCCCTTTTGTTTCATTTTACTTTTTAGCAATATGCTTACATAACACATTTTTACAAATAAATGTTTTCTAATTTCTCAATGCTGTAATTGGTAATACATAAATCCCATCTGGCCTTTTTACTACTGCATCATATAATCCACAAATTATACACATAAATTTCGGTTTCACTTCTACTGCATCATAAAATTTTTTCAAATTTTTAGCCGCCTCTTCTTCTTGATTTGAACCTAATTTTATTTCTATTGCTCCATATTCCCCATCTGCAATTTCAACTATGGCATCTACTTCAAGTCCACTGATATTTTCTCTATAATGGTATAATTTTGCATCTAAACTTTCTGCATATATTCTTAAATCTCTTTCACATAATGCTTCAAAATAAAATCCAAAAGTTTCTAAATCATTCATTAACTTATCTGGCGTTATATTCAAAATTGCACATCCTAAAGACTGGTCAACAAAATGTCTTTTGGCTAATTTTCCCACGTTAGCTCTTGAGCGTATTTTATACATAAATGAATTTTGGTTTTCAATCAAATGTAATTTATTTAATACATCTAGATAATCTGCAACGGTATTTCTACTAACATTTAATTCTTCTTCTGTCACATTATCCCCAATATCTTTTACTAAAACACTATTTGTTGAAATTGTACTCTCGTTTCTAGCAAGTGACCTTAAGAGCATTTCCATTTTATTTTTATCTCTTTTGACTCCATCAATTTCTGAAATATCCTTATCCAATATTGCCTCCAAGTAACTTCTTGTTATTCTTCTTGCTCCTTCTATGCTGGAATCTATAGTTTCTGGCCATCCACCTCTTACAATCAGGTCTGCAAGTGTTTTTAGTTCCGTCTTTTTTACTAATGTATTTTGCACTTTTCCTTCAAATAAATCCTTTAACGATACTTCTCCTGTCGAATCTCCTGATTCATATAAAGACATTGTATACATTTTCATCTTGCAAATTCTGCCAGCCCCTGAATGGTGAATCTGCGTTGTTACAGGTGTTGCAGAACCTGTTAATATATATTTTCCCTTTTCTTTATCTTGGTCACATTGAAATCTTATAGCATCCCATACGGCTGGGACTTCTTGCCATTCATCTATCAGTTCTGGTTTTTCTTTATTTAGGATTAAATTTACATCCATCTCGGCTAGATGTTTTTCTCTAAAATTATCTGCTGTATTGTTTAGATATACTACGCTATTTGCGTGATTTAATGCTGTCCAAGTTTTTCCACACCATTTTGGACCTTCTATACTAATCGCTCCAAATATTTTTAGATTTTCTTCTATTCTTTTATCTATTAATCTTTCACGATATCCTTTTTTGGTTAATTTCATATGACCACCTCACATTTATATTTTACCATAAATGTTTATTTTTATCAATCTTATTGTGCATATTTTTATTATTTTATTGTGCATCTTTTTGTAATTTTATTGTGCAAATTTATTTTATCTTATTGTGCACTTTTTATAATTCTATTGTGTGATTTTTTCCAATCTCGTTGTATTTTTTGCTTAGATAGAACTATTTAAAACGTCCTCAATGTCATTAAGTTAAGGTATGACATTGAGAACGTCCCTATTGTTCGATTTTTTGTCTTACATATTCATATAATATGATACCTGTTGCAACAGAAGCATTTAAGCTTTCTGTTTTTCCAAGCATTGGTATTTTTACTTTTTTATCTGTCAATTTTTGTATCTTTTCTTCTACTCCGTTTGCTTCATTTCCAATAACGATTACTTTTTTCTTGTAATCTATATCATAGATGCTATTTTTTGTTTGTAATGATGTTACAACAATTTCAAATTTGTGTTTTTTAATTTCTTTTAACGTCTTTTCTAAATCTTCACATTCTATGATTTTGACTCTAAATATAGCCCCCATTGTTGAACGTACAACTTTAGGATTATAGCTGTCTGCTGTTCCTTTTGATACTAAAATTTGATTGATTCCTATACTATCTACTGTTCTTAAAATGGTTCCTAAATTTCCTGGGTCTTGAATATCATCCAAAGCAACTATAATGTCTTGATTATAATCAATTTCTTCACTACCTGCAACTGCTGATTTCATTGCGTTTTTTTCTACAATGGCTAATATTCCTTGTGGATTGGTGACATCTGTTAAACTTTCAAATAACTTGCTTGTTACATATACACATTCTTGTTTGGCAATTTCATACATAAGGTCTTTTGGAATATTAGATGTCTTTTCACAATCATCACAAATAACGACTTGTTTAATATTTGCTTTTTCATTGATAGCTTCTTCTATAATTTTGATACCTTCAACGATATATTCATTATTCAAGTCCCTATATTTTTTATCTTTTAATTTTTTTATGTGTTTGATAAATTCATTATCTTTACTTGATATTACTTGCATAAATGCCTCCAGTTTTATAACACACCCTATATGGTAAAATCAAGGAAATGTGTGTTTTTCGCTCTTTAATAAATATAATTTCCATTTTTATAAATTTTATTATATTTCTATTTCATTTCTATTAATTCATATTCTGAAGTTCCCAATCCAATTTTTTCTCCATGCTCAATTTGACTTTCCCAATTGGTATCAGGATGATTAATATGGAAATGATCATGTCCTTCTACTTTTTTCTTAATGTTTTCACCTAATGCACTATTTTGAAATACTTCTTGTTTGTTCACTAAATCTGCACAAGCTTTGTCTAGTGCTACCATGTCAAATGAAGCTAACATTCCGATGTTTGGAACAATTGGTGCATCATTTTCTGCATGACAATCACAATTTGGTGAAACATCACAAATCAAACTAATATGAAATTGTGGTCTATCTTTTACTACTGCTAGTGCGTATTCTGCCATCTTTTTATTTAAAATATCTGCTGATTCATCATTTGGTGATTTAATAGCATCAAAATTACAAATTCCTATACATCTACCACAACCAACACATTTATTATGGTCTATCACTGCTTTTCCTTTCTCATTATATGAAATGGCACCATGTGCACAGATTTTGATACATTGTTTACATTTTTTACATTTTTCTAAAATGACATTTGGTTTTCCACTACTATGCATTTCCATTTTTCCAGCTCTTGAACCACAACCCATTCCAATATTTTTGATGGCTCCTCCGAATCCAGTTCCTTCATGTCCTTTGAAATGATTTAAAGATATCACAATGTCTGCATCCATAATAGCTCTTCCGATTTTGGCTGTTTTTACATATTCTTGGTTAATGTCTACATATGCTTCATCTGTCCCCTTTAGTCCATCTGCAATTATTACATGACATCCAGTTGAAAATGGACTAAATCCATTCACATATGCTGCATCTAAATGGTCAATAGCATTTTTTCTTCCACCAACATATAAAGTATTGCAATCTGTTAAAAATGGCTTTCCTCCCAACTCTTTTACAACATCTGCAACAACCTTTGCATAGTTAGGTCTTAAATATGCTAAGTTTCCTGGTTCTCCAAAATGAATTTTAATCGCTACATATTTATTCTTGAAATCAATGTTTTCAATTCCTGCTTTTTTCATTAATTTTTCTAATTTTTGTAATAAATTATATCCTGGTCTTGCTCTAAAGTCTGTAAAATATACTTTTGATTTTTCCATAACACTTTCTCTCCTATTTTTTTATATTGTTTGAACATTGGGGACAGGTCAAATCGTTCAAAAATTGAACGATTTGACACGTCCCTAACGTTCATTTTCTTTATCTTCTTCTTTTTTGTATTTGTTTAATGTTTTTAAAAATTCTGTTACATCATTTAAAATTTTCATTTCATTATCTGTTCCAATCTCTAAAGTAATCATTGGTTTAATACCTGCTGAAAATTTTAACCTGTTTCCATATTCCTTTACAAGTTGCGCTACATCATATGGAAATTGGGTTTCTTCAAATGTAAAAACAACCGCTGTTTTCTTGCTTGCAATTTTTGATATGTTTAATGCTTTTGCTAAATATTTAATTCTTGCAATATCAATTAAGTTTTCCAATTCTGCTGGCATATTACCAAATCTATCAATAATTTCATCAATAATGTTTTGGATATCTTCTTCATTTTTACATAAAGCAATATCTTGATAGATTTCAATTTTTTGATTTGCATCTGAGATATAGTCATCTGGAATATAACTGGTAACATTTAAGTCTATTTGGATATCTACTTCTGGTTTTACTTCAATTCCTTTCATTTCTTTGATAACTTCATCTAACAAGTTACAATAGGTATCATATCCTACTTGCTCTAAATGTCCTGATTGAATTTCACCAAGTAAACTTCCTGCACCTCTGATTTCCAAATCACGCATCGCAATTTTAAATCCTGAACCAAATTCTGTAAATTCTTTTATCGCTTTTAATCTCTTATCTGCCACTTCTGATAACAACTTATCTCGTTTATATGTGATATATGCATATGCTTGCCTATCACTTCTTCCCACTCTTCCTCGTATTTGATATAACTGTGCTAATCCCATTCTATCCGCATTTTCAACAATAATGGTATTGGCATTTGGTATATCAATTCCAGATTCCAAAATGGTTGTGCAAACCAATACATTGGATTTCTTTTGAATAAAATCATCCATGATTTCTTCAATCTGATTTCCTGACATTTGTCCATGTGCATAAGAAACTTCTGCTTCTGGTACCAATCTTGATATTTCATCTGCTTTTCTCTGAATATTTTCTACATTATTAAAGATGTAAAATACTTGCCCATCCCTTTCTAATTCTTTTGTAATCGCTTCTTTTATAACTTCTCTATCATATTCCAATACATAGGTTTGCACAGGTCTTCTGTTATGTGGTGGTTCATAGATAACAGACATATCCCTCACACCTACAATAGACATGTGTAAAGTTCTTGGAATTGGTGTTGCTGTCATGGTCAATACATCTACATTTGTCTTATATTGTTTTATTTTTTCTTTATCTTTTACACCAAATCGATGCTCTTCATCAATAATAAGTAATCCTAAATCTTTGAATTCCACGTCTTTACTAAGGATTCTATGGGTTCCCACAACAACGTCTACTTCTCCCAGTTTCAAACCTTTAATAACCTCTTTTTGATATTTTGCAGACTTAAATCTGTTCAATATTTCTACTTTGATTGGATAATCTTTCATTCTTTCTTTAAATTCTTGATATTGTTGTTCTGCTAAAACTGTTGTTGGTGCTAAGTATGCTACTTGTTTTTGATCCATAACAGCTTTAAATGCTGCTCTTATGGCCACTTCTGTTTTGCCATATCCGACATCACCACATAACAGTCTATCCATCGGTTTAGCATTTTCCATATCTTTTTTGACCTCTTCAATACAACGTAATTGGTCATCTGTTTCTTGATATGGGAATTTTGCTTCAAATTCATTTTGCCATGGTGTATCTTTACTAAAACTAAAGCCTTGTGATTTTTCTCTTTTAGCATATAACTCGATTAATTCTGTTGCGACTTCTCTTAGATTTTTCTTAACTCTTGTTTTGGTATTTTCCCATTCTTTACTACCTAATCGATTGATTTTTGGATTGATTTTATCTCCACCAACATATTTTCGAATCATGTCCATTTGGTTTGTTGGTACATACAAGATATCATCATTTTTGTATTTGATTTTGATATAGTCCTTAATGGTTCCATCTGCTTTAATGGTATTGACACCAATATAAATACCAATTCCATAGGTTTTATGAACAACATAATCTCCTATTTTTAAATCCGCAAATACAACCTTTTCTCCTTCTGTATAGGCAGAATGAACAGCTTTTCTTTTTCTCTTTTCTCCACTAATTAATTCATCTGCTGAAATGACCAATTGATGAATTTCATAATTTTCGAAACCTGCTGATATTTTTCCAATTCCAATGGTAACCACTTTTTCTACTGTTTTTACGACAATGGTCTTGTCTAGTTTTTCTTCTATCTTACAAATAATTTCTTCTTTTTCTAATATTTCCTTTAGTTTTTTTGCTTTTTCCTTATTCTCAACTAAGACATATACACTCTTTTTTTGCTTTAAAGCTTCTTTTAATTCTTCAAATAAATTTTCAATCTCACTTTTATAGAAATTGACCTCTCGATATTCGAAAATATATTTCTCTGCTTGTTTATTGGTTACACTATCTTGTTTTTCTAAATAGATTAGATTTCTTTTTCCATTTTCTAAAATATCTTCGATTTCTTCATATTCAATTGTATTCTCTAAACTTTGTGGAATCATTTTTTCTTTTTCCACTAAAGCATTAATTAGATTTTTTCTATCTTGTTTAATATTTTCTGTTCTTTGCTCTATTTTTCTTTCTTCATCTAATGCAATAATATATTTGTCTGATAAATAATCTAATAATGTAGAAGAATGTGTGTAAAAACAATCAAAATATTTATCAATTTTACTAATATAGTTTCCACCAATAATTTGCTCTATATCTTCTTCTACAATTTCTTTTTGTTTTTCATTTACGCTTACATTTCTAATATTTTTACATACTTGTTCTATGGATTGTTCTAATATGTATTCATGTGCTGGGTAAATTTCTACTTTTTCTAAGGTATTGATTGATCTTTGGCTAACAATGGCAAAATTTCTAATAGAATCGACTTCATCTCCCCAAAATTCAATTCTCACACCTATTTTGTCAGAAACAGAAATATCTAAAATGCCACCTCTGATACTAAATTGTCCTCTTCCTTCTATTAAATCACATCTTACATATCCTAAATTGACTAAAGTTTTCTTTATATCTTCTAATGAACAGATATCCCCTACTTTGAAATGTAACAGATTTTTAAATAGTACCTCTTTTGGCGGTAATTTTTGCATTAGCGCTTCAATCGTTGTTACAATGATTGGACTTCTTTTTTCTTTAATTTTACTTAAGACTTCTATTCTTTCATAAGGTAAGTCTTTACTTTCTGCAATATAGTCATAAGTGACAATTTCTTTTTTAGGAAAGATATTTCCCTTATCCATAAATGCTTTTATGTTTTCTGATATTTGTTTTGCTTGAATTTCATTGTATGTAACAATTAGAATTGGTCTTTTGGCATATTCATTGATACTAGCTAATAGTTCTACCATTCCCACGCCAGTTAAGCCCGATAACATTATCGGGCTTTTTTCTTTTTCGATTTGATCTACCAATGTTACAAACTTTTGAGATTTTCCAAGCTCTCCTAATATAGTATTCATTTTCTTCTCCTTGTTTGTTTGATTTCTATATTATACTACTTTTTTTAAAAAATATAAATAGTTTTATGAAATATATTTTCTTTTAATCCCAAAAGCAGAGGTGTCTATAATTACATCTCTACTTTACATTTTAACAACCAATTTATTAAATTTACTATTGATATAATTTTCTAATTTTGTCATAAACTCTTCTGGTTTAATTTCTTTTTTAGCCACCATATCTAAGCCCTTTTCCCAACTAGCTGTCAACTTTGGATTTAACATATCTGGCATGGATTGCATAACAATATCATAGATATATTCTCCCTTTTGACTCGGAGTAATAATTTGGGTTTTGTTATTAATTTCTATGTAATTGATTTTTTCTAGTTTTTTAATAATTTCTCCTCTCGTGGCACTTGTTCCAATTCCAGCACCTTTTATTTGTTCTCTTAATTCCTCTTCTTCTATTAATTTTCCTGCATTTTCCATAGCTAAAATAATAGAACCTGAATTATATCTATTTGGTGGTGATGTTTCTGCTTCTTTGATTTCAAAATTCTTAATTAATACTTCTTGTCCTTTTTTTAGTCTCTTTAATATTTCCAAATCTGTTGCTTTATTTTCACCATTCTCATTTTCTTCCTCTTTATTTTCCACATCTTGCTCACCATTTGTGGATTTCTTCTTTTTATTTTCTTTATCTACTGGTTTTAGGATTTCTAAAAATCCTTGATTAATACATACTCTTCCACTTGTTGTAAAAGTTTCTTTTTTCTCATTATCCATCTCCACTTCAATGGTTAATTGAATCTTATTATATTCTGCTGGTGGATAGAAAATTGCTAAAAAACGTTTTACAATCACAAGATAAATATCTTTTTGCAATTGTGGTAACCCATTAAAATTTTCATACCCTTGTCCTGTTGGAATAATCGCATAGTGGTCTGTGATTTTACTATCATTGACATATTTTGTTTTTGCTAAATTCGTAGAATATTTTTCTTCTACCATTTTTTTGATATATCCTTGTATCTCCTCATCTTTGCAACCCTTTGCAATTCCATTTAAGTTTTTATTGATTTCTTTGCTAACTGCTGTTGATAATACCCTTGCATCTGTTCTAGGATAGGTAACTAATTTTTTCTCATATAGATTTTGGATAATCTCTAATGTTTCATCAGGTTTGATTTTAAATCGTTTGGTACATTCATTTTGAATTTCTGCTAAATTAAATAACAATGGTGCATTTTCTTTTTGTTTTGATTTTTTTAATTCTGTTATTACTGCCTTTTTATTACTTAAATTTGCAATAAATTCCTTCGCATCGTTTTCTTTTTTGAATCCTGTTTCATTATACAGCTTAGGAGACTCCCAGACAGTAGATTTTTCTGTTGCCTTCCAATCTGCTTTAAAAGAAGCTTGTTCTTCTCCAAATTCTCCAATAATCTTATAATACTTTGTTTTGACAAAATTTCGGATTTCTCTTTCACGAGATACCACCATTCCTAACACACAAGTCATGACTCTTCCCACAGAAATAGATGCTCTATCTTCATGAATATTTTGTGCTAATCTTCTTCCAAATATGATAGATAATAATCTGGAAAAATTAATTCCAATTAAGTAATCTTCTTTTGCTCTTAAATATGCACTATCTGATAAACTATCATATTCTGACATGTCTTTTGCTTCTCGAATTCCTCTTAGGATTTCTTCTTCTGTCTGTGAATCTATCCATACTCTTTTCATTTTTGCTTTCGGATTTGGTTTTGCCATCATAAACACAAGTCTTTGTATATATTCTCCTTCTCTTCCAGAGTCTCCGGCATTATATATTTCATCTATATCTTCTCTTTGTAATAATTGTTGCACAATATTAAATTGATTTTGCACCTGTGGTATAATTTCATATTTCCACTCTTCTGGAATAAATGGTAAAGTATCTAGTCTCCAAAATTTTAATTTTTCATCATATTTTTCTGGATAACTCATGGTGACTAAATGCCCTACACACCATGTGATAATCCAATCATTAGATTCTAAATACCCATTTTTTCTACTTGTCGTTATTTTTAATGCTTTTGCAAATTCCATTGCCACAGATGGTTTTTCTGTTATGATTAATTTTTTGCTCAATTTTGTTTTTCTTTCCTTTCTGAAAATAATATCTATATTTATAAAATATTCTTAATATAATTTTTGCTATTAATTCTTATGTTTTTATACAAAATGCATAGTTTAAGAAACTCTTATACCATGTTACTTTTACATTTCATCTTTTATAGAATTGTTTTCATATAGCTTACTACTTTATTATATATTTTTTGATATTGTTCCATCGTTTTTGAATCATGAAATTCAAATCGTTTATATATTTTTTCCATATAATTTTGCTGTTTTATAAATTGTATACTTTCTGGGAAATTAAAATCAAAAATATATGCAAAATGTCCTACTAAACTATCAGCACTTGTTTTTCTCTTATGATAATCAATTCTTCCATTTTCCATAAATTCGTTATAAATTTCTTCAGTAATCACATCATCTGATAAATCCGCTTTTTCCCAAGCAGTTTCCTTTTTTTCATATGTTAATATATTTAATATATCAATCTTATCACTATCTCTTACAATCTTAATATGTAATAACTCTCTGGTTGTTAGATTGTCTGGTATATCTAATTTATCTTTATTATGATAGTAAATGGCATTTTTAATAATATTATCATATTGATTATCCTCTATAAATTTTCGAATCATTCCATTCTGTTTATTAAATAATACATGCACACCATATTCTCCATGATTAACACTTTTTCTATCATTAAATGTATTAAATGTTTTTATTTGTTCAAATCTTCCTATATCATGAAGCAATCCTATTAATTCTGCTAACTTTACATCTTCTTCCTCAAGTTCTAGTTTGATTGCTAATTTTTTTGCAACTTGTGAAACTCTTTCTATATGTTCTATTTTCATTTTTATTTTATCATTTTCTGCATCATATGCTTTTACATATTCTGCAAATACTTTTTTTGCTTTTAGTATATCAATCATGATATTCACCTCGCTATGCATTCTATCATTTTTCATATCTATTTTCAAGCAATGATTTTTTGAACTCTTTCAATATATGACAGTATACCTCCATATTGAAACCTTTGGATGATAAATTTTAATAATCTCCCATGGAATAGAGTATAAATTCCCTTTTTCTCTTGAAACTCTTATTTTTTTGTTATATAATACGGTTTATAAAACATTTGAAAGGACGGATTAGAAGCATGAGTTATAACTTTAAAGAAATTGAAAAAAAATGGCAAGATAAATGGTATGCTGAAGGAACATTTAATGCGAAAGATGACTTCACTATGAAAAAATGGTTTGGATTAATTGAATTTCCATACCCATCAGGTCAGGGGCTTCATGTAGGACACCCTAGAAGTTATACTGCATTAGATATCATTGCTAGAAAGAGAAGAATGCAAGGATATAATGTATTATTCCCAATTGGATTTGATGCTTTCGGACTACCTGCTGAAAATTATGCTATTAAAAATCATATTCATCCAAAAATAACAACTGAAAAAAATGTTAATCATTTTAGAGAACAATTAAAATCAATTGGTTTTTCTTTTGATTGGTCAAGAGAAATTAATACAACTGATCCAGAGTATTATAAATGGACACAATGGATATTTATTCAATTATATAAACATGGATTGGCATATAAAGCAACAATGCCTATTAACTTCTGCACAGGCTGTAAGGTTGGACTTGCTAATGAAGAAGTTGTCAATGGTGTTTGTGAAAGATGTGGAAGTCCAGTTGTTCAAAAAGAAAAAAGTCAATGGATGTTAAGAATTACAAAATATGCACAAAGGTTAATTGATGATTTAGATGATGTGGATTTTTTGGATAAAATTAAAGCACAACAAAAAAATTGGATTGGTCGTTCTGAAGGTGCAGAAGTCACCTTTAAAATTGCTGATTCTGATGAAACATTAACAGTTTATACAACAAGACCAGACACCTTATTTGGAGCTACTTACATGGTTGTTGCTCCAGAACATCATATGATTGATAAACTTGCTGATAAAATTACCAATATGGATGAAATTAAAGAATATAAACATCAAGCTTCTTTAAAATCTGATTTTGAAAGGTCAGAATTAAATAAAGAGAAAACTGGTTGTGAGATAAAAGGAATAAAAGCCATTAATCCATTAACCAATGAAGAAATTCCTATCTGGATTTCTGATTATGTTTTAATCACTTATGGAACAGGTGCTATTATGGCTGTACCTGGACATGATACACGTGACCATGAATTTGCAAAGAAATTCCATTTACCAATTGTTCAAGTTATTAAACCTGTTGATGACACAATTGAATGTGATATTGATAAAGAAGCTTTTACAGATGTTGAAACTGGTATATTAATGAATTCAGGATTTTTAAATGATTTATCAGTTGTAGAAGCTAAGAAAAAGGTCACTGATTTCTTAGAAGATAATCGCATTGGTAAAAAACAAGTAAATTATAAATTACGTGATTGGGTATTTTCTAGACAACGTTATTGGGGTGAACCAATCCCTATGGTTTATTGCGAAAAATGTGGTTGGGTTCCTATCCCAGAAGAAGAATTACCTTTAAAACTACCTGAAGTTGAAGACTATGAACCAAGTGAAAATGGTGAATCACCTCTTGCAAGACATACAGAATGGGTAAATACCACTTGTCCTCACTGTGGTGGAAAAGCCAAAAGAGAAACTGATACAATGCCTCAATGGGCTGGTTCTTCTTGGTATTATCTAAGATATATGGATGCTCACAATGATAAAGCCTTAGCTTCAAAAGAAGCATTAGAATACTGGTCACCTGTTGATTGGTACAATGGTGGTATGGAACATACAACACTTCACTTACTGTATTCAAGATTTTGGCATAAATTCTTATATGATATTGGTGTTGTTCCAACAAAAGAGCCATATCAAAAACGTACTTCTCATGGAATGATTCTTGGAAGTAATGGAGAAAAAATGTCTAAATCTAAAGGAAATGTTGTTAATCCAGATGATATTGTTAATGAATTTGGTGCAGATGCTTTTAGAGTTTATGAAATGTTTATGGGACCTTTTGATCAAACAGCTCCATGGTCTATGGAAAGTATTAGAGGTTGTGCAAAATTCTTAGATAGAGTTTGGAATCTTCAAAATTTATTAGTAGATGGTGAAGAATATTCTCCAAAATTTGAAAAAGAAATGCATAGAGCTATCAAAAAGGTATCTACTGATATTGAAGAAATGAAATTTAATACAGCTGTTTCAACCTTTATGACTCTAGTAAATGATTTTTATAAGGAAAAAGCAATTAATAAAGCAGAATTTAAAACCTTTTTACAATTGTTAAATCCTTTTGCACCACATATGACAGAAGAACTTTGGCAAACGGTATTAGGTGGTACAAAAATGTTAGCTTATATGAAATGGCCTACATATGATGAAGAAAAAACAATTGCTGATGAAATTACATTGCCTATACAATTTAATGGTAAATTAAAAGCAACCATTATGATTTCTTTAGATGAGGATGAAGAAAGTGTTAAAGAAAAAGTGCATGAGGCAGTTCGTGATAAATTGGAAGATAAAACGATTGTAAAGGAAATCTATGTTAAGAATAAAATTTATAATATTGTTGTGAAATAATATTTCATAAAAGCCTGTTAGTTATAAAAGCATACTAATAGGCTTTTATGCATTTTTAATTTTTGAATTTAACATATAAATCTGATCATCATGTTTTTCTAAGGTTTTTTCGCATTTTGTAATTCTACCATCCTGTTCTTGTATTTTTTCTGTGTTCATTTTAAAAGCATCAAATAAGGCTACTAACTTTTCTCCATGTTCTACTTCTATTCTAGCAACAGAACCACTAATCTTACGTAATTCTTGTTTCATTTCTGGTATTTCTTTCAATATTTTCTTGATTTCTAATATTTCGTCTTGCATCTTTGGTATTTCTTCTAGTTGCTTCTTCATTTTTGGTATTTCTTCTAATTGTTTTTTCATTTCTGGTATATCTTGTACTTTTTCTTTTGTTTCCTTCAATTCTTCATATATTTTTAACAGTAAATCTTGATTTGTATTACTCATTCTTTCCCTCCTTTCTTTTTTTGATATTATATATTCTAAAACCTATAATGTCAATAAAAACATTTCGACAAAATTCTACATTTGACATTTTTATCCTTTGATAAAATTCCATCTCTTCCCCTATTTATTCTTTATTTAGCTTTTCCTTTTTGTCATAAAACTGTAATAAACATTTAATGTTATTGAAACATTTAATAAATCTTCTTATAGTATAATATGTTTAGATAATTATATACTAAGGAGAATTAGAATGAGTATCAAATCTGATTTAAAAAAAGATGGAATTGAAGTAACACAGAAATTAGATACTTTAAAAATCAATTCTATTGCTAAAAATATCGCATCTAAATTATGTCAAACCTTTCCTTCTTATGGTTTAAACGAGAATGAACTATTTATAAAATTATCTAGATTAGATATGTATAAAGCAAAAATGCCTGAAGGAATGGCAGAGGCAAATTATTATTATAAAAATACTTCTATTTATTTTAACGAACACATTCCTGAAGAAGACATGGAAGAATTCGCTATTCATGAATGTATCCATTATCTTCAAGAGGTAAAAGATAAAAGAAATTACTTATTAAGAATGGGATTATGTGATTATACGGAATTTAAAATTTATGGATTAGGATTAAATGAAGCAGCTGTTCAATTGATGTCATCAAAAGTGATTGGTATTCCAAAAGATTATGTGAAATATTTTGGAATTAGCTTTGAAACAACAAGTCCTTCTTATTATCCTTTAGAATGTTGTCTAGTAAACCAGTTGGCTTTCATTACAGGTGAAGACGTTTTATTTAAAAGTACATTAAATAGTGATGATACTTTTAAAATAAAATTTTCTGAATTAACATCACAAAAGGCTTTTATGGCCATTCAAAATGCCCTTGATGATATTTTATTTGCAGAAGAAGATATTATCAAACTAAATAACAAAATTGCTTTAATTGATGATAGAAACAAAAAAGTTGATGATATGGTTAAAAAGATTGATGATTTAAAACAAAAAATTAAATTAACTTTTTTAAGGACACAAAATTTAATTATTTCTAGTTATTTTGATAAGGCATTTTTGAATATAACCAATTTAGAAGAATTAGAAAATTATAGAAAAAAATTATATGATATAAAGGCTTATTTAGGATTTGCTGAAGGCTACACATTTTTTAATGATTACTATGTTGAAAAAATGTCTCAATTAGAACATAAATATAATGTTTTAGAAAATGGTGGTATTGAAACTGCAATTCATGTTCAACCCAAGCATGATAGCACAATTATGGCCATATTTAGAGCCATAAAGAAATTGCTATTAGGAAATCCTGCTAAGAATGAAAATACATCTTTAAAATAATATGAATCTTGTTATCTATAACAATAAAATGATAATATTAAAATTGACCAAACCAAAATAGAGACCTTTCCCATGTTAAATGGAAGAGGCCTCTATTTTTCATTTGAATTATATATTTACATAATTTGTAAAGTTTTACATGGCTTGCAGTATCTGTTTCGCAGCTTCTCTTCCTGATTTTGCCGCCCATGCAACAGTTCCTTTCATCCCTGCTAAGTCTCCACCTGCATACACTTTAGGATTAGATGTTTTATATTCTTCGTCTACTTGTATATTTCCCCATTTATTTAATTCTAATCCTAAATCTTTTACAAATTCTTGTGGCTTTGAACCTAATGCCATCACAATATAATCAACATCTACCTGATAATTACTATTTTCAATATTAACAGGAGATAATCTGCTCTCTCCTTCTTTTTGAATCAATTTCGTTTTTATTAGTTCGACTTTTTCTACTTTTCCACTTCCTATTATTTTTACAATATTATTTTGAAAAGCAAATTGTACCCCTTCATTTTTCGCATCTTGTATTTCCTTCTTTTCTGCTGGCATTTGCTCTTCTGCTCTTCTATAAACAACTGTCACTTCTTTTGCTCCTAATCGGTTAATGGTTCTAGCACAATCCATTGCTACATTTCCGCCACCTGTCACAATGACCTTCTTTCCTTTATAGTCAGGATGTAAATTGTATTCTAATAATTCATTTCCACCATAAACACCATCTAAATCTTCTCCTTCTACTCCCATCTTAGAAGAACAATTTGCACCAATGCTCAAAAATATGGCATCATATTCCTTTTCTATATCTTTCAAAGTAAAGTCTTTTCCAAGCTCTTGATGATATTTTACTTCTATTCCTAAATCTAGGATATCTTTTACTGTATTTTCTACAATCTCTTTTGGTAGTCTGAAATCTGGTATTCCAAACATTAATAAACCACCTAAATAGTCATATTTTTCATATATTGTTACTTGTATTCCTTCTTTAGCTAGAAAAGCTGCACATGTTAGCCCTGCTGGACCTCCTCCTAAAACTGCCACTTTTTTATCTTTTTTTTCTGTTTTTTCATAACAATCTGATAGATGATATCCTAATTCATATACTTTATCAAAAGTATAAGCTTCTAATTCTCCTATTGAAACTGGTTCTCCTTTTATTCCTCTTACACAAGAACCTTGACATTGTTTTTCATGTGGACAAATTCTTCCACATACACCTGGTAAAACGGTTGTTTCTGATAAAATTTTATAGGCTTCTACATATTCTTCTTTCTTTAAAGCTTGTATAAAATCTGGTATATGATTATTTAATGGACACCCTTTTAAAGAACATGGTTTTACCTTACAATTCAAACAATAATTTACTTTTTCTTCTATTTCTTTCATCACTTTTTACTCCTTTTTTCTTATTATTTTATATATTTATTCGATTCCAATCTTATGTAAATAAAATTGTAAGCAATTGTTAGAACGAAGTATTGTTTCTTGTATAGTAAAAAAGAATTGAGATTATCAATTCTTTTTATTCTATAAAATATTTTACCTTGTTTATAGCTTTTAGTCAATAAAAATGACTTAATCGTATATCAAATTATAATAGTCAAACTTAATTTATAAAATATTAAGTTTGACTCTCAAAATAAATCAATATTTCATTTTTCTTGTAATTCTTCTACTACTTTTTGCAAATCTTTTATAAAATCAATTTTTTTCGTTTCGTCTCTTAATAATGCTGCTGGATGCCAAGTAGGCATATATTTTATTCCTTTCTTTTCTACCCATTTTCCTCTAGAAGCTGTAATACCATATTCCTTCCCAAGAATATTTTTTAAAGCAACACTACCTAATAAAACAATAATTTCTGGTTGTACCAATATTACTTGATTTCTTAAATAATCCAGACATGCTACTGCTTCATCTTCTTCTGGGTTTCTATTACCAGGTGGTCTACATTTTACAACATTGGCAATATACACTTCATTTCGATCAATACCTAGAGTTTCGAATGCTAAATTCATTAATTTCCCAGCTCTTCCTACAAAAGGTTCACCTAATCTATCCTCGTCTGCTCCAGGCCCCTCTCCAATAAACATTAACTTTGCCTGTTTATTTCCAGTTCCGAATACAATGTTTTGCCTTGTCTTACAGAGTTTACATTTATTACAACCTTTAATTGTTTCTTCTAATTCTTCCCATGTTTTAAACATTTTTATTACATCCTTTATTCATTATTAATTTTTTTATCAATACAATATTTATACTTAACCTTATGTGTAAGCCATGGTATTCATAAATTATTTAATTACGAATATGCTTGTATTGAACCGAGTAATAAATAATTTATGAATACCATGGTTTACACAGAAACCTAAACAGAAATCATATAATTTCTATTTTAATTCTATAACTGCTGTTTCTGTATTATAATCTTTCTTTTCGATTCGATAGGAATGTATGACATCTGAATGACAAACACTACAAATTCCTGAATCAATAATATTTTCTGGTTTTAATCCTTCTCTTTGAAGAAGAATTTTATTAATTAAAACTGTATCAATATTCCATTTTGTATTTTCTACTTTTTCTTCTATAAAATCTCTTAATTGAATTACCTTTTGTTTATTTCCTTCTTCTATGTCTATAAATTTAGCATTCTCTAAATCATAAAACTCATTTTGGAACATATCTTTCACATCTTTATCTACTTCAAAATGGCATTTTCGAATACTTGGACAAATACAACATATAATATCTTGAGTATTACTTCCAAATTCTTTTATCATTTTTTGAACAGTTTTAATAGAAATTCTTTGCAAGGTTCCTCTCCAACCAGAATGTGTATTGGCAATTACACGTTTTACTGGATCAAAAAATAATAATAAGATACAATCTGCATTTGTTGTTGCTAATGCTAAGTTTCTTTGATTAGTTATTAGTCCATCTTCTATTCCTTCTTCTGTCAAACTAAAATCTGGTTCATCTACATTTACTTTTGTTTGAACAATTTTGACAATATCTGTATGATTTTGGTTAGCTTGCACAATATGAGTATCATTACTTCCCATGCTACTACATAATTTTTGATATGATTTTCTTGCCAATTCCATTCTTTCTGGCGATGTTGGTTTTTGATCTGGTTTGGTTGTTTTAAATCCCACGTCTAATCCTAATGCATATGCATGATTTATGATTTCTTTATATTCTAATAATTTCTTAAATTGCAAATATTCTATGTCATTATCTTTTACATGAATCACATTTTTATTGGATAAATCTTTCACATTATCACCTCGTAAAACAAATATATAGTTCATTTATATTTTTTATTTACTCTTTTGCTTGATTTAATTCATCATATTTTCTTTCCTCTTTAGAATATTCTTCTGGCTTCAATCCTACTCTTGTTTTCATATATTTTCCTAACAAAATATATATGATTGTAAATAAAACACCTATAATAATCATACAATAAGTTGTCGCCATTTTATCTAACAAGAATGATGCAAATAATGTTCCAATCATTCTAAATACATTTCTGAATAAATTATATGCTGCAAATATTTTTGTATCTATTTTTTCATTAGAAAAATTTCTTAGATATTTATCAATGATGGTATGAAACATTCCTAAGCAGAAATTATATATAAATATTGATAAGATGACAAATAGTAATAATATCATTGAGTGTTTTGCTCCTATACCCACAACACCAGCAACAATAACACTTACCGAAAGTAACATTGCAATCGTTATTAAACTTTTATTTTTAAATTTCTCATGAAATTGATTTTGATATTTAGAAGCTAGTGAACTAATGATTCCTCCTATCGCTGCTATAATTCCTATAATAACTGATGATAGTCCAATATTTTCTTGTAAGCTAACATTATAGGTAGAAGATATTTGTAATAATGCATATATTAATGCAGCACATAAGATTAAAGCTTTCAATCTTTCTGATTTTAATACAAATGCAAACCCTTCTTTTACATTTCTCATCTCTACTTTATACATTAATACAGCATTACCCTTTTTCTTTTTCTTGATTGGTTCTATAAATCCTATAGATAATATAGTAACAATAATTAATACAGCTAAAGATAATATAACTGGTAAATATCCATTAATCGTAAACAAGGCACCCGCAATAACTTTTGATATAGCATTAAATAAATAATATCCTGATGCTCCCTTTGCACTAATTTTAGAATATATCTGACTTTTATATCTTGATGGTGGAATAGATTCATTTAACAGACTTGGCTCTGCTACATTTTTTATGGAAAAAGATATTGCACTAAAAAAACTTGCGATAATTAAATCAAATAAGCTCCCACTCATCATGATAATTACCATATAAAGACAACTCAAAATATTTCCTAATATGATACTATTTTTTCTTCCTAAAAATTCAACAATGATATTTGCAGGAAGCTGTAATACAATACTAAAGAATGCATAAAATGTACTTTTTAACATAACATCTGAAGCACTGATTCCTTTTATTTGGGTTAGAAATAAAAAATCAATTGTATAGAAAAATAAATAATCCCAAGCTAATTTCTTGTATGTTGGAAATATTCTCATATTTGTTTTTCTCATCATACGTACATCTTCTTTATTTTCCATATACTACCTCCTTTTTTCATTTGTTTACTAACTCATCATACTGAATTTCTTCTTTTGCATATTCTTCTGGTTTCAAACCTACCCTTGGTTTCATATATTGACTCATAAGTATTGTAAGAATAATCGAAGAAATACCTACGATAAGCATACAATAAGAAATATTCATTCTATCTAATAAAAATGAGCCCATTATACCAATCACAGCACTTAATATACTTTTCAAGAAATTTTTTGCCGTAAATATTTTTGTATCAATCTTTTCATTAGAGAAATTTCTTAAATATCTTTCTGTTAAAGGGTAATACATACCTTGGCAAGAATATCGAATCATATATGTTACAACAATCAATAAAATAAACACACTATATTGTTTCGCTATGATACCACATATTCCTGCTATTAAAATCGCTCCACCTATTATTCCAAATAAAGTACATAAAGATTTATTTCTATATTTTTCATGAAAAGCTTCTTGTTTATTCGCTAATATTCCTGAAATAATTCCTAATACAGCAAAAATTATACATAAATATTTTGCTGGCATATCAAAATCTTCTAGTAAACTAACCTCATATGTTGCCATAAGACTTATGATACCACCTGATACCGCTGAGAATAGGATTAAAGCTTTTAATCTTTCTGAAGTCAAAATAAATTTAAAAGAGTCTTTTAAGTCCTTTAGTTGATTAAATTCTTGGACTTTATGTTTTTTCCTTGTGGTCTGTGGCTCAATAAATCCTGTAGATAGGATGGTTACCAATATAGTAATCATGAAAGATAATGTAATTGGTATATATGGATTGATATCATAGAAAAATCCTGCCAATATAGTTGCTATGGCATTAATGATATAATAATTTGCCATTCCTTTTTGACTAATTTTAGCAAAAATTTTACTTTTATATTTTGAAGGTGGTATAGATTCATTTAATAATGCTGGATCTACTGATTCTTTAATTCCAAAAGCTAGTGATGACAATAATTCTGCCGTTATTAGGTTAAATAAATTGGTACTAAACATGACCACTAGCATATAGATACAATTTAAAAAATTGGCAAAAATCATGCTTCTTTTTCTTCCTAAATATTCTATTACAAATGTTGCTGGAACCTGCATAATGATTCCAAATAGAGCATAAAAAGAATCTATTAGTACAACATCTGCTGGATGAATATGTTTACATTGCGTTAAAAATAGAAAATTAGTTGTATAAAAGAATATATAATCCCAGCTAAGTGTTTTATATATGGGAAACAATTTCATATTTCGTTTTCTCATCTGTACTTTTTCTTTTTCTTTCATATAATTCCTCTTCTGTTTTTATTTTCGTTTATCATTTATGAACTTCTTTACAACTCACATTTCCGTATTGAACCGAAAAATTTATGAAATATTAAGATATCAACATTCTATATATCTGCTATGAATTGTAACGAATTTCTTTTTCCATTTTTCTTATTATATCATCTTTTGACAATTTGTTAATATATTGATATGTATTTTCTTTTCTTCTTGGATCAAACGTACATATGGATTTATATTCACAATATTCACATGGTGTTTTACCTTCTTTATAATATGGCTTTAAATCAATATTTCCATCAAAAATTTCTTTTCCGATTTCTTTTATGGTTTGGTAGATATATTTTTGCAATATACTAAATTCTTCTTGTTTTACACCATTGGTCCATTTTTCGATTACCTCTCCAGATTTACTAATCGCTGCAGGAACCATTTTAGAGGTTCCTGTTGTCAAAGAATTATCATTCATTTTGATAACTTTTACATCAGCTACAATCAATCCTTTCATTTTGAAATTTTTTCTAATTAATTCTTCTATTTCTTCATCTGATATTTTTTTATCTGCTTTTATCATTTGCTCTAATAGTGAAAAATAGAATATCCCTGCTGGAATCAAATCCTCTTCTTTACATACGGCGTCTGCATAAGTTAATAATTGAATTTGCAAACCTGCGTACACTTCATTTAAGTCAATATTTTTGCTTGAAGATTTGTAATCAATAATTCTTAAATAATTTCCATCCTCTTCTTTAGCAATATCAATTCTATCGATTTTACCAGTAATTTCAATTCTTTTTCCATCTTCTAATTCTAATAAAATTGGTTTGTATTCTCCTTTTTTATCAAATTCCACTTCTGTTCCTTTAATGGTAAAATCACTGTAAATTAATGTCTGAATAATATATTTTAATGCTTTACTGACAATCTTTTTTAATCTTCTTACTAAGATTTTATATTTTACAGTAGCTTTAAAGATGTAATTTTTGGATAGCTCTAAATCTTCATCAATGATTTTAGACACAATCTTTTGAATCTCTACTTCTTCTAATTCTGCTAAATTTAAGTTATTCTCATGCACATATTTAAAAAATTCATCTATCGTTTCATGCATAAAAGAACCTGTATTAAAGCTTTGAATTTTTAACTCTTCTTTCGGTTTTACTTTTAATCCATATTGTAAATAATATGAAAATGGACATCTTCTATATTGTTCTAACCTAGATACGCTTGTATGTAAAGTATTTCCATATAATTTATCCATATTCGCTTTTTTTAATTTTTTAGGTATATTTGTATATGTTAGCCCTTCCATATCTTGTTCTAATCTGGTATTCCAATTTGGATTTTGTTTATACCAATCATATATTGCATACCATAATTTTTCTATATCTTCTTTATTTTTTAATTGATATAATTTTTCTAATAATTCTTCATAGGTAATATTTTGACATACGATTTCATATTTTTTGTTAATGACATCACTTTGTTCTTCTAGTTTTTGAAAAATCTTTTTTATTTTATGAATTAAGATAGATGGTCTTAAAGCTTTTCCTTCTCCGTCTGATGAAGCATAAGATAAATACATCTCTTGTTCTGCAGTTGTCAATACTTTATATATATTAAAGTTTTCTTCATATAAATTTTCTAATGTTCCATTTGCCAATTCCATACCATCATTTTTTAATTTTTCTCTATCTGCATCATTTAAAAATCCCTCATCTTTATTGACACTTGGAAAAACACCATCATTTAGTCCAATCACAAATACAATATCTACTTTATGACTTCTTGTCCTATCCACATCTCCTAATGTCACTTGATCTTGTGTTGCTGGAATTTTACCCAATTCACTATTTTTTAGTCCGATTTTTAAAATTTTGCTATAAGCATCCATACTCATCTTATCTTCTTGAAATACCAAAACAATTTCATCTAATACTTCCAAAATGATGTTATAGCTTTCAACATATTCATTTGCTAAATCAATTAGACCATTTTCTTCTAGCCATTTTACTTTTTTAGAAATTTTTTCTTCTATATTTTGTTCTTGCAAAAATGTATAAATTTGCTTGGTGATATTGATTGCTGTCTTTTCTTTATCTATATTCTTTTTTAAAATAAACAGTGGCTCTATGATTTGTTTTCTAATTTCATTTAATCTTTCAATTTCTTGTTTTTTGGATTCATCTTCCATTTCATATTTGAAATCTTCTTTCCATTTATTTCGTTTAATTCCCCATTTGGTACAATAATTTTCTAATCGAAAAATTTCATCATCTTCTATATCTAAAAAACCTAGTTTAATATAATTAAACATGGCTTCACTTGTATAATTGTTTGTAAAGATTTCAAATATAGAAAGCACATATTGCACAATAATATTTTGATTTAGGTCTCTTTTTTCATCTATAAATACAGGGATATCATATTTTGCAAAAATACTTCTCACTAATGAAGAATACATATCTATATTTTTTGTAATGATTGCCATATCTTTGTATCTTAAGTTTTTCTCTCTTACCATTTTACAAATGGTTTTTGCTACATTTTCAATCTCTGAATATCTATTTTTTGCTAAAAATAGATGTATATTTTCCACATCTTTTGCATATTTTGTGGATTTTGTACTAACTAAATTTTGGCTTAATACTTGTAGTTCTTCATTCTTTAATCGATACTGATTTTCTAAATTAACAGGTTCTTCTAATTTAAAATGATGTTCATCAATCATTCTAACTAGCTTTTTTAATGTTTGTTTGTTTGAATAAAACACATCTATATCTGGATTGGTTTCCATTTCTAAATTATCAATACATATCGTGATATTCACTTGTTTTGCATATTTAATAAATTGTTTTATTACTTCATATTCTTGTGCTGTATATCCTGAAAACTCGTCTATATAGATGATACTATTCTTTATCCAACTTAAACTCTCTATATTTTTTGCCAAGAAATCTAGTAAATCTGTTTCTTCAATATAATTTTCTGAAATTTGTTCTTCATAATTTTGATAAATCAATCGAATATCTTCTAATTTTGTTTTTAAATATTTATCTTCCAAATTTTCAATTTCTTTGTCTAATAACTCTAATGTAATCCCATGTTTTTTTAATTCTGTAATACTTTGAATTCCAATCTCTATATTTTCATCACTTTTCCCTAAAAACTTAAAATCATTTTGATGTTTCGATAAAACAGAATAAATCAACATCGCTTTTCCACATTTTGATAAATTCGTTTTATTCCTTCCTCCGATTTCATTTAAAGCCCTATTGGCCATTCTACTAAATGTAATAACCTCTGCATTCATCACAGCTTTTTCTTTTAAAAATCCCATTAAATTTTTCTCTGCTGTAAATGAAAACTGTTCTGGAGTAATGTAATATATATTTTCTTCTTTTTCTATTAAATTCGCAATTTCCGAAAAACACAAACTACTTTTTCCTGTTCCTGTTTTTCCATAAATGATTCTTAAGCCCATAAAATTCTCCTTTTTGTCCTTTTGGGTCCATTGGGACCTGGTCCGTTTGGGTCAATTTTATAATACAATAGAAAAAATAGCAAGATTTTTCTTGCTATTAATGTTTTGTTCCGAATATTTCTAATATTTTATTCCAGATTTTTTTATACCATGGATATTGAGGTATTTCAGTTAACTGCATATCACTTTCTATTTTTAGTGTTTCTTGCGGTGTTTCCATTTTTCTATCTTTAAATATATTGTCTGGATTATATTTTGCTCTTAATTCGTTTTCAATTTTATTTTGTTCTTCATTTTCTTCTTTTAGTAACTTTTCTCTTTCTTCTGGAGAAACAATATAATCTCTATATATTAATGCCAAAATGGCTTGTGTTTCTGGTTTTACCATATCTTCCCAATTGGTATTTGTAAAATCAATATTTACTTGATATTGATTATCTTTGTTTTGATTTAAAAATGTGATAAATTGTTCTGGTATTTTTTTCAATATATTTTCATCTGTGTTTCGTAAAACCTCTAAAACCTCTGCAAATGCTCCTTTATAAACTTCATCCATTGTATTCCTCCATTATCTTTGTTACCTTAGTTCTTCATCATCATCCAAAGTTTTGTCATCATTTTCTTTATCTTTTGACTTTTCTTTAATCATAGTCTTAATTTTAGAAAAAGTTTCTCTAATTCTTCCTTTGGCTTTTTGATAAATTTGTGCAAACTTTGATTGTGTTACTGCTACAGGTTGCACCATTTGTGGTTCTTGAACATCTTTCTGTTCTTTTATTAAGCCTTTATAAAGCATGTCATTCATTTGTTTTTGTATATCACTTAATCTAGCTTTTGTTGCTTCTGGCAACGGTTCTGATCCAAGTTCCGTTATTCTTCCATACAATTCATTATATTGTTCTCTTGTTTTCATTAAACGAGCTTCTCTTATCAAAGCATTAAAATCTATTTCTGGATATTGAAAATTTTCTTCATCTTCAATTGAAATATACTGTCTATTTTCTTCTTGTACATTGTTAACATTTTCTAATGCAGTCTCATATTTTTCTGCAACAAATCCATCAATTGGATAACCATCTGATGAAGTTGTCCTTCCCCAAATTTCTCTACGAGACGTTTTTAAAGAATCTATTAATGTGTTTAATGCATAATATTCTTGTTGTATACTAGCTGGTGCTTCTGAAATTTCAGGAAATTTACTTTTTATAACTGCTTGTCTATGAATATATGTATCTATTTTTCCATCAATTTGTGCTCGTTCTTCTTGCGCTTTCTTAAAATCTTTTTCTTCTTCAGGAGTTATATATTGTTCGTTTTCCTTATTTAATGTAGTATATTTTTCTAGTGCATTTTCATATTTTTCCATAACAAATTTATCAATTTCACATCCATCAGAAGAAACTGTTTTTCCATGAATTTCTCTACGAGACGTTTTTAAAGAATCTATTAATGTGTTTAATGCATAATATTCTTGTTGTATACTAGCTGGCGCTGTTGAAATTTCAGGAAATTTACTTTTAATTAAACTTACTCTTTGTGTATATATTTCAATCATTTCTTCTCTTTTTGATTGATTCTGTTGTACTTTCTCTTCCATTTATTTCACTCCATTCCCCTTCTCTATTTACTTTACATGTATCCTAAAAGTTATATCTTCTTTTATTATACCAAAGCAAAAATAAGAAGTCAATATATTCAAATAATTTGATAGGGTAAATTATGAAAGAAATGTGATAATGTCTTAAGTAAAGAAATGAGAAAATGTCCCAACTAAAAAATATTTGTTCTCTTAAATGATATAATT
>CAWVJG010000141.1:0-2707 GCA_963929465.1 Bacillota bacterium
ATCTACTCCAATTACTATAGTGCAAATGCTTTGGCTTAATATGATTATGGATACATTCTCTGGCATAGCATTCTCATATGAAGCACCACTTGCTGAATATATGGAAGAACCACCAAAGAAAAAGAATACTCCAATTATGAATAAATATATGTATAGTGAAATTATCTGGACGGGTCTATATTGTGCAATAATTTGTATTTTATTTTTAAAACTTCCTATAGTAAGAGAATTTATTAGACCTAGTGAAAATAATGAATATTTAATGACCGCTTACTTTGCAATGTTTATATTCATGGGAATATTTAATGCCTTTAATGCTAGAACTTCAAGAATTAATATACTAGCTAATTTATCTAAAAATAAAGTATTTGTTTTAATATTTAGTTTTATCTTTATTGCCCAACTTTATATTATTTATAATGGTGGTGATGTATTTAGAACTTATGGTCTTGAATTAAATGAACTTATATTAGTATTTTTGTTAGCACTAACAGTATTTCCAGTAGACTTCTTAAGAAAATACATATTAAAGAAAAAACATATTACTTTAGGGGTGTAAAAATTATATTTTAACCAAAACGAACCTCCAACAGTGTTTTTAGCTAAAATTAAGCAAAAATGTGTGATTTTTCAGGGAAAATGTCCCTATAATTTATAGTCAATTTTCAGGGAAAATGTCTCTAGTATATTTTATATATATCAATAGTTACTAGTCGTTTTTCAAGAAAAATGTCCCTAAATTATTATTTAAACATTTAGTAAAATATTGTATAATAAATTTATCACTTAGGGGATATGGCAATGCTGGGGAGCAACCAGAGCACTAAGTGGTGACAAACCAAAAAGGAAGCCAATTATTTATATTGACTTCTTTTATTATTGCTTCCTTTTTTGGGTGTCTCAAAGCGATAAACTCCGGGGTTTGGGGCAGAGCCCCAAATATTATATATGTTTTTTTAACATCATATTTTTTCTCCATGGGTGATCTTTGGGTGGAATGTATTTTTTCTTCTCTATAGGTTTGTTGTTATCTATTTCTTTTTTCATAGTAATTGATCTATCTTTGATTTCTTCTAATTTATAATAATTATTTTCTATTTCACACCAATATTCAGCATTATAAGATATAATACATTTACATTCGGTTTTTCTCATAAATGTTACTACTTCCCCAGTTGAGACATCAATTGGTACATAATATTTGTTATTAAACTTAATTGAAGAAGCATTATCAATAATTCGTGTATACTTTTCTGATATTATTAAACTTAGTTCTTCTTCTGAATAATCATTTTCTCTCATCAATGATGTTTCCTCATTTATTTCATAAGAAAATTTTTTATTCATTTTGGGAATAAATATTTCGTTTAAATATTTATTTGCTTCATCAATGTTAGTGATTCCCTCATGTCTTAATTCCGCAATTAATCGATTTTTAAAAACTCCATTTTCTCTTTCAACATTAGGCTTCTTTTCTGGAATGCTTGTTGTAATTAATTCTATACCTAACATATTACAAATAACGCCGATTTGTGTTGTATCTACTTTATTTTCATTATTAGAAAATGTTGTTCTATTATCGGTTTTTACCCTTTTAGGAATACCATAATTTATAATCATTAAGAAGAATAATACAAAATATCCTCTGGTTGTTTCTTGATATTCAAACCATCCAGCTAAAACTTTTTTAGTACCTTTATCTACTGCTAAATGTAGACATGTGACAATATTTCCAAACCATATTTTTTCACATCCATCCATTTGAACTTCTTGGCCAAAACAATATAAATTACTTGACTTCCTAGTATGAGATTGTTCATAAGAAATTTTTCTAGAATAATACAACTCTACCTTTTCTTTTTGAATGTTTTCTTCATTTTTGATTGCTTTAATCATCGTTTCATTGTATAATCTAATTGTTTCCTTATGTGCGATGGGTGATATAATATCATTTTTAAGGAAATACCTATATAAAGACGAGTATGAAATAACATACTTGTCTTTTATTTCATCATAAAAATGTTCAAAATTATAATCATAATATTCTTCTAAATATAATTTTTCTAATTCTTTAAGAATATTTTTATCTAATTTATTAATTGGAATTTTACCACGATTTTTATGAGCAAATCCTTCTTTTCCTTGTTCTTCAAACTTTTTTCTTAATCTATCAATTTGTTTCAATGATATATCTAATTCACAACTTGCTTCTTTTCTAGTTATTGAACCTTTTGCTAGTTGACTAATGACATTATATTTATGTTCTTCTTTACTTGTAAGCATTATTACACCCCCCTTCAAAATAAAGAAACAAACTTATATTATATCAAAATAGAGACATTTTCGCTGAAAAATCAAAAAAAGAAACAGTTTTATCAACCATTTCTTATAGGGACATTTTCCCTGAAAATTCATTTTTTAAAAGTGGACATTTTCGCTGAATAGTCACACAATACCATAACTTAAATTAAAATATTGCTTTATAACTTAAAATAAGTTATAATAATATTAGATAACCTAAAATAAGTTATAGAGGTGTAAGAAAATGACTAAAAAGAGAAAAGTATTAATTGGGGTAAGTGGTATATTTGTAATAACATTAATTATAACATTATCAATCACTTTTAAAAGTAATGATAATGTTATATTAAGTGATAATACTAATAATCAAAATATAATTAATAATTCATTTTTAACATTAATGTTA
>CAWVJG010000142.1:0-4728 GCA_963929465.1 Bacillota bacterium
ATATGATAAGAGATGCTAAAAAAAGAGGAGTCAAAATTACTTGTGAAACTTGCCCACACTATTTCACATTTACAGTAGATGAAGTATTAAAATCAGGAACAAACGCAAAAATGAATCCTCCTTTAAGAGAAGAAAAAGATAGACAAGCCATTATCGAAGGATTAAAAGAAGGAACGATTGATTGTATCATTACAGATCATGCACCACATGCAGAATCAGAAAAAGATGTAGAACTATCAAAAGCACCAAATGGAATTATTGGATTTGAAACAGCACTTCCAGCTGAAATTATGAATTTAGTAGATCCAGGACATATTGATTATCTAAATCTAGTACGACTTACTTCATATACACCATCTAAATTATTACATATCGATAATGAAAGAGGAAGTATAGAAGCAGGAAAAATGGCAGATATCACTATATTTGACCCAAATGAAGAATATGTATATACAAAAGAAATGATTGTATCTAAATCAAAAAATAGTCCATTTATCGGAAAAACATTAAAAGGAAAAGTAAAATATACAATTGTAAATGGAAGAGTTGTATATGAAGGTTAAAAAGGGATTTTGGGGACGGACTCAAAAATCCCTAAAATTCAAATTTTAATATTAAGAACGTGCCAAATTGTTCAAAAATTGAACGATTTGACCTGTCCCCAATGTTCAAAAAATGAACAAAAGGGACAGACCTATTTGAAAAATTTGATTTGTATTTAATATAAAAGAAAAGGAGAGAGAACCTTGGAATCAGTATTTATACAATATCCAAAATGTTCTACTTGCAAAAAAGCAAAACAATGGTTAGAAAAAAACAATATCTCATTCCAAGATAGAAATATTGTTTTTGAGACACCAACGGAAAAAGAATTAGAAACATGGATCAAAGAAAGTGGATATGAAATAAAGAAATTTTTTAACACAAGTCGGGTTAAAATATAAAGAATTAAATTTAAAGGAAAAATTACCAACCATGTCTGATAAAGAAAAAATAACATTATTAGCATCTGATGGTATGTTAATCAAAAGGCCATTATTGATAACGCAAAAGAAAATATATGTTGGATTTAAAGAAAAAGAATGGGAGGACTTAATATAACGTAAAATGAAGTTAATAGGTGTAACAGGAAAATCAGGTGCAGGGAAGACAACATTTTCAAATTATCTAAAGGAGAATAGCAAAGATATAGAAGTAATACATATAGATGATTTGTTAAGAGATATAAAATTAAAATATTTTAAATTTTTAATGAAAGAAGATAAAAATGGGGAAAAAACGAAAGTTGATTATAAATTGAAAAATTGTTTATATAAGGCAAAACCTATATTCTTTATGTTTTCAAAATTTAGAGCAAAATTGATTGAACCAGCTTTAAATAGAAGGCTAAGAGAATTACAGGGAAAGAGAATTGTCATAATAGATGATATATTTATTAAATATCACAAAATATATAAGGATTTAGAACAAATTTATTTAGTAGAAAGAACTTATGTAGATAGAAGAAAATCATTGCAACAAAGAGATGAAATAACAAAAGAGGAGATTGTTGCTTATGATATGGCACATTTTACAGGAAATTATAAAGAAATAAAGGATGATAAAAGAATCATTAAAATACAGAATAATGGTGATGAAAAATCCTTAAGAGAAAAAGCTAGAGAAGTATATTTAGAAAACATGTTGTCTGATAGAGAAAAGATGTTAAGAGAAAACAAAGTAATTCAATTAGAAAAAGTTAGGGTAGCTTCAAAAGAACAAACACCAAAAATAAAGGAGGCAGAATTTTTAAGATGAAAAATATGATGGACAAATTAATCGATAAAATCAAAGAAACCAATAATCCAACAGTTATTGGTTTAGATCCTAGATATGAAATGATACCAGAATGTATTAGAAATAAATATGAAGAAAACTTAGAAGGAGTAGCGAAAGCAATTGTAGAATTTAATAAAGCATTAATTGATGCAACATGTGATATTATACCAGCAGTAAAACCACAAATTGCATTTTATGAAATGTATGGATTAGAAGGAATGAAGGCTTTTGAAGAAACTTGTAAATATGCAAAAGAAAAAGGGATGATTGTCATAGCAGATATCAAAAGAGGAGATATTGGAAGTACTGCAAAAGCATATTCAAATGCTTTCTTAGGAAAAACAAAAATAGGAGAAAAAGAAGAAAGTATTTATGATGTGGATTTTGTAACAGTAAATCCATATTTAGGAATTGATGGAGTGAAACCATTTATAGAAGATGCACAAAAATATGGAAAAGGTGTATTTATTCTTGATAAAACATCAAATCCATCTTCTGGAGAATTACAAGACTTAACATTAGAAACAGGTGAAGAAGTATACACAAAAGTTGCAAAACTTGTGGAAGAATGGGGAAAAGATTTAATAGGAAAATATGGATATAGTAGTATTTCAACAGTGGTAGGAGCAACATATCCAAAGCAATTACAAGATTTAAGAAAATTAGCACCACATACCTTTTTCTTAATACCAGGTTATGGAGCACAAGGAGGAAAAGCAGAAGATATAGCTTTAGGATTTGATGAAAACGGAATTGGTGGAATTGTCAATAGTTCTAGAGGATTAATGTGTGCATATAAATCTGATCTATGGAAAGATAAATATGCGGAAGAGGATTTTGCAAAAGCAACAAGAGCAGAGGCAATTCGAATGAGAGATGAATTAAATCAAGCTATAAAATAGAAAAGAGTAGAAGTATTATCACGGGAAGAAGTGAAAAATATGAGACCAGGTAAGGATTATATAGGTGTAGGCTGTCGGAGCATTTATCATAAATGAAAAAGGACAATTATTATTACAACAAAGAAATAAAGAACCAGAAAAAGGGTATTGGAGTATACCAGGTGGAAAATTAGAATGGATGGAAACTTTTGAAAATGCAGTCAAAAGAGAAGTAAAAGAAGAATGTGGCGTGGATATAAAAGTAGAAAAACTATTAGGAATTTGTGACCATATTGTTGAAAAAGAAAACCAACATTGGGTATCCCCAAGCTTTTTGTGTAAAATCACAGAAGGAGAACCTAAAATTATGGAACCAACAAAACACATAGATATGCAATGGTTTGACTTACATACATTACCAGAAAATTTAACAATCACAACGAAACATGCAGTGAGAGCTTATACAAAAACACATGTTAATGAAAAACAAAAATAGATTAAAGGAGGTAAAATATGCCAAAGCAAGTATTAGCAAAGTTAGTACAAAAAGAAGAAATCATTAAAGGAATCTATAAATTTAGTGTAAAAGCAAGTGAAATTGTAGAAGATGCGAAACCAGGAAATTTTATCGAAATCAGAGTAACAGACCAAGTAGAACCATTTTTAAGAAGACCAATTAGTATCTATAATTTAGATAGAAAAAATGGAATTCTAGAATTTATTTTCCAAGTAAAAGGAAAAGGAACAGAGTTATTATCTAGAAAAGAAATTGGAGATAAAATTGATATTATAGGACCATTGGGATATGGAACATTTAAAACAGATAAATATAACAAATTAGCAGTGATCGGAGGAGGAATTGGAATATTCCCATTATATGAACTTTCTAAAGAAGCAAAAGCTGAGAAAAAAGAAGTACATTGCTATTTAGGATTTAGAAATAAAGATTTTGTTATGTTAGAAAAAGAATTTGAAGAAGTAACAGATAATTTAGTTATTACGACAGATGATGGAAGTTATAAAAATAAAGGATTTGCCATTGAATATTTAATGGAAGATATGCAAAAAGAACAATATGATTGTATATATGCCTGTGGACCGCTTCCTATGTTAAAAGCTGTTCAAAAATATGCAAATGAAAATAACATCGAATGTCAAATATCATTAGAAGAAAAAATGGGATGTGGATTAGGTGTATGTTTAGGATGTGCAGTAAAAACAGCCAAAAGTCCAAAAGATGCACCAGAATATTTCCATGTTTGTAAAGGTGGACCAGTGTTCAATAGCAGAGATGTAGAAATATAAAAATATATAAGAAAGGAATGAAACATATGAATACGAAAGTAAATTTTGCAGGAATCGAAATGAAAAATCCAGTAACCGTTGCATCTGGTACATTTGGTTATGGAAGAGAATATGCTGATTTTTTCGATTTAGGAAAATTAGGAGCTGTTATTACAAAAGGGACATCATTAAAACCAAAGAGTGGAAACAAACCATCAAGAGTATGTGAAACACCAAGTGGAATGCTAAATAGTATAGGACTTCAAAATCCAGGAGTAGAATATTTTGCAAACAATGATTTACCATTTTTAAGAAAATTTGATACAAAAATCATTGTCAATGCATGTGGAAGTTCAATTGATGAATATGTAGAATTGTGTAAGATATTAAATAATTTAGACATTGATGGTGTAGAATTAAACTTATCTTGTCCAAATGTTAAAGAAGGTTGTATGGCATTTGGAAACACCTATGAAGGTGTCAAAAAAGTAACAAGTGAGGTAAGAAAAGTATTAGACAAACCATTAATTGTAAAATTAACACCAAATGTAACAGACATTGCTGGAATAGCAAAAGGTGTAGAAGATGGTGGAGCAGATGCAGTTTCTTTAATCAACACATTATTAGCCATGAAAATTGATATTTATAAAAGAAAACCAGTACTTGCTAATAATACAGGTGGTTTATCAGGACCAGCTATCAGACCAGTAGCTGTCAGAATGGTATATCAAGTAGCACAAGCAGT
>CAWVJG010000143.1:0-14955 GCA_963929465.1 Bacillota bacterium
ATTTTACATAGTAAATTATCCATTGGAGAAAGACATGATGAATGGGAAAGAATACGAGAGAAAAAGGCAAGAATTGTTATAGGAGCAAGGTCTGCTATATTTGCACCAATTGAAAATATCGGAATCATTATTATAGATGAAGAACATGATAGTTCCTATAAATCAGAAACCAATCCAAGGTATAATGCTAAAGAAATTGCAAAGGTCTTAGCAAAAGAAAATCAAGCACCATTGGTATTAGGAAGTGCAACACCAGATATGACAACATTTTATCATGCGACAGATGAAGATGAATTTGGAAATACCAAAATCAAACTATTAACTCTTACAAAAAGAGCTAATCAATCTTCACTTCCAAAAGTGGAAATTATTGATTTGAAACAAGAGTTGGCGAATGGAAACCGTTCAATGCTTAGTATGGAGTTATATAATTGTATTGAAGAAAATCTAAAACAAAAAAGACAAACAATCTTGTTTTTAAATAGAAGAGGATATTCTACATTTATCATGTGCAGAAATTGCGGGTATACGGTAAAATGCCCAAACTGTAATATTAGTATGACATATCATAGTTATGAAAGAAAGTTAAAATGTCATTATTGCGGACATGAAGAAAATGTTGTGACCGTTTGTCCAGAATGCCATAGTGATAAAATTCGATATTTTGGAACTGGAACGCAAAAGTTAGAACAAGAAATTCATAAACAATTTCCAGAAGCCTCAACCATTCGAATGGACATCGATACAGTGACAAAAAAGAATTCACATGAAGTGATTTTAAATACATTTAAAAATGAGAATATTGATATTTTGATTGGAACACAAATGGTAGTAAAAGGACATCATTTTCCAAATGTGACATTAGTTGGTGTTATTGCAGCAGATAGTTCTTTAAATATTGATGATTATCGAGCAAATGAAAGAACCTTTCAAATCTTAACACAAGTAGCTGGAAGAGCAGGAAGGGAAAATCTACCAGGAAAAGTTGTTATTCAGACATATAATCCAGATAATTTTAGTATTATTTGTGCACAAAAACAGAATTATGATTTATTTTATGAAACAGAGATTGCTCTAAGAAGACAGTTGAAATATCCGCCATTTTGCGATATAATATTGATTGGATTGAATAGCTATCAAGAGCTAGAAATAAAAAATGTATCTAGCAAAATATATCAGTATTTAGAAAAAAGATTAAATAAAGAAGAATTTAAAGTTTTAAGGCCGATGCCTTGTCCAATTGATAAAATTCAAAATCGATATAGATGGAGAATTATCATAAAAGGAAAGATGACAGAAGAGGCAAATGAAATTTTAAATGCTTGTCTAAAAGAGATATATCAGGAAAATATAAAAGATACGAGGATTGCAATTGATATCAATCCAAACAATATGAGTTAACGAAAGGTTGAAAAATAATTACAATTTTGGCGTTGCGCAGTGGCGAACTTCATTTGAAATTTAATCAACGTACAAATAGTACGTCTCATAAATTTCAAATTCGTTTTCCTAGCCAAAATTTAATTCTTTTCCAACCAGACTTATGTCTTAAGAAAGGAATGTGAGTAAATATGGCAATTAGAAATTTAAGATATCAAGGAGATGAAATTCTAAAGAAAAAATCAAGAGAAGTTCCAGAAGAAGATATTGCAAGCGAAAAAATACAATCTTTAATTGATGATATGATAGAAACCATGCATAAATATAATGGAGTAGGACTAGCTGCTGTTCAAGTAGGTGTGTTAAAAAGAATTGTGGTAATTGATCTATATGATGACCATGGACCAATTGTATTAATTAATCCTATTATCATAAAAACAAAAGGAGAACAAGAAGTAGATGAAGGATGTTTGAGTTTTCCAAATGAATTTGCAAAAGTAATCAGACCAGCAGAAGTGGTAGCAGAATATACAGATAGAGAGGGAAAACGAATGAGAGTAAAAGCAAAAGAGTTATTGGCACAAGCTATTTCACATGAACTTGACCACTTAGAAGGAGAATTATTTATTGATAAAATTATTCCAGGAACTTTAGAGTATATTGAACCAGAAAAATAAGAAAAGCAGATTTTTTCTATACAATAAGAAAAGGAGAAAAGTATGAAAATTGTATTTATGGGAACACCTGATTTTGCAGAGGAAAGTTTAAAAGCAATTTATGAAGCAGGTCATGAAATTATAGGTGTGGTAACAAATCCAGATAGACCCAAAGGAAGAGGAATGAAAATGATTCCAAGTCCTGTAAAAGAATTTGCAATGGAAAATAATTTAACAATTTATCAACCAGAAAAAGTAAAAAATAATGAAGAATTTGTAAATGCGTTAAAAGCATTAAAACCTGATGTGATTTGTGTAGTAGCTTATGGAAAAATCTTACCAAAAGAAATATTAGATATTCCACCATATGGTTGTATTAATGTTCATGCATCATTATTACCTCAATATAGGGGGGCAGCACCAGTTCAATGGGCAGTATTAAATGGAGACAAAACAACAGGTGTTACAACCATGTATATGGATGTTGGAATGGATACAGGAGATATGATATTAAAACAAGAAGTGCAAATTGGTGAAGAAGAAACAACAGGAGAATTATGGGATAGATTAAAAGTAATTGGTGGAAAGTTATTGGTAGAAACATTAAAACAAATTGAAAAAGGAATAGCCCCAAGAGAAAAGCAAGGAAAAGATTATACAGTTGCACCAATGCTATCAAAAGATATGGCAAAAATTGATTGGAATCATAAAACAGCTGAAGAAATTAAAAATTTAGTTAGAGGGCTAAATCCTATCATGGGAGCCTATACATTTTTGAATGGAAAAAAGATAAAATTCTGGAAAGTAAAAGTGGCAGGAGAAGATGAAATATATGCAGAAAATTTAGGATTTTTAACAAATGGTACAGTGATTGTATCAGATACTAAAGATGGTATATTTGTAAAATGCAAGGAAGGAATTTTAAAAGTTTTAGAGATACAAGGTGAAAATGCCAAAAGAATGACAATACAAGATTATTTAAGAGGAA
This sequence comes from Bacillota bacterium, assembly GCA_963929465.1. GTDB lineage: Bacteria > Bacillota > Clostridia > TANB77 > CAG-508 > CAG-269. The sequence goes on from CAWVJG010000143.1 coordinate 3,025, forward strand.
ATCCTATACAAGAATTTGATGTTTTGGAATAAACATTAGTGAATAGATTCATTTTCGTTTGTATCTAAAGTACTTTTAATAAGGGAATTAAATGATGGATAAAGAAAAACAAAATATGATAAAACAATTAAAAAAAGACAAAAACTATCATGATATCTTTGTAAATTTTGGTAGAATAGCATATTTAAACAACATTCCTAGAAGTTATAGAAAAAAAGAAATAAAGAAATTAAAAAGTGAAGGAAGATATGAAGATATTTTCAGTAAGTATGGCGAAGAGGAATATAATAAAATATTATTACATGCATGTATACAAGAAATGAAAGAAGCAAAGGGATCTTTAAGAGCTTATTCATGGGGAATATTACAAAGAATAAAAATGTTTACAAAAAAAGTAGGAATATATACTGCAAGTATATTGTTAGAATGTTCGGCAATATTAATAGAGGCAGGACAAGAAAAGATAGATGAGAATGGGATTAAATATGAAAAAGAAATAGAAAATTATAATGAAAATATATCCCAATATGCTGAAGAAGTAAAGAAAATGCATTTAAGTGATTTGCAAATCATTATGAAAGTGATGGATGATATGTGGAATAATACCCAGGGATATGGTACACCTCAAAAAGATATTTATGGATATCTAGAATTAGATTTAGCAACAAAAGATGGATATGGTGTATGTAGAAATATGGCAAGTGATATGGCTAAAAAGTTAAATCAAATTAATCCAAAATACAATGCAAGAACTATGTTTGTAACAATGGGAGAAGAAGGAAATTATTATTTGGCAGATATAGAAACAAAAATGGTTGAATTCAATGAAAATATAGAAGAAGATGGTAGAGGGGTGCATCAAACTTTAAATGAAAACATTAGACAAGAGAAAGAAAAATCAATTCCAGAATTGATTGGAGAGGTAATGGAAGAAGGAGCAAAAAATGTAATAGGAAATCATATAATCACATTAATCGATATCCCAGAAGAAGGTGTTATATTAGTTGCTGATCCTACGAATCCATCAATAGGACTATATAAAAATGGAAAAATAAAGATGTTTAATTCTGATAAAGAATATGTGACAAATGAAGGAAGCAATATGCTATTTAATGGGTATGAGGGACTAGAAACAGTAGGAGATTTTATAGATAGTTTTACAAATGAATCATCTTACGAAAAACTAAAAGAAGAATATGGATTAGAACAGCAAAATGAAGCATTAGAATATGTTAGAAATTTTAAAAATAAAGAAAAAGAATATAAACAGTCATTAAAAGTGGATTATGTACCTAAAGTAAAAGAAAAGCAACCACAAAGTGAGAATATAGAAAAACAACAAACAATAGATGAAGATATGCAATTGTAAATATTAAAAAAATATAAATATTGTGAAAATGGTTGTAAATTTAAGAAAAAATTGATATACTTATATGGAAAAATAAGTATATCTTTTTTATTTTTAAAATTGAAAAGAGATAGATATTTTTCAAGAGACGAGATTTGTTCGTGTAAAAAATAGAACAAGGAGGAATTCATATGAGTGAAGAAAATAAGAATGTAGAAAATGGGGAAGTTGTAGAATTAGATGAAGAAATAAAAACAGAAAATGAAGGAATTCAGATATCAAGTGATGTTGTGGCTGTTATAGCAGGTGTTGCTGTTTCAGAGGTACAAGGTGTATCTGGAATGTCAGGAGGATTTGCTGGAGGAATTACAGAGGTATTAAGTGGAAAGAAAAATTTGGCAAAAGGAATTAAAGTAGAAATTGATGAGGATAAAGCTAAAATAGATGTAAACATTATTGTGGAATATGGTTCAAGAATACCTGATGTTGCTTTTGAAATACAAAACAGAGTGAAAAAATCAGTAGAGAATATGACAGGATTAAAAGTAGAAGAAGTAAATGTGCATGTTCAAGGTGTTAATACAGATGCAGTTATGAATGAAAAAGAAGATGAGCAAGAAGCAACAGAAGAAAATAATACTGATGAAAATTAAAAAAGGTTATAAATAAAAAAATGATTTACAAAAAAGAATGAACAACAAAAGTAGTAAGTAAAAATTATAGTTAAGAAAAAATAAAGGAGAAGAAGTAAGATGAAAATTTTAGAAAAAATCACATTAGTTATATATTCATATGTAATGTTAATAGTTGCAGTTTTAGCATGTTTACTAGTATTTGGTTGGCTAGATACAGGAATTGTTGGAGGAATTATAAATAGTGCACTTGCAAGTGATATATGGAGCAAAGTTATATTAGGAGTTAGTATTGTATTTATATTACTTTCGATTAAATGTATATTCTTTGGATCAACATCAAAAGAGCAAGTTAAAGAAAGACAAGGTGTTTTATTAGAAAATGAAAGTGGTAAATTAATGATTTCTAAAGAAACAATTGAAAATTTAGTAAACTCTGTAGCAAAAGGATTTGAGAGTACAGAAGACGTGACAACAAGAGTGGAACTAGATAAAGAAAATAATGTGAAAGTATATGCAAATTTAGTTGTAAGTTCAGAAGCTGTGATAAAAGATTTATCAGCAAAACTTCAAACAAGTATAAAAGACAAAATTAAAAAGGCAACAGATTTAGAGGTAAATGAGGTTAATATAACTGTTAAAAAAGTTGCATACAAACCACAAGAGGCATAAGAAAAAGGAATGCGTTAATGAGATTAAAGATTTTGACGTACAAATGTGAAATAGGATAACGCAATTTTGGGGTTGAAGGTAGGAAAGGTTGTGAAAGCATGAACAATTTTAAAGATTTTTGGAATCAATTTAAAGGAATCATTATTGGTGTTGTAATAGCAATTTTAATTTTGATTACAGGACTAGATAAACTAATATTAGCCATTGTTGTAATAGCAATAGGAGCATTTGTAGGAAATTATGTACAAAGAAACAAAGAAGAAGTAAAAACGAAGTTAAAAAATTTTATAGATAAAATGTAGAAGGGAATGGATATGAATAGAACAGCAATTAGAGAAAGTGCTTTTAAATTGATTTATAGCTTAGAAATACAAAAACAGAATGATTTAAAAGAACAAATTGAAATATATTTTGAGAGTGAAAATATAGAAAACAAAGAGGCAAAGGAATATATAGAAGATGCAGTTTTAGGAATAGAAGCGCATAAAGAAGAAATCTTAGGATTAATCGAAAAAAATTTAAAATCTGATTGGAAAATTGATCGAATTTCTAAAATTGATTTATCTATTTTAAAATTAGCCATCTATGAAATTCAATATAAAGATATACCATTTAAGGTAGTTATTAATGAAGCAGTAGAGCTAGCTAAGAAATATGGAGAAGATTCATCCAAAAACTTTGTAAATGGAATATTAGCAAGTATTGTTAATAAATAATGTAGGGCAGGGATATTTTATAATATATCCCTAGTTTAAATTAGAGGAAGTATGATATGAAATATGCAGAAATGGCAATTAGCGTAACAGATTTGAATAGATATATAAAAAATAAGATTGCAGATGATGAATATTTAAATAATATTTTAATTAAAGGTGAAATTTCTAATTTCAAACATCATTATACAGGGCATTTATATTTCACCCTAAAAGATGAAAATTCTTTAATAAAATGTATTATGTTTAAATCTTATGCACAAAAATTAAATTTTGAACCTAAAGATGGTATGAAAGTATATATATTAGGTTCTGTATCAGTATTTGAAAGAGATGGTGTTTATCAAATCTATGCAAAAGTGATGGAAGAAGATGGACTAGGAGATTTATATACAAAATACCAAAAATTAAAAGAAGAATTAGAGAAAAAGGGACTATTTGATCAAAGTCATAAACAAAAAATTCCAATGTTACCAAAGGTGGTTGGTGTATTAACTTCCCAAACAGGTTCTGTTATAAGAGATATTATTAATGTATCAACAAGAAGAAATCCAAATGTATATATTCGATTATTACCAGTACCTGTTCAAGGAGAAGGGGCAGCAGAAAAAATTGCAGAAGGCATTGAATATATGAACAAGAATCAACTGGCAGATGTCATTATTTTAGCAAGAGGGGGAGGTTCTTTAGAAGATTTATGGCCATTTAATGAAGAAATTGTTGCCCATAGTATTTATGAATCAAAAATTCCAATTATATCAGCAGTCGGTCATGAAACTGATTTTTCAATATCTGATTTTGTAGCAGACTTAAGAGCACCAACACCATCAGCTGCTGCAGAACTTGCAGTACCAGATATTTATGAGTTAAAACAAAAAATCAATACATATCAAAATCGATTAAAAATGGCATTAACCAAAAAACTAGAAATTATGAAATTACGCTATGAGAAATGTATGTCTAGTTCTGTTTTTAGGGTGCCAACAAGAAGAATTCAAGAAAATTATATTAAAATTGATTCTTATGTAAAACAATTAGAAAATGTTATCAATAAAATAAAAGAAAAAAATAAGAATAAATATATTGAATTAGTATCAAAATTAGATACATTAAGTCCATTAAAAACTTTAACGAGAGGTTATTCTATTATTGAAAAACAAGGAAAAATAGTAAAAAGTATAACAGACTTACAAACAGAAGATGAAATTTCAATTCGATTGAAAGATGGAGAAAAACAAGCAAAAATAATATAGAATATTAGATATAGATAAAATTAGATATTAGATGAAAATGTATTGTTTTGAAAATATAAAATGCAGAAAATGTTTTGATATAAGGTAAAGGACAAGTATTAAAATAAGGAGAATAAAACCAATGGGAATGAAAGAAAAAATACTAATGATAATTACGATTATATTGTTAGTTATCATGATAGGAATGGCATGCTATAGTTTATATAATAAACAAGAAGATACACGGAAAAAATCAAAATATTATTAATGAGATAGATTTGAATCAGACCACAAAAACCAATACAGTAGAACAAAATGAAACCAATACAGACAATACAGACAATACAGCAAATACAGTAAATGAAATAGTTACTCCAACTATACAACCAAATGCAACAGAAGAAGAGATTAATAGTGATTATGTAGGAACAGAGGAGCAACAAACTATCAATACAGAACAAACAGAGGAAGAAAAAGTGATAGAACTTGTAAAAAATGCGTATGGAACAGATCAAGGGGTAACTTTTAATATTGCTAATAAAGAAGGAACAATTTATCATGTATCTGTCAATGATGTAGAAACAACAGCAGTTTTAACATGGTATACAGTGGATGTATCTACAAATGCAGTTACGCAATAGTAAGAGGAAAAAAGAAATTTGTATATTAAAAAGATAAAAAGTAAAAGATAGGAGTCAAACATGAAAAAGAGTTTTGAAGAACAAATTCAAGAATTAGAAAAAATTATAAATGAATTGGAAAATGGAAATTTAAATTTAGATGATTCTGTTATAAAATTTGAAGAAGGAATGAAAATTTCAAAAGAATGTAACAAAATGTTAGAAAATGCAGAAAAGAAAATAACAATATTACTAAATGATGAAAACGGTGAAAAGAAAGAAGAAAACTTTGAAACCGAATAAAGTATAAGGGGGATATTTTACGGCATGAATGGATTTATGCAATTTATTCAAAATAAATATATATATGTACCACTATTATTGTGGTTTGCTATACAATTATTCAAATTATTATATGATTTGGCAAAAACAAAGAAATTTAATTTTAAAAGAATTTTAGGTGCTGGTGGAATGCCAAGTTCACATTCAGCAGTTGTTACAAGTTTGGCAACATTGATTGGAAAATATGAAGGTGTAGATACAGCTGTATTTGCTTTATCATTTGTAGTTGCATTTGTGGTTATGTATGATGCTTGTGGTGTTAGAAGAGCAGCAGGAAAGCAAGCGGCTTTATTAAATAAATTAGTAGAGACACCAGGACTTACAGGCGTACAAGTATCAGAAAAACTAGTAGAAGTTTTAGGACATACTCCTGTGCAAGTACTTGTTGGAGCATTAATAGGTGTTGCAGCAGGATTAATTGCATAAAGAGAAATTTTTCTATACAATAAGAAAAGTGTGTTAACGAAATCAAAGATTTCGATACATAAATGTGAAGACTACTACGCAGTATTTCAAGAATATAAGAAACAAAGGAATGTATAAAATATGAAAAATTATATAAAAGATATTAGAGAAAAAATAGGACATAAACCAATCGCTATGTCTGGAGTAGGATTAATCATATGTAAAGACAATAAAATATTATTACAAAAACGAGCAGATGATGGAAACTGGGGAATTCATGGCGGAGGAATGGAATTAGGAGAAACCTATTTAGATGCACTAAATAGAGAACTAAAAGAAGAAATGAATATAACACCAGTAAATCCCAAGTTATATGGAATATTTTCAGGAGCAAAAACACATCATGTATATCCTAATCAAGATGAGGTTTATGTTATAAATCATGTGTTCTTTTGTGAAGAATATGAAGGCGAGATACAGTTTAATGACCATGAAGTAACAGAATGTAACTGGTTTGATATACATAATTTACCAAATACACTAATAGATTTAGATGTTTCTGTTTTAGGACATTTAAATGAATACTTAGAAAATAGACAAGTTATTGTAGATTAAAGAGAAAAGGGGGAATGAAAAAATATCTTTAGAAAAAATGTAGAGAAACAATAGAAAAATATCTTAAAAGAAAAAATGAAATAATTAAAAAAGGAGTGAAAAAAATGACAGATATTGAAATTGCAAGAAATACAAAATTAGACAATATCGTAGATGTCGCAAAAAAAGTAGATGTAGAAGAAGAGGATTTAGAATTATATGGAAAATATAAAGCAAAATTTTCTTCAGCATTATATGGAAAAGTAAAGGATAGAAAAGATGGAAAGTTAATATTAGTAACAGCAATTAGCCCAACACCATTAGGAGAAGGAAAAACAACCATGTCTATTGCAATTGCTGATGGATTAAGAAAAATTAATAAAAAATCTATTTTAGCATTAAGAGAACCATCTTTAGGTCCTGTATTTGGAATCAAAGGTGGAGCAACAGGTGGAGGAAGAGTACAAGTGGCTCCAATGGAAGATATTAATCTACATTTTACAGGAGATATTCATGCCATTACAGCTGCTAACAATCTATTAGCAAGTTTAATTGATAACCATATTTACTTTGGAAATGAATTAAAATTTAAAGAAGTAGTTTGGAAAAGATGTGTAGACTTAAATGATAGACAATTAAGAGTTGTAGAAACAGGACTTTCAGGAGAAAGCAAAATTGTACCAAGAAGAGATAAATTTGATATCACAGTTGCTTCTGAAATTATGGCTGTTTTATGTTTATCAGAAAATATTAAAGATTTAAAAGAAAAATTAGGAAATATCTTAATTGGATATAATGAAGAAGATAAACCAATTTTTGCAAAAGACTTAAATGCACAAGGTGCGATGGCAGTATTATTAAAAGATGCTATCAAACCAAACTTAGTACAAAGTTTAGAACATACACCAGCAATCATTCATGGAGGACCATTTGCAAATATCGCGCATGGATGTAATAGTATTGTAGCAACAAAACTTGCTCTAAAATTAGCAGATTATACAGTTACAGAAGCAGGATTTGGAGCAGATTTAGGAGCAGAAAAATTCTTAGATATTAAATGTAGAAAAGCAGGAATTAGACCAGATGCAGTTGTTATTGTTGCAACAATAAAAGCATTAAAATATCATGGTGGAATTGAAAAAGATAAAATTCAAGAAGAAAATGTTGAAGGACTTGAAAAAGGATTAGACAATTTATATAGACATATTGCCAATATCAAAGATAAATTTGGATTAAATGTAATTGTAGCTATAAACAGATTTAATTCTGATACAGAAGCAGAAATCGAGTGCCTAAGAAAACATCTAGAAGAAAAAGGTGTAGAATTAAGTCTAGTAGAAGGTTGGGCAAAAGGTGGAGAAGGTGCTATTGATATTGCTCAAAAATTAGTAAATTTAACAGAGAAAGAAGAAAACTTCCAATATATGTATGAACTAAATGAAGGAATTAAAGAAAAAATAGAAAAAGTAGCAACAAAAATTTATGGAGCAAAAGGTGTTATATTCGAAGAAGCAGCACAAAAAGAAATAGAAAGAATTGAAAAATTAGGATATGCAAATCTTCCAGTATGTATAGCAAAAACACAATATTCTTTCTCAGATGATCCTAAAAATCTAGAATGTAAAGATGAGTACAATATTACGATTAGAGATTTAGAATTAAAAACAGGTGCAGGATTTATTGTAGCACTTGCAGGAAAAATTATGACAATGCCAGGATTACCAAGAGTACCAGCGGCAGAAAGCATTGACATAGATGAAAATGGAGAAGTTGTAGGAATTTTCTAAAAGGAGTTCAATCTTGAACTTCTTTTTTCTTTTTGTTTTATTTACAATCAAATTAAAAAAAAGAATATCTATTTATAGAAAAAAATATGAAAATATGATATATATAATCTAAGGAGAAGAAATATATGAAAACAAAAAATATAGAAGAAAATGAAATAAACCTAGAATTGAAAAAATATATAGAAACAGAAATTTTTCCGTTATATGAAAGAAATGAACCATCTCATGGAATCAAACATATTCATACAGTTATCAATCGAAGTTTACACATTGCAAAAAAATATGAAGTAAATAAAAATATAGTATATACAGTAGCTGCTTATCATGATTTAGGACATTATATTAATCCAAAAATACATGAAAAATTATCAGCAGAAATTTTTATGAAAGATGATAAAATAAAGAAATGGTTTACAGAAGAAGAAATCCAAATCATAAAAGAAGCCATTGAAGACCATAGAGCATCAAGTAATCATGAGCCTAGAAGTATATATGGAAAGATTGTTAGTACTGCAGATAGGACAATAAAAAGTATAGATGTTTGTATTAAAAGAGCATATACTTATTATATCAATAATTTTCCTAGTATCCCTAAAGAGGAACGAATACAAAAAGTATATGAACATCTAAATGATAAATATGGACCAAATGGATACGCGAAAACTTATCTATATGATGAAGAATTTGAAATTGAAAAAAAGAAATTTATAGAAGCATTAAGTAATAAAGATAACTTTATAAAAAGAATAGAAAACGTAATAGATAATATGGAGGAAAAATAAAATGATTCTTTCAGCACTATGTTATATAGAAAAAGATGGTAAATATTTAATGTTACATAGAACGAAAAAGAAAAAAGATATCAATAAAGATAAATGGTTAGGTGTTGGCGGCAAAATTGAAGAAGGAGAAAGTCCAGAGGAATGTATAGTAAGAGAAGTAAAAGAAGAAACAGGACTCACACTAAAAGAATATCAATTAAGAGGAATTGTCACTTATGTATCTAATAAATGGGAAACAGAATATATGTATGTATTTACTGCGACTGAATTTGAAGGAAATCTAATAGAATGTGATGAGGGTGATTTAAAATGGATAGAGAAAGAAAAATTAAATACATTACCAACTTGGGAAGGAGACCATATTTTTGTGGAAAAATTACAAAAAGATAACGGATTTTTCTCTGGAAAATTTGAATATGATGGGGAAAAACTAATGAAGTATGATTTAAAAGAATATTAAAATAAAAAAGCCATCTATATATTATGTTACAGAAGGAAGATTAAATTTTCTTATTTATACCATAGTAATTTTCGATGAATCTAATTAATAAAAAAATATTACAAAAATGTTACAGAATCATAAAATCTTTATAACAAATACAACATATATATTGACCAATTTGCAAGAAAATATTATTATAGAGATGAGAGAAAATATGCAAAGGAGAAATGGGGAATGAAAAAAGGTAAAAGAAGAAAACAAAGACTACAAGTAATGTTGTCAATATTTGTTATTTTAACAATGTTGGCAGTAAATCTAAATGTGTATGTTAGTGATGCATATACAGTAAGTACAAGTACAAAAGAACTAACGATTGACAAAATATCAAATCCAGATGCAGGAGAAGGAGATGCAGACGGATTAGTAGATGGAGGAGACCGTGAAACAAGTTATTCATGGGCAATGGCAGCAAGAGGACAATATTTATATATAGGAACTAATAGGAATCTTGTAGGAAGTATTGCTGATACTTTTGTTAAAGCAATGACTGAAGCAGGTGTAACAGAAGATGTGGCTTGGGGATTAATTGATTCTATGACGAATAATGAAATTCCTAGACCTACAACACAAGATGGTGGAGAAATTTTTAAATGTGATATGCTAACAGGGGAAATAGAGAAAATCTATACAGCAGATGCTGGTGTAGCATTTAGAATGGCAACAGAATTTGAAGGAAATTTGTATTTCGCTTCATATTCAGCTGCTGCAGGAGCAGATAATTATATTTATAAAATTGATGAAAATGATGAAATAACAGTTGTTTTTACATCTTCAAATGGAACTAGCTTAAGAGCTTCTTGTATTTATGATAATTCTTTATTATTTGGAGGTGTAGACGCAAGAATTGAACTTGATGAAGGCGATGAAGATTGTCAAAAATTAGCAATTCTAAAAAAAGATGCAAATGATGACACAAAATGGGACAGAATAGCAGATTATAAAGATTTTAAAGATTATGCAACAGATTCAGCTGTTTTTAGTTCAGTAACAAGCCCTATTTGGGATATATGCACATATGATGGATATATATATGCAACCATTCCAAATACAGTAGGTATTGTTATGTTTAAAGGGCATCCAGCAGAAGGGGATGAACCAGCTAATGAATATGGATGGTATTGGACAGAAGTAATTGGTAAAAACAATGGAGTAAATAACATTGGTTTAGCAGATAGTCCAGAAGGATATACAGGCGATGAATCAGGACTAATTACAATAGCTGCAACACCTTTTGAATTTAACGGAAAATTATATTTAATGAATTTTGATAATACAATTACAGCAGAGATTTCAGCACTTACAGGATTAGTATCAGAACTTGCACAACAAGATGTAAGCCCAAGTGATTATTTAAAAGATATGTATACAACATTGCATTATCCTCAAAAATTATGGTGTTTGGATGATGAAACAGGAAAATTTAATGAAGTAACAGGATTTACACAATATATGGAAAATAATTGTATAGAATATGTATGGAGAGCAGAGACATATCATGACGAACTATATATTACAACAATGGATTCAGCAGTTCTTTACAATTATATAACAAACCTTCAAGCAACATATTTTTCAGATTTAACAGAAGAAGATATTGATAATTTAATTGCAAAGATAGATGAGATATTACCTATGCTTGATAATTTTAGTGGTATGATCCAAAACAGTGAAGAAATTAAAGAGATGCTTGTAAATCTTCAAGGAATGCTAGAAGAATATAAAACAGTAAGAGAAGATAGTAAATTATTTTATGAATTTGTTATAAAATACGAAGATATCATTAATCAAATGGCAGACTTATCAACAGAAAATAGTGAATTGTTAGAAATGGCAGGAGCAGAATTCCAAGAATTATACAATAAAGTAGATTGGGAAGGACTAAAAATGTATGCTTATATTGCCAAAACATTAGATAATGATACATGGGGATTTGACCTTTTAAAAACAGCAGATGGGGAAAATTTTGAAATTGTAACAGATAGTGGATTTAATGATAGATATAATTATGGTGGAAGATCAATTATGGCAACAGACTATGGATTGTTTGTAGGAACAGCTAATCCATTTTTCGGAACACAACTATGGAAAATAACAGATGGAACAGAAGAAATTCCAGAAAACCCAGACCCTGAAAATCCAGACCCAGAAAACCCAGACCCTGAGAATCCAGATCCTGAGAATCCGGACCCAGAAAATCCAGATCCAGAGAACCCAGATCCAGAAAATCCGGACCCAGAAAATCCAGATCCAGAGAACCCAGATCCAGAAAATCCGGACCCAGAAAATCCAGACCCTGAAAATC
>CAWVJG010000144.1:0-11848 GCA_963929465.1 Bacillota bacterium
AAGGAAAGAAATTTTAAAACATCTAAAACCTTGTATAATATTATTTATTCCTGTAATAGCTACAAGTGTATATAGAATTATGGATAAGATAATGATAGGCAATATTTGTGATATGAAACAAGTAGGATATTATGAAAATGCTGAAAAGTTAATTTTAGTTACCTTAGGGATAATTGGTGCTTTTGCAACAGTTATAATGCCTAAGATTTCTAATCTACTCGCAAATAAAAAGTTGGTAGAAGCTAATAATTTATTTGATAAATCAATGGAATATTCTTTACTTATAGGGATGGCAATTGCTTTTGGGATAGCTTCTACATCAAATGAATTTATTCCTATATTTTTTGGAGAAGAATTTAAACCAAGTATCAATATATCTATTGCACTATGTTTAACAGTGCCATTTATAACGTGGTCTACAATAGTAAGAAATTTATATTTAATACCATATGAAAAAGATTTTATTTATGTTAAATCTGTTATTATAGGAGCTTTGTTAAACATAATAATGAATTTTATATTTATTCCAAAATTTGGCGCTTTTGGAGCAGTTTTTGGTACATGGTGTGCAGAGATATCTTTAGCAGTATATCAGACTTTTAAAGTTAGAAAACAGTTACGACTAAAAAAGTATTTGCAGGAATTTTTTATTTTTGCTGTCTTCGGAACAATCATGTATATTATTGTAAGGCAAATAAGTGGGGTATTTACAGAAGATATAATAAATTTAGTATTTGAAATTATGATAGGAGCTTTTGTATATATTCTATTATCAATTGTATATTTAATATATACTAACAATTTGGATTTTAAGAACATATTAATCAAAGCTAAAATCATAAAAGGAGAAAATAACATATGAAAATCATAATAAGTTTAATGCTATTTGTAATTCTCTTTCAAGGGATAAAATTGAACATTCCTGAAATTCCATTTTTATCTTATATAGATGAAATTTTTATTGTCATATGTCTAATTTTAGCATTAAAGAGAATAATAAAATCTGGAACAATAAACAAAAATTCATTTAAAATTTTATTAGCATTAATGGTTTTTATAATATTAGGGATTTTATCATGTGTACTAAATAGTCAATTTGACATAAAAAGTCTAATGGTTAGTACGTTTTTATCAGTGAAATTTTGGCTTTTAATATTTGCATTAGAAAATATTAAATTGTCAGAAGGATTAAAAGAATCTATTATAAAGGTTATTTTTATTGTAGAAAAAATAGCTATTGTAATTGCGATATTTAATCTATTTTTTACAGAAACATATCTAAATTATTTTTCATTTGATGAAAGTTATTATAGGTTTGGGATGATATCTATAACATCATGTTTTAATCATCCTGCTACATTTGGTTGGTTTATGCTTTTTTGTGCAATGCTTAGGTTTTCTATATTTTATTATGAAAAGCAACAAAAGGATGCAATAATAGGAGTTATAGATATTTTATTTTCATTACTTTCTTTAAGAACAAAAGTATTTATTAGTGTAATTGTTTGTATTATATTTTATGTATTATATATTAATAGAAAAAATATAAAAAAAATAATAAAAAAACTTCCTATTTTGCTGCTAATTAGTATCTTAATTTTGTTTTTGTTTAAAGATATAATTATAAATACATATGACTTATATTTTTTAGGAAACCAAGGAGAAACAGCCAGACAAGTATTAGATGAAACAGGAAAAGAAATTTTGAAAGATTATTTTCCAATAGGAGTGGGATTTGGAAAATTTGGTACATATTATGCAGCTCTAAATTATAGTGAATATTATTATATATATGGTATAAGTGATGTATATGGTTTGACTAAAGATGATCCTAAATATAGTATGGATACTTTTTGGCCAGCAATAATGGGAGAAACAGGATTTTTAGGATTAATAGTATATATCTATTTAGTTGTATCTATATTTAAACAGTTATTCAAATGTATAAATTTAGGAGAAAAAAGACCCAATATTGATAAGGTATATAATTTGACAAGTATATTAATATTTATTCAATTTGTTGTAGAATCTTTTGGAGAAGCTACGTTTAATACAAGTCCACAAAATATATTGGTTGCAATTTTTATAGGGTTATCATTAAATACTTATAATAAAAAGAAAGAGGAGGAATAAATATGTTGTCTAATATAATTAAAAAAATAAAACTAAAAAGATTACAAAGAAAAGGTTTAGTAATTGGAAAAAATTTAAATATAGAAAAAGGAGTAATTATAGATTCATCTATTCCATTTCTAATTGAAATTGGTAATAATGTAACATTAGCTCCATATGTACATATCTTAGCACATGATGCAAGTACTAAAATAGTATTAGGATATAGTAAAATTGGTAAAGTTATAATAGGTGATAATGTATTTATTGGTGCTAAATCAATAATTTTACCAAACGTAAAAATAGGCAATAATGTAGTAATTGGTGCAGGAACAATTGTTTCAAAGGATATACCAGATAATTCAGTAGTAGTTGGAAATCCTGGAAAAAAGATAATGGATATGGAGACGTTTAAAAATAAACATGAAATTAATATGAAAAAAAATATATTTATTCGCAAAGAAGTGAAAAATAAGAAAGTAATAGATAGCAAGTTAAAAGAAGAGATAATGAATAAACTAGAACAACATTCTAAAATAGGGTATATAGATTAAGGAAGGATTTTTTTAATGAATGTAAATAAATTGTTAAAATTACGATGTAAGAATAAAATAATTGGTAAATTGATAGAAAAGTTAATCAGAAACCAGGGGTGTTTTTTGCCTAGAAATGTAAAGATAGGAAAAAATGTTCAGTTTTCGCACAATGGTTTTGGCACAGTAGTGCATCCTAATACAATTATTGAAGATAACGTTAGAATATATCAAAATGTTACTATTGGAAGGGCTGATATATGGAATAGCATTGAAAATAGTGAAATGGAAGGAATAATAATAAGTGAGGGAGCTATTATTTGTGCTGGTGCAAAAACTTTATGCAAAAGAGGTAAATTAGTAATAGGAAGAAATTCAATTGTTGGTGCTAACGCAGTTCTTACAAAAAGTATTGGCGATAATGAAATTTGGGCAGGTATACCAGCTAAAAAAATAAAAAATAGGAATGATACATGTTCTAACTAATGTAAATAAAAAATAGAAAGAAGGGGATTTTTTTGAAAATCGCAGTAGCAGGAACAGGATATGTTGGATTATCTATAGCAACATTATTAAGTCAAAAAAATGAAGTAATGGCATTAGACATCATACCAGAAAAAGTAGAAATGATAAATAAAAGAATATCACCAATAAAAGATAAAGAAATAGAAGAATTTTTTAAAAATAAAGAATTAAATTTAAAAGCAACTATAGATTATAAAAAAGCTTTTAAGGATGCAGAATTCATAGTAATTAGTACTCCTACTAATTATGATGATGAAAAAAATCATTTTGATACATCAAGTGTAGAAGATATCATACAAAAAGTAATCAGTATGAATATTAATACAACAATGGTAGTAAAATCTACGATACCAGTTGGATTTATAGAAAATATGAAGCAAAAATACAATATAGATAATATTATGTTTTCACCAGAATTCTTAAGAGAAGGAAAAGCTTTATATGATAATCTTTACCCATCTAGAATTATTGTAGGTGAAAAAAGTGAAAGAGCAAAAAAATTTGCAAACCTTTTGAAAGAATCAGCATTAAAAGAAGATATAGAAGTAAAATTCATGAATTCAACAGAAGCAGAGGCAGTAAAATTGTTTGCAAATACATATCTTGCATTAAGAGTAGCATATTTTAATGAATTAGACACATATGCTGAGATTAAAGGATTAAATACTAAAGATATCATAGAGGGGGTATGTCTCGATCCAAGAATCGGAAATCATTATAACAATCCATCTTTTGGTTATGGAGGATATTGTTTGCCAAAGGATACAAAACAACTATTAGCTAATTATGATAATGTACCTCAAAATTTAATAAGAGCAATTGTAAGATCTAATAGAACAAGAAAAAAACATATTACAGAAATGGTTATGCGAAGAAATCCAGACGTGGTTGGAATTTATAGATTAACAATGAAAAAAGATTCTGACAATTTTAGAGCAAGTGCAATTCAAGAAATAATTGATAGATTAAAACTTGAAGGTGTAGAAGTTATCATTTATGAACCTACATTAGAAAAAACAACATTTAATGATTGTAAAGTAATAAATGATTTTGAAAAATTTTGCGAAATTTCTGATGTAGTTTTAGCAAATAGATATGAAGATAAATTAAGTTCAATCAAAGATAAAGTGTATACAAGAGATTTATTTGCAAGAGATTAAAAAATAGTGACATAAAAAGTCATAAATTAACAAGAGGACTAAAAACATATTAACATAGCATATTTAAAGAAAAGAACTTAGAATGACAAACCTTTTTTTCTCTAAAATATTGCAAAAAAACACATAAAACTGTATACTAATAAAGTAAAAATCAAAAGACAAAAAATGAAAAATAAAGGGAGGAAATATGGAAGAAATAGACTTAAAAGAATTATTTGAAATATTCTGGCATAAAAAAGCACAAATTATATTAATTATATTAATATTTATGGTATTAGGTGTGATATATTCTGTAGGATTTGTAACACCAATGTATAGTTCATCAACAACGCTAGTATTAGCAGGAACATCAAGTAGTGCAGATGAAAATCAAGTTTCAGAAACCATAACAACAGCAGATTTAACAATTAACTCAAAATTAGTGGCCACATATAGTGAATTAGTAAAAAGTAAAAATATATTAGGACAAGTTATTTCAAATTTAGGAATTAATATTGATGCAGAAGAATTAAGAAAAAATGTAGAAGTTACCTCAGTAGAAGATACAGAATTAATAGAAATAACCGTTTCTAATGAAAATCCAGAATATGCAGCTAGAATTGCAAATGAAATTGCAAAAGTATTTGAAGAAAAAATTGCAAAAGAAATATATAATATCAATAACGTACATATTGTAGATGAAGCAACTCCAGAAACAGAGCCATCTAATGTGAATCATGTAAAAGATATTGTCATCTTTGCCTTCATTGGTGCAGTTGTTGCTGTTATGTATGTATTAATTGCAAACATGTTAGATACAACTGTTAAAACACAGGAAGACATCGAAAAAGGAATTAAGATACCAGTATTAGCATCAATTCCTATGTATGATATGGAAATGGAAAAGCTAAAGAAAAAAGGAAAAGGAAGAGGAGGTAGAAGATAATGAAAAAAGAATTAATTGCACATAGAGATCCAAAATCTCCTGTTTCAGAAGTTTTTAGAACATTAAGAACTAATATTCAATTTATGAATACAAATAACAAATTAAAAACATTATTAGTAACATCAACATTACCAAATGAAGGAAAGAGTTGGGTAACAGCTAATTTAGCTGTTACATTTGCACAAGCAGGAAAAAAAGTTGTATTAGTTGATGCAGATATGAGAAAAGGAAGACAATATACGATTTTTGAAGTTTCTCCAAGACCAGGACTTTCTAATTATTTATCAGGATTTGATAGTAATACAGGAGAAGAAATATCAGATGATTTGGCAGATTATATCCAGGATACACAAGTGCCAAATTTATATATTATCCCAGCAGGAAATATTCCACCAAACCCATCAGAATTATTAATTTCAACAAAGATGGTAAGTCTATTAGATAGATTAAAAGAAATATGTGATTTAGTTATCATTGATGGTACACCTTGTGAATTAGTAACAGATTCTATTATTCTTTCAAGAATTGTAGATTCTACAGTAATTGTAACAGCACATAAACAAACCAAAAAAGATGACTTACAAAAAATTGTTACTAATATTCAAAATGTTGGTGGAAAAATTGCAGGAATCGTATTAAATAAAATACCAGTATCTGCTAAAAAATATGAGCAATCATATTATTATGGTTCAACAACTATGTCAAATTCAAGACCAAGAAATGCAAGACCAGCACCAAATGGTAGACCAATCAATAAAGGACCTAGACCAAATAGTGTACAAAATAAAAGAGAAGATATGAAAAGAAGAGTTAGACCAGAAAATCCTCAATCTAATAGATATAACCAAGAAATAAAATATACTCCAAATGAAGAACAACCAAAATCATTACAAAATAAGATAAAAATAGAGAATTCTGGTGATGTTTCTATTGAAAAAACAACAGATATACTAAATCAGATAAATGCATATTTGGATGAAGAAAAAAAGAATTTAAACAATAAAAACTAGACCTCAGCTTTTCTCCAATAGAAAGAGTAATAAGAAATGAAATAAGAAAAAAGTAATATGAAAAATATACTACTAATACATAAAAAATATGACCCAAAATGTCATATAAATATGTTGAAAAAAAATATATATTGTAATATAATAATATAGTAAAATAATTGAAGAATAAATTGTCTATGGGGGATAAAAATGGATGTAAAAGATGATATCTTATTTAATATAGAAGATTTGGCAGTAGTAGGGAGAAAGCAAAAAAGAAGTAGCATAAAGAAAATAGAAAGAGGACTTAAGAGAGGATTAGACATCTTAGGTGGTATTTGTGGTACACTTTTATTAATTCCACTAACAGTTATTATCTGGATAGCAAATAAACTATCAAAAGATAACGGACCAATTTTTTATACACAAACTAGAATTGGAAAAGATGGAAAATTATTTAAAATGTACAAATATCGTTCAATGGTAGTTGGAGCAGATGAAATATTAGAAAGATATCTAGAAGAAAATGAAGAAGCAAGAAAAGAATATAAAGAATATAAGAAACTAAGAAATGATCCAAGAATAACCAAAATAGGAAAAATATTAAGAAAGACAAGCTTAGATGAATTTCCACAATTTATTAATGTATTAAAAGGAGAGATGAGTTTAGTAGGACCACGTCCTTACTTACCAAGAGAAAAAGAAGAAATTAACGGATTTTTTAAATACATAACATCTTGTAAACCAGGTATTACAGGTTTATGGCAAACAAAAGGAAGAAGTAATACCACTTTTACAGATAGATTAGCAATGGATATGGAGTATTATCATAACCATTCTTTAAAACAAGATATTAAGTTAATATATAAAACAGTAAGAAATGTAGTAAAAAAAGAAGGAGCTATTTAAAATAAACAGAAAGGGAAAAGGACATGAAAGATATAAAAATTCTTATAGCAGCACATAAAGAATGTAAAGTTCCGGAAAAAAACGATTTTTATCTTCCGATTTTGGTAGGAGCAGAAGGGAAAAATGGTATAGAAGGATTTATTCGTGATGATAATAAAGTAAATATATCTATAAAAAACCCATATTATTGTGAATTGACTGGACTTTTTTGGGGGTGGAAAAACCTGGATTCAGATTATGTGGGTTTATTTCATTATAGAAGATATTTTACATGTAAAAATCATCTTCCAAAAAATGAAGATGATAGATTAAAATGTGTTTTAACCAAAGAAGAAGCAGAAGAAAAATTGAAAAATGTAGATATACTATTGCCTAAAAAAAGAAATTATGTAATAGAAAATTTATATTCACATTATAAACATACAATGTATATTGAGCCACTGGATATTACAGGCGAAATTATAAAAGAAAAATATCCAGATTATTATCATGAATTTGAAAATCTTAAAAAACGAAAAACAGCTCATATGTTTAATATGTGTATAATGAAAAAAGAATACTTAGATGAATATTGTACATGGCTTTTTGATATTTTATTTGAATTAGAAAAAAGAGTTGATATTTCTAAATATGATACATTTCATGCTAGGTTTTTTGGTAGAGTGTCTGAACTTTTATTAGATGTATGGCTTTACACCAAAGGCTATAAATATGAGGAAATAAAAGTAATGGATTTACAACCAGTGAATTGGCTAAAGAAAGGGAGTAGTTTTTTAATGGCTAAATTTACTGGTAAGAAATATGATAAGAGTTTTTAAGGGGTAAAGATAAATGAAGGATGTTGCAGCTGTTATTGTTACATACAATCGAAAAGAGTTTTTAAAAAAATGCATAGAAGCATTGTTAGAACAAGAAAAAGGCGAAGAATGCGATATATTAGTTATAGATAATGCAAGTACAGATGGAACCAAAGAAGAAATAGTAAAATATATACAATCACAACAAGTCATATATATAAATACAGGCAATAATTTAGGTGGAGCTGGTGGATTTAATTTTGGAATAAAAGAAGCGGTGAAATTAGGTTATAAATATATATGGCTTATGGATGATGATTGCATAGTACATAAAGATTCTTTAAAGGAGTTATTAGAAGCGGATAAGAAACTAGATGGAAATTATGGATTTTTATCTAGTGTAGTTTTATGGAAAGATGGAACAACTTGTAAAATGAATAAACAAAAAATTCCCAGTAATTGGTACGAGAAAGAACCATTGTTAAGAAATAGTTTATTGTCTACTTACCATGCTACATTTGTTTCTTTTTTTATAAAGAGGAAAGTGATAGAAGAAGTAGGATTACCAATAAAAGAATTTTTTATATGGGGAGATGATGTAGAATATACAAATAGAATATCAAAGAAATATGATTGTTTCATTGTTGGAAAAAGCCAAGTTCTACATGATACAAAAAATAATGAAGGTTCTAATATTGCAAAAGACGAACTTTCAAGACTGAATAGATATAAATATGCATATAGAAATGAAATGTATATAGCAAAGAAAAATGGATTGAAGGGAATATTAAGACAAATAGCAAAAATAGTTTTACACATATATAGAGTTTTAGCTAAAAATAAAAATGGACATAGAATAAAAAAATGGTCAATTATTCTTGGAAATTCAATAAAGGGTATATTTTTTAATCCAAAAGTAGAATTTATAAAGGAAGGAAAATAATGAAAAGAGTTTTACAAGTATATGGAGAAATATTATCAAATGGTGGACAGGAAGCTTTTTCGATGAATATGTATAGAAATATAAATAGAGAAAAAGTACAATTTGATTTTTTTACACCATATTATTGCGATAATGAAAAATTAAAAAATGAAATAGAAAATTTGGGAGGAAAGGTATTTCAAGGTGGAGGAAAATTTGAATTAGAAGGAAATAAAAAAGATTTTGTTAAAAATTTGAAAAATTTTTTGTCAAAGAATCCATATGAAATTGTTCATATTAATTCAGGAAGTGTGTTTGCTTTAGCAATCGGAGCAAAAATTGCTAAAAAATATGGAGCAAGAAAAATAATAGTACATTCACACTGTACGGGAAATGATAATTTAAAATATAGAATTATAAAATTAATTTCAGGTCCGATTTTTTTATGTAATGCAACAAACTATTTAGCTTGTTCACAAGAAGCTGCGGTCTGGAAATTTCCTAAAAAAATAATAAAAGATAAAAAATGTGAAATTATAAAAAATGGTATAGAGCTAGAAAAATTCAAGTTTTCACAAGAGATTAGAAAAGAATATAGAAAAAAATTAGATTTAGAAAATAAAACTGTGATTGTTCATATTGGAAGATTTACTGAACAAAAAAATCATGAATTTTTGATAAAAATGTTTTCACAATTATTAGAAAAAGATAAAGAATTTAAATTATTATTAGTAGGAGATGGTCCTAATAAAAAGAATATTATAGAAATGGTTAAAAAGATGAAAATCGATAAAGCTATATCATTTTTAGGAATAAGAAGAGATGTAAGTCAGATTTTACAAGCATCAGATATTTTTGTTTTTCCATCTAAATTTGAAGGATTAGGAATTGTTGCAATAGAAGCTCAAGCTTCTGGGTTACCAATAGTGTGTTCAGAAAATATACCAGAAGAAGCTAATAAAACAGACTTATTCTGTAAATTAAATATATCTGATGATATTAATAAATGGATTGATCAAATTATGAGTTTTAAAGATAAAAAAAATGTAAAGGAAAGATCTGATTATATTAAAAAATTAAGATTAGAAGGTTACGATGCGAAAGATTCAGCTAAGAGATTAGAAGAGATTTATTTGAAAGGATAATATGATGGAAAAAATATCTAATATTATAGACAGGAAAAAACTAGAAAAAATAATTACTAATAAGTGGATTATAGTTTTTTTATTAATTCCATTTATAAAACCTGCTACGGAATTAACAGGTAAATTTGATATTATATTCGATGTATTAAAAATTTTTAATTGTTTTATAATAGGAACAGTATACATATATCTGCTAAAAAAACCTTCAAAAGTAATATTTCTAATTTCAGCATTACAAATTACTTTTGTTTTATCTACTATTTTAAATAATGGAAGAATTTGGTGGGGAATAGTACAAGCTATTTCCATAATTTCATTATCAGCATTCTTAGAACTGGTTTTGAAAATAGATAAGAAAAAAGGATTAGATGGATTTTGTATTGCAATGGGAGCAATGGCTATAGCTACTATTTGTACAATGTTTATTTACTATCCAAATGGAATGTATACAGTTGTATTTGAACATAATGTAGAAGGATTGTGGCATATTCCAGAGAAAAATAATTATTTATGGGGATTTGATAATTCTAGCATTTTTAAGTTTATACCAGTTTTAATAATTTTTATATTAAATACAAATATAAAAATAAGAAAAGAAAAAATTCTAACTTTTACATTAATTTTATTAGCATTTTTAGCTTTTTTATATGTGAAATCAATAACCGCTGCATTAGCTTGTTTGTTAATTTTAATGTATTATGTAATAATTTTTGTTAGGGGAAAAACTTTAAAATTTATAAATTATAGAAATTGTATTATAATAATTGGAATAATTTTTCTTATTTTAGTAGGAAGTAATAAAAATATTAAAGTATTACAATATATTGCTGCTAAAACAGATAAAGTAGTAAGCCTAAATTACAGGTTTAGCATCTGGGATAAAACTATAGAAGATTTTAAGGAAAATTGGATAATTGGTAGTGGATTTGAAGAAAGATTAATTACTGCTGAAAAATTGGGAATTGATCATCCTCATAATATATTTTTGGATATTATATATAAAGGTGGAAGTATTGCCGGAATAATATTTGTTATATTATTAATTACAATAGGTAAAAAGATGATGGAGAATGCTAAAAGTTTACAAGCCAACATTTTAACAATTGGACTATTTGCTTTTTTGGTAGTATCTCAGATGGATTATTATAATGAGCAATATCTATTTTTCTTATTATATGTATTAGCTTATAATATTGAAATATTTAGGGGAAAAAAAGTTATGGAAGAATTAAAAATTAAAGATAATAACTTAAAGAAAATTGGTATTTTAACATTTCAAGATACAATTAACTATGGTGCAGTTTTACAAGAATATGCTTTGCAAAGATATATAAATAAGAGTTATGGAAACATTGCAGAAGTAATAAATTATAAAAATTCAAAATTGGAAGAAGTAGAAAAACCAACTCAATTACTTAAGCAAAAAACGATTAAGGGAATTATAAAATATTTCACTTGTCATAAACATCAAATAAATAAATGGAAAAGATTTGATGAATTTAAAGAAAATTATATTTACTTAAGCAATAATGTATATGATAAAACAAATATTAAAGAAACTAATAAAATTTATAATAAATTTATTGTAGGTAGTGACCAAGTTTGGAATACACAATTAACAGGAAGTGATTATACATATTATTTAGATTTTATAGAAGAATCTTACAAAAAAAATTCTTATGCAGCTAGTTTTGGGTATAGTGAAATACCAAAAGAAGATAAAGAAACTGTAATAAATTTATTAAAAGATTTTAATACATTAAATGTTAGAGAAAAACAAGGAAAAGAAATAATTACTGAAAAAATAAAAAATAAAGAAGTAAATGTTGTA
>CAWVJG010000145.1:0-9192 GCA_963929465.1 Bacillota bacterium
TATGGATATTTTTGCAAAGAAAACAAATATAGAAATTAAAAATAGATTTATATCATTTGATATTTCAGATTTACCTCGTAGCATACAGACTACGGGGTATTTAGTTGTTTTAGAGCATATTATGAATAGATTAAAACGAAATAAAAATCTTGGTAAACATACTTGGATATTCATAGATGAGTTTCATATATTACTTGCAAATCAGTATTCGGCTGATTATATTGCAAAAATATATAAAACAGGTAGGAAGGAAAATGCAATTCCTACGATTATCACACAAAATATTGCAGATGTAATAAAAAATGAACAAGGGTGTAAAATACTATCTAATTCAGAGTTTGCGATGATATTAAAACAAAAACCATTAGATTTACCAGCAATTTGTAAGATATTTGATATAAGTGATGAAGAATCTAAATATGTAATTGATAGTCCAGCAGGACAAGGAATTATTGTGTATGGAGAAGATAAAGTAGCATTTAGAAATCAAGTATCTAAAGAATTTTACATATATCAAATTAATCAAACTTCTAATATGCAATTAAATAGGAGTTAAAAATGGCAAATGAAAATGGAAAAGATGTAGCAAACTCATTAAGTAGTTATTCAAATGCTTTAAATAAAGGTACAAATGTAGTATTGGATAGTGCAAATCAAATTAATAAATGGTACGCAGAACAAGTAAATAAAATTGCAGAAGGAGAAAATCAAGATACAAGACTTGAAACTAATGTAGATAATAGTATTGTTGAAGATACAGAAGAAAAAATAAGTAAAATACAAACCAAAGTTGATTACTATACAGAAATTCAAACCAACAATAAAAATAAAATGATTTCTAATCAAAACACAGGAAGATTAAAAACTATTAATACAGATGAAACACTAGAAGAGGTAGTAGAAAAGGAAAATGAGGTTAAGGATTTAGGAGCTAAAAAAGGGAAAATAAATAGCAAAATTGCAACAGCAATAAAAGGAGCTAAATTAGTAAATAATACTGCAAATAGATTTGTAAAAACTGGTAAGACATTAAATACTGCAACAAACGAAGGTGGGTTAAAAAGTTTTGAAAAAAGTTCTAGTAGAGTAATGACAAAACCAGCAAGAAAAGTTGCAGACAAAGTAACAGCAAAGGCAACAAATATTATTAAAAAAACTGGAGTTAAAGCAACAAAGAGGGTCGTAAAAGAAACAACAAACATAGTTGTTAAAGCTACAAAAGTTGCAATGAAAATAGTAGCAAAAGCAGTAAAATTATTGATGTCAATGCTACCTTCAATAGCTCCAGTAGTTATAATAATTGTCATAATTGCAGCAATAGGTAATTTCTTTAATTTTAAAACTACTCACGAAGCGGATGACGTAAATTTTGATGAAATATCTTCAATGATAATAGTAATTGAAGATGAAAAAATACAAGCTATATATAATGAATTTTTAAAGAATATGGGTAAACCTTATTTAATGGATCATAGTAATTTATCACATTATACTTGTATGGAATACTATGATTGCTCTTCTTGGACAATTCATTGTTTGGCACATGCAGGAATAAAAATTATTCCAAATACTCGGAGCTGCTGGATTATATAGTAATTATTGTAATCCTGTAGAAGTTAATGACAGAAAGGCAGGAGATTTAATATTCTTAAAAGACACATACGATACTGGAGAACCTGGAAGTATATCTCATGTTGGAATCTATATGGGAGAACTTACAATAAATGGAGAAACTGCAGAATGGGTAATTGATACTGGAGGAAATCCAGAAGGAGTAAAAATTAGAAAATATAATAATGGTTGCTGGAATGGAGAACATTTTTATGGTTTTGGTAGATTAAAAGAATGAGATGGGAGGTTAGAATATTTGAAAGTTAAAATGGTAAAAATGGGAATGGATATTGATGAAACTAGAAATCACAGAATAAGAGGTATTGTTCCAACAAGTGATGGAAAATATCTATTTATAGAAATTATTCAGGGTAGAAGGCCTGACAGAAAATATACTTCTTATACTCCAAAGGAATATGAAAAAAGGTATCCAAACCCAGAATATATTGCGATAGATGGTTGCTTTAGAGTAGATATTCCAGAAGATTATTTTAAAAATTATACAAAAGAATTTTCTGATTATGATAGAGCAGCATTATTTGAATATGCACATACAAAAGAAAATATAATAAAGTTATTGCAAAAATTTAATAAAGATATTGATGACATTGAACTTACAGATGATTATTATATTGATAAATTTTGCGAAGAAAAAGGTTTTTTTAGATTATATGATAATAGATTAAAACACGAATATAAACCAATAGAAATTGATTGGACAGACTTGAATAAAGATGGTTATAGTCGTGTTAAATTTTTATACACTTGCTATTCGGCAGACGGATTAAAGTATCAAGAAGAAAAAAGGCACGAAAGAAAAACACAAGATTTAATTAATGAATATGGCAAAGAATTAATATCAGATTTAATAACAAAGTATGTGGATGATAGATGTAAAAACATTGCTAATCAGAAAATGATTGATAGTTATATTGAAGATAAAAATAAACTTTTTGAAGATGAAAAAGAAGTTGATACAGAAGATTCAATAGAAATGGATTACTAATGAAAAAAATAATATTTTTAATATTAAAAATTATATTTATAACCAATGTTTTATTAATAGCAATATGCTTTGAATACATGATTATTAGAATGAGTATATTATTTTTAATGTACTCATTCATTTTTTGTTTAATACTAAAGAAATGGAGGGATTATTTGGTAGTAGATATTTATAATACTGACAAAAAATATAATATTATTTATGCTGATCCGCCCTGGAGATACACAGGATGGAGAAGTGGACCTAGAAGTGTTGAAAGACATTATCCCACAATGAAAGTAGCAGAAATAATTAATATGAAGGATACAATTAAATCTATTACAGATGAAAATTGTGTCCTATTTTTATGGGTTACATTCCCATGTTTAATAGAAGGATTAAAAGTAATGAAAGAATGGGGATTTAAGTATAAAACTTGTGGCTTTACATGGGTAAAAAGAAATAAAGTAGCAGATACATGGTTCTTTGGATTAGGAGCATGGACTAGGGCAAATGCAGAGCTTTGTTTAATTGGAACAAAAGGAAGAATACCTAGAGTTTCAAATAAGGTTTCACAAGTTGTTGATACTCATATCGAACAACATAGCAAAAAACCAGCAATTGTAAGAGATAGAATAATTGAATTAGTTGGACCATTACCAAGAATTGAATTATTTGCAAGACACACAGTAGATGGTTGGGATTGCTGGGGAAACGAAGTGTAAAAGGAGGGAAAAACTTTGAATATTGATGTTCCTGTATTAACTAAAACAGGTAAAAATATTAATGAAGATGTAAAGGTTTTAAGTAGCACAGACATAGTAAATTTAGAGCAAGTACAGGCAATAAAAAATGCAATAAAAGAACATTTATTATTTATTGGATTAGATAGAGGAAATAATGTAAGAAACATAAGCATATTAGGAATAGGTTCTAATTGTGAAGTATTAGTTGATAGTAAAGATATTATAAGAACAGCTTTATTATCTTGTAGTGAAAGAGTTGTTTTAGTACATAATCATCCTTCAAATAATTTAGAACCAAGTAAGGCAGATATACATATAACAAACATAACAAATAATCTTTTAAAATCTTTTAATATTGAATTATTAGATCATATTATCGTTACTGAAAAAGAATATATAAGTATGGAAAAAATTAAAAAGTTCAATAAAAATTATAGCAATGATGAAATAAATAAAGTCGAAAAACAATTTTTATTTGAAGAAAATTTAAAACTAAAACTAGAAATAGAAAAATTACAAAATAACAAAGAGAAAGAAGAAAATCTAGTAAGTGAGGATTTAGATTATGATTATGAATAAGGAGGAGGATTATGTTGACAATTGATGAATTTTTATTAAGTAATAAAACAAGTCATGAGTTTGATAGGGACTTTGTTTTAAAAGTAAAATATAATGATAATATAGACTATATATTTAAAACAAATTATGGAAAATTAGACTTTAATAGCAATTTAAAATGTGTTGGTTTATTTAATAAAATTAACAATAAATTATATGGTGCAAGTTATGAGTTTAACGGCACATTTAATAAAGATATGTATAGTAATTTTTATGCTGGAAGTATAGAAAGCATAAAAGTAAATTTATATAAAAATGCAGACGATTTATTAAGTCTGTATATTAATGATAATGCGACAAGTTTAAAAAAATTAGCAAAAGAAAAATTTGATAAATATATATCATATAAAGAACATTATAATAATATAAAAAGCGAAGCAGCAAAAAAATATATCTATAATTCAAATGAAAATGAATTAGAATTTAATATAGAAACTTCTAAATATGAAAGAAGTAAAGATATGAATAATCTTATAATGGAATGTTTGGAATTTCCAGAAGAAACTGAATATAGAGTTTTTGAAGAATACATAAATAACGAAGAAAATAGCGAAAGATTATATTCGACAGTATCAGGAATTCCTAATATAGGATTAACAGTAAAAGAAAGAATAGGAGCAAGACTTTTAGAAAAAGATTTAATAAATGAATTTATTTTTGAACTAAAGAATGATCCTACAAATGAATATAAAAAGAAACATGATATTATTGAGGCAATAAAAGATGTAGATGCTCAAATGCTAACAATTAATTTATGTCATGAAGGTAAAGAAATTACTTTCAAATACCCAAAAGACCAATTATATAATTTTTGGTTTAGTGATTATCATATTCCAGAAGTAAGTAAAAGGGAAGAATTAAAACAGATATATGCTAATACAAGTTTTTATAGAGATTTCGCTTTAGAGGATATAAAATCAATTAGTTTTAGAAAGCAAATTTTATATGAAGATAAGAAAGAATTAGATCTAAATAATGAGAAAAAAGAAATAGATATTGTTGATGATATGTTTAATTAAAAAGTTCAAAAGTGGAGCAGAAAATTGCTCCACTTTTTCTAAAAAATGAAACAAAAAAATTCTCCCAGCGGGCAAAAATGGGTTTTAGGGATTCGTCCCTAAACAGCAAAATGGTGTCAAAACACCAAGCTGGCGAATATTGGGCATTAAAAAATGCTCTCACTATTCGGAGCAAAACAAGTTTGCTCTAAAAAATTATATGCTACACTTCGTTAGCATAAATTTATATTTGAAAAAGATTTATAGATATGTGGAATAAAAAATTAAAAAGTGATATAATCATCTTGACTAATAGTAATTTGCAGAGATGATTGGAGAAATATAAAATGACTTATAAATATATGTATCAAACTCCAGAAAACTTTTCAAATATGATTATGAATAGTGATGGAGAATATTTAACAGGTTTATGGTTTGAAGATTCAAGAGATTCTTTTAAACATATAATAGACTGCGAGGAAAAAGATTTAGAAATATTTAAAGAAACAAGTAAATGGCTAGATATTTATTTTAGTGGTAAAAATCCTAATTTTACACCGAAATATAAAATAAAAAACTTAACATCGTTTAGACAAGAAGTAACAGATATAATGAACTCTATTGAATATGGAGAGGTGGTAACATACAAAGATATATCAAAAATAATTGCTGAAAAAAGAGGAATAAAAATAATGTCATCACAAGCAGTTGGTGGAGCAGTTGGTTGGAATCCTATTTGCATTATAATTCCTTGCCATAGAGTAGTTGGAATAAATGGAAGTCTGACAGGATATGGTGGAGGAATAAAAAACAAAATAGAATTATTAAAACTAGAAGGAAACGATATAAGCAAATACCATGTTCCAAAACGAGGTACTGCATTATGATAAGGTGCAAATGGTGTAATTTAAAAAATGAAAAATATATAGAATATCACGATAAAGAATGGTGTAAATCTAACTTTGAAGATAAATATTTATTTGAAATGCTAATACTAGAATCTTTTCAAGCAGGGCTTTCTTGGGAATGTGTTTTAAATAAAAGGGAGGATTTTAGAAAAGCATTTGATAATTTTGATATAGAGAAGATATGTAATTACAATGATGAAAAAATTCATGAATTATTAAAAAATGAAAAAATTATAAGAAATAAACTGAAAATAAATGCTACTATAAATAATAGTAAAATTTTTAAGAAAATACAAAATGAATATGGTACATTCCATAACTATTTAAAGACTTTTACCAATGATGTAATTATTTATGAAATAGATAAAACGACAAATCAATTATCAGATGATTTGTCAAAAGATTTACAAAAAAGAGGAATGAAATTTGTGGGAAGTACAATTATATATTCTTATTTACAAGCGATAGGAATTATTTACTCTCACGATAAAGAATGCTTTATGTATAAGAATAATTAGAGCAAAAAATTACAATTTTATATTAGAGTTAAAAGCAATAAATAAAAAACATTTACAAATCATAAAAAAGATATGTAAATGTTTTTTTTATTTAGAAAAAAATCTAAATGACTATTGACAAAAATAAACAAAAGTAATATATTATATTTAGATAAATATCTAAATGAAAAAAGAGGTGATAATATGGGAATGTCGGAAACACTAAAAGCTATTTCAGATCCAGCTAGAAGAGAAATATTAGAAATGCTAAAAGAAGGAAAAAAGACAGCAGGAGAAATAGCAAGTAGATTTGACTTAACAGGAGCAACAGTTTCCTATCATTTATCAACATTAAAAAAGGCAGGACTAATTGCAGAAACAAAATACAAAAAATATATTTTTTACGAATTAAACATTTCTGTATTTGAAGAAGTTTTAATTTGGATAAAAGGATTAGGGGGTAATTTTGATGAAAAAAATTAATATGAAAAGTTTAATCATTACATCAACTGTATGCTTATTGCCAATTATTTGTGGGTTAATATTTTATAATTCATTACCAGAAAGCATTGCAATACATTGGGGAATAGATAATAATCCTAATGGATACTTTTCAAAACCAGCATTTGTATTTGGAATGCCAATAATAATGGTAGCATTACAAGTATTTTGTTGTATTGTCAGCGATTGGTCTGATAAAAATCCAGAAGCTAATAAAAAGGCAATTACAGTTTATAAATGGATTATTCCTATTATTACAGTAGTTATGTATATTGTAACTATTGCCATTGCTCTTGGAAATGATTTAGACATAAGAAAAATAGTAATGTGCGTACTTGGTATTTTATTTATAATTTCTGGTAATTACATGCCAAAAGTAAGAAGTGATTATTATATGAATTCAAAAGTATTCTGGGTAAAAAATAGAGATGAAAAATTAGTAAATAAAGCAATGAAGGTTACTGCATATGGACTAATTGGCTTTGGAATATTATTTATTTTAAGTATATTATTTGATGTAGCAGTAAGTATAGCTGTCTCAATAGCAACGATAGTATTTTGTATATTTATTTATCTATATGTATATATAAAAAGTAGAAAATAGAAAGGAAAAAACTTGATATGGAGAAAAATATTCTTGAAATTCAAAACTTAACAAAATATTATGGCAAAATAAAAGGAGTAGAGAACCTGTCCTTAAAATTAGAAGAAGGAGAAATATTTGGATTTATTGGACCAAATGGAGCAGGAAAATCTACTACAATTCGTTCTATAATGAATTTAATTAATAAAACAAGTGGAAAAGTTTTAATAGAAAACAGAGAATTTAATAAAGACGATATAGAAATAAAAGAAAAAATAGGTTATTTACCAAGTGAAATTTACTTATATGATGATTTAACAGTAAAAGAAATGTTAGATTATCATGAGAGCTTTTATAAAAAAGATATTCACAAAAGAAGAATAGAATTAGTAAAAAGATTAGAATTAGACGAAAAAAAGAAAATAGAAGATTTATCATTAGGAAACTTAAAAAAATTAGGAATCATATTGGCATTGGCACATGAACCTAAAATATTAATCTTAGATGAACCAACAAGTGGACTTGATCCAATTATGCAAAATGTTTTTTATGATTTATTAAAAGAAGAAAAAGCAAAAGGAAATACAATATTTTACTCGACACATATTTTAAATGAGGTTTCTAAAATTTGTGATAGAGTAGGAATCATCAAAGATGGAGGCTTAATTAAAGTAGAAAAAGTAGAAGATTTATCTAAAAAGAGTTTGACATTTGTTACTATAACATCAGAAGAATCAAAAGAAATTATAAAAGATTTAAAAGTAGATATTATTTCAGAAGATGGAAACACTGTTAAATTTGGAAACAATTTACCACATGATGAATTAATAAAGAAACTTTCAAAATATAAAATTGGCAGAATTTTAATAGAAGAAGCAACACTTGAAGATGTATTTTTACATTATTATAAATAAGGGGGATAAATCATGTTTAAAAGAGAAATGAAAATAAATTTTAAAAGTTTTGTAATATGGACATCCATTTTAATAGGACTATTTTTAATCGTATTTCTAGTTTATCCATCTATCATAAATAGTGAAAATATGGAAATGATGGACGAAATGATGAAAATGTTTCCAGAAGAAATGCTAAAAGCATTTAATATGGATATTTCAAGTATCGATACAGCTTTTGGATGGCTTAAGACAGAAGGTTTTGTATTTGTACTTTTAATAACAGGAATTTATAGTGGTATTCTAGGTTCAAATATTTTATTAAAAGAAGAAAGTGATAAAACAATTGAATACTTAAATAGTGTACCAGTAACAAGAAAAAATATAGTAATAAACAAAATACTTTGTGGACTATTATATATTATTTTAATGATAGCGATTATTGGAATATTCAATTTCATAGGATTAAGTTTGAGTGGAGAATTTGATAAAAAATCATATATATTATTAAGCATAACACCACTATTTACATCAATAGTTATATTTGCAATATGTTTATTCTTATCAACATTTACACATAAAACAAAGAAAACACTTGGAATAAGTTTAGGAATCGTATTTGCAAGTTATTTTCTAAACATAATATCAGAGATGGGAGAAAGTACAGAATTTCTAAAATACATATCAATATTTACACTTGCTGATATTCGTAATGTAATAGTAAATGTGTCTATCAATCCATTGATGATTGCATTAGCAATAGTAATTACAGCAATATTTATGATTTTGACTATCACTCATTATGAGAGAAAAGAACTTGTATCATAAATGTAGTAGACTAACAAATTACAA
>CAWVJG010000146.1:0-5233 GCA_963929465.1 Bacillota bacterium
GATACAAAAGATTAATATATTAGATTACGAGTATTTAAAAGAAATAGCTGATAGAATTGAAATGCTTGATAAAAATTATACATCTGAATTAAAACAAATTATAATAGATAAAGCAGACATTATAAAATTAAATAATTTAAAAGAAAAATTCAATGATGATGAAAAAATAAAAAAAGAATTATTAGTCGAAATAGAAGAAATTGCAACATACTATGGAATAACCAGTGGTAGTTAGAAAAATAACATTATAGAAAAACTTAAGAGAAATACTGTTAGTTTGTAGAAAAAAAATGAAATTTATGATATAGTGTATATAATTTGAGGAAAAACGAGTATAGAAAATTACTGCACCACAGTCATTTGCTTATGGAGAAAAATATCAAGAATTATTAGAATATATAGATGAAATAGGAATTACAAAATTGTACTAAAGGAGAGGGCTTTAATGAAAAGAAAATGTATAGAATTATTTGCAGGAGCAGGAGGCTTAGCATTAGGATTAGAAAAAGCAGGATTTGAAGAAATAGGGTTAGTAGAAATAGATAAAACAGCATGTGATACATTAAGATTAAATAGACCAAATTGGAATGTAATTGAAGAAGATATTGTTAAATTTTCTCAAAAAGATTTATTAAAAGAATTTAATTTAAAAAAAGGAGAATTAGATTTATTATCAGGAGGATATCCTTGTCAATCATTTAGTTATGCAGGAAAAAAATTGGGTTTAGAAGATGTTAGAGGAACAATGTTTTTCTATTATGCTGAATTTTTAAGACAGTTGCAACCTAAAATGTTTTTAGCTGAAAATGTAAAAGGCTTGACAACTCATGATGGTGGTAGAACAATTCAAACAATGGTAGATGTTTTTGAAGATTTAGGATATACAGTTGAATGGAAGGTTTTAAATGCATGGGATTATGGAGTAGCTGAAAAGAGGCAAAGGGTTGTTATAATAGGAACTAGAAATGATTTAAAAGAAAGTGTTAAATTTCAATATCCAAAGCCTCATGATTATAAACCTGTTTTAAGAGATGTATTACAAAATGTACCAGAATCAGTTGGAGCAAAATACCCAGAAAAAAAGAAAAAAGTATTTGATTTAGTACCACCTGGAGGATATTGGAAAGATTTACCGGATGATATAGCTAGAGACTATATGAAATCATGCTATTTTATGGGAGGAGGAAGAACTGGAATCGCAAGAAGAATTTCATGGGACGAGCCATCGCTAACATTAACATGTTCACCTATGATGAAACAAACTGATAGATGCCATCCTGATGAAAGTAGACCTTTTACTACTAGAGAATATGCAAGAATTCAATCATTTCCAGATGAATGGCAATTTGCAGGTAAAATGAATGATATATATAAACAAATAGGAAATGCTGTACCTGTAGAGCTAGCAAAAGAAGTTGGAATATCAATTATGGATGCACTAAATAAAGGAGTTGATACAAATGTGGAATCTTAATTTTATAACAAGAGAAAATTTGAAACAACATATAAAAAATACAATTTCTACATATGAAAAAACATTAGATGGAATTGACTTAAGTAAATTTAATTCTAATATAGTAGATCCTATTAAAATGGTATTTGATAGTAAAGTATATAGAAAAAATTTCGAGGAAGTAATAAAAGATGAATTAGTAAGACAAAGAGATAAAACAAATTCAAATGCTATTGGATATTTTCATCAAAACATGTTTAAATATATAAAAAAATGTGAAGTTCCAAAAGAAGGATTCGATGTCATTTATACAAAAAATGATGGAACTAAAATATATACTGAAATGAAAAATAAGCATAATACAATGAATTCTTCTTCCGCACAAAAAACATATATGAGAATGTTAAATAAAATAGCTAGTGATAATAAAGCTGAATGTTATCTAGTAGAAGTTATAGCTAAAAGCAGCCAAAATATAGTTTGGAAAGTTTCTCTAGATGGAGAAAAAATGGAGAACCAAAGAATTAGACGAGTTTCAATGGATAAGTTTTATGAAATAGTTACAGGAGATAAAGAAGCTTTTTATAAGATTTGTATGGAATTACCAGCGCTAATAGATGAAATTATAGAAGAAAATAAGGAATTACAAGTTGGTTCGGATACAGTAGTAGACGAACTAAGAGAAAAAAATCCGGATTTATTAAAAGCATTATATTTGTTGGCATTTAAGGAATATGAAGGATTTAAAAATTTAAAATAGACTTAACTTAAAGGAGACATATGCATGGATATATTGAATTATTTGCACTCTATTTCAATAATAGTAACTTTGGATAATGTAATTGTATGTATTTGGTTAATTATTTTGGCAACTATACTAGTTTACTTAATCTATAAGGTATTTAAATATTTTTTTAGAAAAAAATTTAAAATAGTTCATATGAATATAAGTATTGCAAATATAGGAAATATAAGTATTGAAAAAAATAAGGATATTTCTAGAATAGCTCATAAGGCTTGGGTGGAAATAATGACAAGAAAAGTAGGACTATTATTCGAGGAAGATAAAGATGTTATTGTAGAAGTATATAATTCTTGGTATTCATTATTTGGAATTATTAGAGATTTATTAAAGGAAATTGAACCTAGAAAGAAAGATAAAGATTTAGAAAAATTAGAAAATATTTTGATTAAAACTTTAAATTTTGGATTAAGACCTCATTTAACAAAATGGCAGGCTAAATATAGGAGATGGTATAATCAAGAAATAGAAAAAGAAGTTAATAGTCAATTATCCCCTCAGGAGA
Source organism: Bacillota bacterium (assembly GCA_963929465.1). Lineage (GTDB taxonomy): Bacteria > Bacillota > Clostridia > TANB77 > CAG-508 > CAG-269. The sequence goes on from CAWVJG010000146.1 coordinate 2,761, forward strand.
TTCAGAAGAAATATAAAAGATATAATGAGTTAATTACAGATTTAAAGGAAACTAACAAACAAATGGTTCAATTTGCAGAAGAACTAAAGAAGTTAGTATGAAATTCATAATTAATTATTTCATAGTTAGATTGCTAAAATAACTGTGGATAAGAGATGGAGGGAATGTATGAAATATACTGTATATAACTTAGGAAACTTAGAAAAGGGTAATATAGTTGAAGTAACATTAAAGGGAAATGCTGCAAATGTTTTATTATTGAATAGTAGTAACTACAACAATTATAAAAATGGTAGAAGATATAAGTATTATGGTGGATATGTAAAGAGTTCTCCATATAGAATAGTAGTTCCAAGTAATGGGCGATGGTTTGTAGTTATTAATTTAGGAGGGTATGGTGGACAGGTAAGAAGTGCTGTTAGAGTTTTACCAGGAGCTATGCCACCAGCAAAAAGATATAATACATCAGAGTTATCCTCATTATTTTTGGGAAATAAATTAGATAATGATGATGAAAAAGAATATGATGTGTTTATATCTCATGCTTCTGAAGATAAAGAAGAAGTTGTAAGACCATTGGCGAATGCATTAAAAGATAGAAAATTAAATGTTTGGTATGATGAATTTGAATTAAAGATAGGAGATAGTCTAAGACAAAAAATTGATAAAGGAGTTGCTAAAAGCAAATTTGGTATAATAATTTTATCAAAGAATTTTATAAAAAAAGGATGGACAAATTATGAATTAGACGGATTAATAACTCGCTCAATTTCAAATCAACAAATATTATTACCCATCTGGCATAACATAACTAAACAGGAAGTTATAGATTATTCACCATCTATAGCAGATAAAGTGGCTAGAAGTACAAGTGTAAATACGATTGAAGAAATAGCGGATGAAATAGCAGAAATTATACAAGGAAAGGAAGATGAAAATGTATAATTATTTTAATGATAGTGGAAAACACAAAGTTTTTATAAGTTATTATCATAAGGATGATCAAAAATATAAAGATTATATTGATAATAATTTTAAAGATATTATGATAAATAAATCTGTAATGGATAATGATATAGACTCAGATAATAGCGATGAATATATAAAAAGATTAATTAGAGAGGATTATATTTCAGATTCTTCTGTAGTAGTTGTATTAGTCGGAAAAAATACAAAAACAAGAAAACACGTAGATTGGGAAATATATGCAGGACTTAGAGGTAGTATTAATGGGAATTCAGGACTGATAGGAATATTATTGCCAGAACTACAAAGAAGTGATAATACATATTCTTATGATGATATACCAGCTCGATTAGCTGATAATATAAAGAGTGGATATAGTAAAATGTATAATTGGGATTATGCGATGAGAAACTTCAAAGCAATAATTGACAAGGCATTTGAAAATAGAATAAAAATGAAAGATAATATTGATAATTCGCGTAAGCAAATGCAAAATAATACAACCGGTTTGAACTAAAATTTCAAAAAGGGCGCTGACAAATAGCTAAATATACGTTATACCATGATTAATAATCGATTATTAAATTATTAAAATCGGAGGTGGTATAACATAAGTAGATTTACAGATAAAAGAGATTTAGTAGGTTGGCTTTTAGATTATATGAAACAATACAATATTTCTAATAGACATAAAGAACAAATCTATCATATAGTTCTTAAATTACCCAAGAAAACTGATTTACAAAAAGAACGATTTATAAGATATTATGGATTAAAACCAACACAATTTAAAAGAGAAACATTATCTGCAATTTCAAGAAAACAGCATTGTAAACCAAATGCTGTAAGAAGTTCAGTTATTTCTATAAGAATTGCAATGTTTCGTATTTCAGATGAAGAGTTTTCTATATTAGAAAACATTTATAGAAAATATCATAAGTAATCAAATAGTTTGTTAACAATATTATTACAAGAAGTAAGGAATTAGTATTTTTATTAACTTTCTTACTTCTTTAAATTTTAAATCATTTTATGGTATAAATTAATCAAAAATTATTGAAAAAATTTACAAAATATGGTATATAATAAACAGTTATCTCATTTTTTAAATTTATTTCTTAATTGTTTGTATTCTGAATTTTTTTATATTTCTATTGTTTCTATTGATATTAGAATTGAAAAATTTCCAGTATTATAATATTATAATGTAAAGTAATTATGAAAAATAAGTTGTTGGTAGGGGAAAAAATGAATAATAATAAAGAGAATATGAAAGAGAAAAACTTAAAACAAATAGGAATAATAGTAGTTTTAACAATATTATTTGCTTTAATTGGATATGCAGTATTTCCAAATAAAGAAGAATTATCAAATAATGTTTCAACTGATAATACACAAACAAATATAGTAAATAATATTTATACTAACGTTAGTATAAATGACATTCCGGAATATTCTGGACAAATAGTTATTGACATTAATAATAATGTGCCATACTTTGAAGATA